>JACOEJ010000001.1:0-104505 GCA_024998645.1 Nitrospira sp.
GAGGGAAGTCGGGAGCATCGAGCCCCTTGAGAATGCCCGTGCCCCGCACCGCCGTCAGCTTATCGGGAAAGTTGCCACCAAATTGTCCTGCCACATACCACTCAGCCGATGCCAGGGATGGAAGTCCGGCCAGCAGCAACAGGAGGCTGAGCAGAACTTTCATCATCCCCCAAACACCAGAGGTGAAAGCACGAGGCTATCGTGCAATGCGATCAACGAACAATGGCTCTCTTGAGCAAAAGTCACGCCGACGGGAATGAATGGTGTGAAGGATCGAGGTCAGCATCAGGCCGATGCACGAGCCCCCAAGGGCCGCTCAGCTAACCCATCACAAAACCGAACGATTTCTTAGGCGTGCTAAGCAAAAGAGGTGTGACTTCAGTAACCAGCCGCCATCTTGAGAGCGGCGAAGCTGCCTCTATGGCCGTCCCACTCACTGTGGCGGAAGAAGCCACATGGTCACAACACTGTGTCGTTTTTGTCAGACGGTCATGCGCCGGGGACAAATACCTGTGTGGCACACAAAAGATACTCGAAGCTGCTGAGGATGGAGTTGCGACCAGGGAAGAGTCCGACTCGTCCTGATCGAGAACATGCACCCAGGGATTCACCTAGTGGCGTGTCTGAAATCTGATTGGTAGACTTATTGCAGATACTCAGGAAGAAGGAGGACATTGCCTGGCGCAAGAGCCGGTAAAGAAGCCCTGTACCGAACCTCTAACTTGGACTTATTTTCCGCTCTTTGCTCACGAAGGCAACGCCTTCCTCTCACATGGAGGTGCAGGCATGGCGTCAAAATTCTACGTCAGCGGGTTCCCGCCCGCGTACACCCAGAGACAGCTCCGTCAGATCTTCATCCCTTTCGGCGATGTGAAATCCGTGCAAGTCCAGCGGGATAGGCATGGCTATTTCATCGGGGTCGTGCAAATGTCCTCGCCCGAAGAAGTGGAACATATCTTCGGAGCACAACAGGTCTTCAAAGTGGAAGGCAAGCATCTGGATATCTGGGAACCCCCGGAGACAGAGAGCGCGCAGAACTGACCGGATGTGAGACACATGGCGTGACGATCACTCGTGCTCTCTTACGGGGTCGCCAGAAGAGAACCACACTGTAGGGGAAGAAGGTCAGGAGCGCACAGTTCTGAATGAAGGGACGGCTTCGTGACTGCGGACGTCTCCCTCGACTCAGCTACCGGCTCTGGAAGAAGACATACGCGGCGGCGGCGGCAAAGATCAGCGCAACGAGCAACCCTCGCTTCAGTTTCTGCCACATCTCCGCTTGAGCCTGCTCCATCTTCTGCCGCAAGGATGGTTGCGAGCGGATGTAGGCATCCACCAGATCCTTCGCCTCTTTCAGACCAAGATTCCGCTCTGCACGCACGACTTTAATCGCTGCAATCACATCGCCCCGCCACAGCATCTCGACTGCCGCGTTGGAAAGAGTGGACGACTGAGTCGGTTCTTGTGTCATAAGAGCGGTCCTCCAACCATGCAGGCCTTATGATTTGAGTAGCCGGTCCCCTTTGCTCCGCCCAGGAACCGGCCGCGGCCACACTATCCTTCCAGCCTAGCTTGCATCGTGATCGTCGTGTTGAGCAGGCGCGAGATCGGGCAGCCGGCCTTGGCGGCCTGCGTCGCCTTCTCCCACGCGGCCTGATCCGCCTTGGGCACTTTGCCTTTGACATCCAACAAGATGCCCGTCACGGTCCATCCGGCTTCAAGCTTCTCGAACGTGACAGTGGCCGTCGTCTCCAGTTTCTCAGCGACCAGATCGGCAGCGCCCAATTGCCCGGACAGCGCCATCGTGAAACACCCGGCATGCGCGGCGGCAATTAACTCTTCCGGATTGGTGCCCTTGCCGCTTTCGAATCTCGTCGAAAAGGAATATTGCGTCTGCGACAACACTCCGCTGTCCGTCGACACAGTGCCTTTGCCGGACTTCAAGTCGCCTTGCCAGATAGCCGAGCCTTTGCGTTGCATGGGACCTCCTGTGCTTATGGAATGATCAACCCGCTCTTTCGTACTTTGCTTCGACGTATGTACTCACTTCGCTCAACAACCGCGTTGAGGCGAATCAAATCCACCGCCGCACCCGGGCGGCATAGGCGGTGAACTCCGTCCCGAACAATGAGGTCAGCGCCCGTTCTTCCGGTTCGATCTGATACCGGTTCATATACCAAACGAATGCCGGGAGAAAGAGAACGGTCAGAACATTGGCCAAATAGATCGCCCAGGCAAGCAGCACCAGGAGCACCCCCAGATACATCGGGTTGCGTGTGACGGAATAGATTCCGGTCACAACTAAAGAAGACGAGGACCCTGGTTTCATGGGATTGACAGTCGTGCCTGCCCGGCTGAATGCGACCACACCCAAGAGAGCAATGAATCCACCCGACACCGCCACCGTGCCGGTAACGACATCGTGCCCGGGAAAGGAAACTTCAATACCCGGAACGGCCCTCGCCGCAAGCCACATACAGGCGGCTGTGATCAGGGCGACCGCCATCGGGGGAATCTTGAGCTCAAGCGTCATGTTATAAGGCTACGCCTCTCGTACCCGGTAGACAATCCACACGTCACCTGTGTTGACTGCCCCAGTTCCTTCACAGCCCTCATCGAGCAGCCGTTTTGATTGTCCCATCTGAACGGGAGAGGCCGATCACCCATAGCCCTAACACCACATCAAGCGAACCACAAAAGCCCGGCCACCAGTCCGGAACGCCGGCATCCTCAATCATCATGTAGTGAACGAAATCGAAGAGGCCGTGAGAGAAGATCCCCACTCCGACGAGCACAGGCAGGCGCAACGCCCCCGTGATGGCCACGGTCGAAAAAGCGACGGCTGCCGCAAGCTCCCACACCAGCGCCTGGGGCGAACCGCCCATCACGGCAAAGAGAATGTAGTACGCCGCAATGACGACGAGCACGGTGGGATAGAAGCTGCGGTCCTGGTCAAATCGCGTGGACCTGGCCAGCGCGGCAATCCCAACGGCAGAGAGCACACCGATCAATATAGGAATCATGCAGACCTCTCAGCGCAGAGAACCCTACGCTTGCCACTGCCCTGCGTCAAGAATGGGAATCAGCGATGAGACGACGGCCCGGGCGCGGCAGAGTCCTTCGTCAGGCGTGGCTCAACGGAGCGCTACTCAGCAGGCTCTTGGCTGGCACCACAGGTCCGCACAGACGAGGCAATCAAACAAAGCCTCTCAACCCCTTTGTTTCGGCTCATGCCCCGTCCATAAAACACGAGACTCTCCTGCAACAGCGCGGCAGATCCCTCATCGGGAACATTTACAGCCGCCGCTCACTCGGCTACGCTGAAGCTTCCATGCACAGACTCACACCCGCGCTCGTCTATTTTCTGATCGTCTTCGGGGCCGGCTTCGCCCTGGGAACGATTCGTGTCCTGTTCATCCTCCCCCTTCTAAGCGAGCGGGCGGCGGAACTCCTCGAAATGCCCCTCATGCTCACCGTCATCGTCATAGCCGCCCAATGGATCACCAGGCAATATCTTCAGGACGCACAGCCATGGGAACAGCTTGCCGTTGGATTGATGGCAACCGGGTATATGCTGGCCGCGGAATTCCTGGTAGGGATCACGCTTCGGGGTCTGTCGCCGGCGGAGGTCGTGGTCAATCGCGACCCGGTTGCAGGGACCGGCTACTATCTAAGCCTGATGCTCTTCGCCGTGATGCCCTGGCTCCTCGCGCGTCGTCAGTTGAGACAGCGATAGAAACCGGCCGGGAACAGCGAACGACTCAATCGGTTCGGATGTTGCCTCACGGGCGGGGCTCAAACCGGACAGACCTTACGACTTCACGTAGCCTGTCCGCTATGCTCGTCCTCATTCATGGATTATCCCCCTTGTGATCGAGGATATTCGTCGGAAGGCCGTCGAGACTGAGCTGATTCTTCTCCTTCCAATACTGCCGCAACCCCTCCTCGCCTTTCTTGGCCGCCCACTCGTTCAGCAACTCGCGGTCGCCGGCGTAGGAGAGATAGGGCACAGCCCAGGTTCGGACCTAAGGCTACGGAGCCAAACTGGCACCTCTCCGCTGCTTGATGTATTCCAACTCATGCACGGCAACAGGATTGGCTGGTTCTACTTTGAGCGACTCCCGAAGCCACCGTTCAGCCAGATCTAAATCACCAAGATCAATTAGAGCCACTCCCATGCCCCGCAACGCGGGTCCCTCCAATGGCGCCGAGCTGACATGCCTTCTGGATCGATCCAAGGCTAGTGAATATGCCTCCAAAGCCGCTTTAGGATCTCCGAGCTGATTGCGGATATATCCTTGCTCGATGTATGGGGCAGCCGCAGTAGGTGCGTATTTGATTTCTTCAGCAAGAAATTGGAGTGCGGGCTCAAACCGTTTTGAGGCCGCTTCAATAAATGCCTTTAAGTGCAACGCCTCTCGGAAGCTCCAATCCAACCAGATAATTTTCCCCGATACCGTTGCGGTCTTCTTGTAGTCTGCAAACTCATCCCTCGTCGCAGCAGAAATATAGATCGCGCCAGGATCCGTCAGTTTCCCACGGAAGACTGCGAGAACCTGATCCAGGATATTGTCTGCTTCAGAAAGACGTCGTGCTTTGATGTGCGAAACGGCTACCGCAACTAATTGCCGCTGATCAGCTCCCAGCCCAGGCTCAGTTGCAATCGGGGTTGCTTGCGTGTCGACTGTAACGTCCGGGCTTGCATCGACATAAAATGGAAGAACGCCATAACCAACCTCCATCGCAAAAACAGCCCCAATGAGAAACCAACTGCGCAACCATAAAATACTCACGAGACCCTCCCCACGATCAAATCACCCGAACAGACATTCGCAGGCTACCCGCCCCCTTGACCTCTCTGATCCCCGCCCGCCAAGCTGCCTCCATCGCCCCTATGCCTGACGCTCATCACGGCCGCGAGGCAAACTGAAATCTCGAATGTTCCTATTTCCAGGTTTAATTAGCCTGTGGCGATGAAGCTGCACCCTTGGGAGGGAAGGGGTCGGATTTATCACCGGCACGTCTTGATACCACCGAAGCGCCGCTCCATCGCATAATATCGTTGAGTTGGCCACTCATGATCGGTTTAAGCGCTCCCCCGGCAAGCCCAGGTTCGGCATCCAGAGTGAAGGGAATGAAGAGCATGAAAAGCTGATTCGACTGGAAATAGTACTGAATGTTCAGCACAGAAGCCGGCGCGTCATACGAGAGATTTGCGTGAGAGGCGCTGTACCCAAGAGATAGGGTACTGTGAATCGGCCAGGCATCGGTGAGAATTAGGGTATTGGCATCAACCCGCTCAACAGACCAGTTGTCCCGGGCCTGCTGCGCAACTCGATCGAGAGGATTGTCCGTGACCGTGGCGCGAATGTACGTGGCCGAAGAACAGCCAAACGTTCCGAGCAGGAGCACAACGAGTGCGAGACGAGAGAGCATCCTATTCCTCCTTCGTGAAGACTCAGCAATTAACTGGTATGCGAAGTAAATTCGGCGACAGGCTAAACTTCAGACAAGAAAGTGTCAACAAGCAGGCAGAGAAATCGTTTCATTGTAGAAGAGCACTCTCACGAGGAGGGATAGAGGTTGTTCCGCGAGAAGAGAGCCCCGCTGGCAGGGCAAGACCGTCCGATTCAGTAACCATCGCCTTTCTTTGTCATTTCACTCCGAAATCATCGCCGTCTTTGCTGACGATATTCGTGGGAAGGCCGTCGAGACTGAGCTGATTTTTCTCTTTCCAATACTGCCGCAACCCCTCCTCGCCTTTCTTGGCGGCCCACTCGTTCAGCAACTCGCGGTCGCCGGTATAGGAGAGATAGGGCACCGCCATCCCGCAGGAGGTTTGCACGAGATCGAGCGTCACGTCGAAAATCTGCCGCGCGCCAGGCAGCGAAGGGAACAGCGCGACAAGCTCGCGCCATTCCTGGTCGCCTTGGTGGACGACGGTCGCAGTGCCGTAGAGCCGCAGAATCACTGGTGGCCCCTCAAAGGCGCAGAACATCAGCGTCATGCGCGGGTGCTGCTGAACATGGGCCGCCGTTTCATTCCCGCTCCCGGTGACATTGAGCCACACCACGCGCCGGGGGCTGAGCACCCGCAAGGAATCCATCCCCTTGGGCGACACATTCACCCGGCTCTCTGCCGTCGCGGTTCCGACAAAGAAGACCTTCTGATGGGAGATGAAATCGATATGGGTGCTGGAGAGTTCGGGATATCGTTGAGCCATCGTATTTCCCTTACCTGTGATTCGTCCCCCGAATGTCGATGGACCGACCCTCACCGCGCTTGAGCGCATACCCCTGCATATCAGGTGGAATCACGACAACCCCTCACGAGTTCTTTGAAAGAGCCGTTTGTAAGAGCGGCATTCCAAGCACACAGGCCTTATAATTTAAGTAGTCCGTTCTCTTGTTCTCACCCTTGCCTACACGTTACTCGGGCTTAGCTGGCGGAGACTTTTCTCCATCGCTGCAAAGATTGCCGTAAATCAATTGAGTGGCAACTGTGTAAGGAAGCACCACCGTATCAGCAACGACACTAAACGGCACGTCGAAGGCAACAAGTCCCTTATCTGGGCTATTGTCACTCAGAAATCTGATATCGTTAAAGAGGCCTGAGTACATTCTTGGAATTGTAGCCCCACCACAGCTAAAGCGAGAATCTTGGCTTCCTCCGATTAGCGTTACAGCAGTAGAGCATCCTGCACTGCCAGCCACAGCAAGCAATAGAGCGATCACAAAGACTCTCATTCAATATCCCGTTTCAAGAGAACCGACATCAACCAAGGTGCATTCTAGAGTGGCTCCAGACACCATCTCCTTCTTGCAGATGTAATCCAGACAGCTCCTCAAGAGTTCTTCGAGTTGGCCGTTTGAACGAAATCTGAATGCGGCAGGATTGTGGCGAGCAGACAAAGCACTGTCAATCAGGGGCGGGAGGAGATGGCCTTGATCACGTTCCGACGCCACAGCTCTTTGCAGCCGCGTTGAGCAGAGTGAACAACTGGGAAGGTTCGGTTGTCATAAGAGCGGCCCTCCAGCCATGCAGACCTTACAATTTAAGTAGCCTGGCCCCTTATGGCCCTTCCGATTTTCGTTAAGATAATAGTTGCCGAGTAATGCTCTTAGAAATCTCCCAAAACAACTTGGCATCGTCGTCGTGAATTACAACTCCATGCGATACTTCCTTAAACGGATGAACATAATTCCGGTAGTCTCGCATTACTGCACCAACATCCCTAGCCGACTGCGAGATCCATTTCAGTTCATGTGCGACGTCAATATAGTGCTTTAATGTCCACCCACTCAGGGGAATGGTTTTCCCTGTTGACTTGTCCTTTGGCGCCGCTACCGCTTTGAATATAGGAGACTTGTCTCGCTCAACATTAACGCGAGCTAACAACAACGCTTCAACAAGTCCCCCTATCATGACGATAGCAGCAAGTGGGACACCAGCCGTTATGCATCTTGCACACTCATTCCACCTACGCTGAAGCACCTCTCTCATCGCAGGCTCTCCAACCAATTTACCAAAATCAGGAGGTGTATCTGCTGTCTGCGAAAAATGTGCGGCAGTACTTATTAGCGTTTGGAGTCTAAGATTGGCGAGGCTTGAACGAACAGCTGAAAGTATGTCCAAGTAAGTGCGTCTGGCACTTGCTCGGTCGGTGGCAGAAATTAACGATCGAAACTGATCGTCAACATCCCGCAGAGCCTCGATATCTGTGGCAGACAAGACTTTTTCCCGACGTTCATTGAACCAGGATAGTGCTGTCGCTTTTGCGATTGCCCTCTCTTCACTTGCCCGTATTTGCGCACCTGCAGATCGATTGATAACTCGCTTGAGTCGATCAATCTCCGCGATTGTGGAATCAACAGCCGCATGCGCTTCATTCATTAGTTAACTCGGTACTAACGAGACCTTTTGGCTGAGCGGTTTGATGTTCCCTTTGCTTTTCTACCAACAGACACAGACCGCTTGCTCTTGGTTCCTGTAGCTTTTTCGGCTCCACCTGGAAGGGTCATCGCAACCAGGTTTTCCCCCACTGTATTGATTTTGTAATTTCCAGCCTCACCTGCTTTATCTAAAAGCCCAACACTGTGCGCATTTCTCAGGGTCTTTCCAGGATCACCAAGACGATTACGCCCTGCTTGCCTACACGCCTCCTGTAAATCCGCTGCTCCAACTGCATCCTTCCGTTCACTCTCAGGAGCCTCGAATCGATAGTAGTATGCCACTGCTGCTGCAAACTGGTTGTCGCTCCGGGGATTCTTTTGCGCTACAAACTCCCGTATACTGACAATCTGTTTGCCATGTACTCCGGAAACAACGCCTGCCTCATGTGCACCCTTCCCACTACCTGAACTACCCCCCACAGAAGTAGAGACTCCTATCGTCAGCCCCAGCTTCTCGCAAGCCCACCTAAGAATTCTTCGTTGCTCTTCTTGATCTTTGAACGCTTCCATCGTTTTCACGATTACCCTGACTGCTTCAAGATCATCTGGCTTCTCGCTCATGACAAATACCCTCCATCAGTGCTGAGCAAAATCACCAATCTCCCTGCCATTTTCGGAACTGAAAGATTCGACAGGCTACGACTCGTTGCCGGAGACTGTCAACAGGATAGGGACACGAATTGGACACAATTAATGAGGTCGGCAAGTCCCTGTCCGTACACGCTTCGAAGCGATAACAGGTGCCGGGAGTCTTTTCTCTCCTAACACACGTCAAACAATACTCTAATAGTCCCTTTCAAGCTCGCTCGTTTCTCTTCTTTGGGGATGGTCTTGATTAATCCTCCGCTGTGCACCTGGCACAATCCTCCTTCACCTTTCCCCACTTTGCCATGAGGGGAGCGGCCAAACGGTCCGTCACTGCGCGCATCCGATCTTCCGAGCTTGCTCATTTTCTTCTCAAGGGGCGGCCGGTCGATCCTCAACTGCGCGCATTGAGGGAGCACATTCCGATCGTGCGGCCTCAGCGAGCAAGAGGACGACCAGGCTGCCCCTCTCCCCCCTCCCCCTCTCCGCTGACATCCCCTCCCAGGTGTGCTACAAACCCGCTATATAATGATTGGGCTTCTCGGTGAGTGCCATATGACAACGACTCTCCGCTTCACATCCTTTGCCCGGCTCACGTTGGCCGGGGCCTTCTGTAGCTTGACGCTGTCCGGCTGTTTGTCGCCGATCACACTGAATCGCGCGGTGACCTCGTACGATGAAGCCGTGACGGATGCCGTCTCCAAGCAACTGCTTATCAACATTGCCCGCGCTCATCGCCATCAACCCATCCACTTCACCGGCGTCTCGAACATCGCCGCGACGTTCGACTTCCGCGTGAATGCCGGAGCGACGCCAGCGCTGACGGGCGAGGCCAGCAAGACGCTCATGCCGGTCTTCGGCGGCAGCGTGGCGGAGAATCCCACGATCAGCATCGTGCCGATCGAAGGGGAAGAGTTTACGAAGCGGCTGTTGACCCCCTTTCAGGAAACCAAGTTCACGCTTCTGCTCCGGCAGCGATTCGACATCGATCTGTTGCTCCGGCTGATGGCGCAGGAACTGCGGATCAGGCAGGACGGCCAGGAGGTTTCCTACCGCAATGCCCCGGCCGATAAGCCGGGCTATGAGATGTTCCGCCGCGTGGTGACGCACCTCTCGTCCATTCAGGACCACAACCAGCTCTACGCTGAGCCGCTCGTCTCCCAGCGCACCTGGACGATTCCCGCCAACGCGGTCACCGCCGAAGGCTTTCAGTCGCTGCAAAAAGAATATCTCGTGGCCTACAACCAGAAGGACAACACCTACACGCTGCGCAAACAGATCACGGGGCGCATTCTGATCACGAACTATGACCCCGCTACGCTCTCATCCGAGGAACGGGCGCGGTTGATCGACGAGACGGATGACGGACACCAGAACGATGTCTCCTTCGATATTCGCCCCGGGCACATCGGCGGGGACTATCCGCTGAAGGGCGATTTCCGGCTGCGGAGCTTCAACACGATTCTCAACTTCCTCGGGCGCGGACTGGATGAAGACCCCGAATATAATGTGGAGAAGGATCCGCGGACACCGCCCGTGCACGAAAATCCCGTCCATGCGATGGAACTCGTGCTGTCGGACAGTGCGCCGTCGGACGCCGACCTGTCGATCAAGTTTCAAGGCAAGCATTACGCCGTGAGCACGACCGGGCCGCTGGCCCGTTGGAACCGCGAGGGATTCCAACTGCTGTACCTCTTGTTCCAGATGACCGTGAGCGAAGTCCCGCGCGTGGGCATCCCCAGCATCACGATTGCGAAGTGAAGGTCTGAGTGTCGGGTGCTGAAAACCCCCTAAAGAGGGCTGTCTTTTCCGCTCTGCCACCTGCTACAATTCCGTTCCTGCCGGCTCCCTCACTTTCCGTGTAAGGCTTGCCAGGCATAGCTTTGCGGCAGGTCAACGGATCTTCGGGTTCCACGTTATACAGCGCATGCGACACACACCTTTCCTGACCATCTGTCTCTCCTTTGCGCTCAGTCTCCTTGCCGGCTGCAGTAGCAGCGGATCGGATACTCCTCCTGCACCAGGCCCTGCCACCGGCCCATCCTGTTCGGTCACGCAACTCGAAGGGGCGATGGATAGCACGCTGGCACAAACTTCGTCGGATGTGGACTTTTCATTCTCAGTCGAACGGCAGGATGGGCGCCGCTACAGCTACAACCGGGGTGGCTCCACGTTGCTGACTTCGTATGAATCCGCCTCGACCTCCAAAATGGTCTCGGCGGTCATCATTCTACGGCTGGTGGAGAAAGGGTATCTGAGCCTGGCAGACAAACCGCAGCGCTACATTACGACCTGGCCTATCACGAACACCGATCCCCTCTTCAATATGACGCTCGAGCAGATGCTGAGCTTCACCTCCGGCCTGACGACCGAGCCGCCTTGTCAGAACTTCGGAGGATCGAGTTTTGAGACCTGCGTGAACAGCATCGCGACAACCAACGCCGGGAACGGCATTACTCCCGGACAGGAGTTCTATTACGCCAGCACCCATCTGCAAGTGGCGGGGCTCATGGCCGTCAAGGCGCGGGGCGTCGCCACCTGGCAGGATGTCTTCACGGAATTTAAAACACAGACGGGCCTCTTCCCCACTGCGGCCTATGATTTACCCTCTACCACGAATCCCCGCCTGGCCGGCGGCATGCACTGGACCGGCGAGGAATACATGGCCTTTCTCAAGGCGCTGAAAAACGGTTCGCTGCTGAGCAGCGCCTCGATGGGCCAACTGTTAGCGGATCACACTGCCTCTGTCGTGATGACCTATTCACCGGCCCTGGTCGGAGCAGGCGAAGACTGGCACTACGGGCTCGGCCTCTGGCACGAATGTCAGAGCCCCACCTTCAATTGCACGGCGGGGACCCGCGTCTCCAGCCCCGGCGCCTACGGGGCCTA
The DNA here is from genome assembly GCA_024998645.1 of Nitrospira sp. GTDB lineage: Bacteria > Nitrospirota > Nitrospiria > Nitrospirales > Nitrospiraceae > Nitrospira_D. Next base: position 11,427 of record JACOEJ010000001.1, read on the forward strand.
TCCGTTCTGGGATCGCAGCAAAAACTATTTCGGGATCGTCGCCCGCCAGGGCGCGCTCGGGACGTTTCCAAATGGTATTGCGATTGAACGATCGGTGAGACCCGACGTGGAACAGTGGTTCGCCTGCCCGTAGTAAAATAGTCCCTTACAATCTGGAATCCTCCTCTCTTGCATAGCCTCAGACTTTTTGTTACCCTGGCGCCCGTTCGAGACCGGCGAATTCGTCATCCATCGAGGTGAACATGCCCCGTCTCTCCATCGTTCCCCCGCTTCTGCTTCTCCTCTGCGCAGGCTGTGCCAGCTACGATAAACGGGAAATCGTTGATGCCAGAGCCTCGGCCCCGAACCCGGCCGCTCAGGCTCCGACCAATCTTTCAGCCGCCTCGCCGACTTCATCCGTCCGTATTCTCAAGCGCAAGGTGGCGGTCGCCCGGTTCACCAACGAAGCGAAGGCCGCATCGTCCAGTCTGTTCGGCGAAGCGTACAACCGGGACCCGAATTTCGACCGCTTGGGCAAGCAGGCCGCCGATATGTTGTCGACGGAACTGACCCGCTCCGGAAAGTTTATTGTGCTCGAGCGTATAGACTTAGGCAAGCTCGAAGCCGAGAGCGAATTGATGGGCCTCTCACGCGACCAATTCAGGCAGAGCCTGGTCGGCGTTGACGCGTTGATCTTCGGATCCGTGGCCGAGTTCGGCAGGAAAGACGTCGGCGAGGTACAAATGTTCTCCCGCTCGAGGCAGCAGATTGCGCATGCCAAGGTGAACGCCCGCCTGGTCGATCCGCGCACCGGCCATGCCTTTTTCAGTGACGACGGCGCGGCCGATGCCACGCTCGAACAATCCACGATCCTCGGACTGGGCGACCGGGCCACCTTCGATTCGACCCTGGGCGACAAGGCGCTCTCGGCAGCGGTGGTCAACCTGCTGGATAAGTTCATCAACAAGCTGTCCGACAAACCCTGGACGACCAATGTCCTGACCGTCGAAGGCGGTAACGTCGTCATCTCGGGCGGAGCACGCCAAGGACTCCGGACCGGCGACCACCTCAAAGTGATGGTTCCCGGCAAAGTGATCAAGAGCCCGCAAACGGGCTTCAACATCCAGCTGCCGCCGACCCAGGTCGGCGAGTTGGAAGTACTGTCATTCTTCGGCGATTCGGATGTGAACGAGGGCTCGATCTGCAAAGTATTGTCGGGCCAGACTCCGACCACCGATCACGTCATTCAGTTCTGAGGGGAGGGCGCTGCTCATGACGAAGACTCTCGCGCAACGCACCGTGGGTGTGCTGGGCGCACTGCTCCTCTCTGGATGCGGGTTGTTCGCTCCCATCTTCGGGCCGGTGTCCCAAACCACCACGTCGAACGTCGATCAGAACAAAGACGAAGGCTATATCCGCTTTTCCAATATCGCCGCCCACCACGAAATCTTCTTGGACGGCACCGCAATCGGAACCGGAGAGGTCTATCGCTCAGGCGGCCAACTGGGTGTCACCCCCGGTACACACGAGATCGAAATCCGGGAGGCCGGACTTGTGCGCTTGAAGCAAAAAGTCTTTATCGGAACCGGCTCTACCCGGACGATCGACATCCGATGATCTCGCGGCTTCTTACAACCGCCGGTCTGTTTACCTGCGCCGTCTTTCTAAGCGCGTGCCAGCCTCCCACTCAATTCTACTGGGGCTCCTACGAAGAGAGTCTCTTTTCTCGCCAACAACAAGCAGGCGCAGGCGGTGAAGCCCAGGCTGCCTCCATGCTGCTCTCCACAATGAGTCATGCTGAACCCGGGAAGGCGCCGATCGGCCCCGGCATTCACGCCGACTATGGTTACCTGCTGTTCAAGCAGGGACAAGTCGACGAGGCGATTGCCGAGATGCAGAAAGAATCGGCGGCATATCCGGAATCGAAACCGCTGATGGACACCATGATCTCTCGAATTCAGGAGCGGAAGAACAAGGAGAAGAAACCCACGCCATGAGACTCTTCTCTTCTATTGTCGCCCTATGTACCGTTCTCTATCTCTCCGGTTGCGTTACACAACCCAAACCGGATTACTCGACCTTTTTCGACCATCAACCGCACTCGATTCTTGTCGTTCCTCCTGCCAACAAGACCACGGCGGTAGATGCCCCTGCCGTGTTTCTCACAACCGTCAGCGCCGCATTCGCCGAGCGCGGCTATTACGTCTTTCCGGTGTTCCTCGTTCAAGATATCCTCAATGATCTAGGCGCGACCGACGAAGGCACAGTTGCAGCTATTCCCCCGGGGAAATTCAAAGAGGTTTTCGGAACTGACTCGATCCTCTACGTGACGATCACAGACTGGACCACCTCCTATGTCGTCCTCGCCTCGAATATTATCGTAGGAGCCGAATACCGTCTCGTGGATGCCGCCACCGGAACGGTACTGTGGACGGCCAAGCAAAAGGTGGTCCACAATAGTAACCAGGGTGGAGGCGGCGGTGGACTCATCGGAGCCCTCGTAGTCGCTGCGGTCAAAGCAGCAGTGACCGCCACGACCGTGCAGTATCGGCCCATCGCTCTGCAGGCCAATACCATCGTCGCCAAACGATCCGGGTATGGACTTCCCGCAGGGCCGTACCATCCGGAATTCCAAAAAGATCGAGAACAATTCAAGTAAGCTAATCCCGCCCATCGTTCAACCAGCGGTCGATTGCCCAAGCAGGCCTCAGCACATGCACTTCCCGCAGGACCCGCTCAGAATTTTCTGCTACCCTTCTCCCCCATGCCCCCGGCCCTGCAAGCATTTCTGATTCTCTTCGTCGTCGGCGCATCGCTCCGTCTGTCCGGACTGCTGACCAAGCAGCACGCGGAACGGCTGGGGCTGTTTGTCTTTTCTGTTACGCTGCCGGCGACGATTCTCGTCTCGTTGGATCGCGTGGCCTTCGCCCCGGCGGCCTGGAAGCTGCCGTTGGCCGCCTGTCTCGTCTCGCTCCCGTTGGTACTCGCTTCATGGCCGCTCGCGCGAGCGCTGCATCTCGCCCGCCCGACGCAGGGCGGATTCCTCCTTGCCATCGGCTGCATCAACTCCGTGTACTTCGCCTATCCCGTGGCCCTGGCGACGTTCGGTGATGAAGGCCTCGCCCAGGCGATCCTCTTCGACCTCGGCCAAACCACGCTCACCCTCACGGCGCTCTATGCCCTGGCCGTCTGGCACGGTACCGCCGCACCCTCGGCGCGCTCGGCACTCACGCGATTGCTCACGTCGCCTCCCTTCTGGGCCTTGACCGTCATGCTGGCGATGAAAACGGCGGGACTCCATCTGCCCTCCTGGCTCCATACCATCTTGACGCCGGTGCATCTCATGACGACACCGCTGGCGAGTCTCGTACTCGGTCTCTCGATCAGCTTCGCGGCGTTGCGACGGACGTGGTGGCTCACCTGCCTGGGCGTGGCGCTGCGGATGTTCGGCGGACTGGTGCTGGGAATGGCCGCAGCCTGGCTGCTGGATTTGACTGGAATGGAACGGGCGATGGTGATCCTGATCGCCGCGATGCCCTCGGCAGTGACAGCGGTCATCTTCGCGACGGAAACCGGATTGGACGAGGATCTCGTTGCCTCGATCGTGGCGCTCTCGATCTGCCTCGGGGTAGCCCTGCTCCTCTGGCTGCCCCAACTTGCTGCTGCACTGCGGGGATGAAAGCCTATCGCCACCCGACTCCTCGCCTTGACTTGCTCCGGCAAGGCGGGTACAAGCCTCTCAGGATTTCACCTTAACCAGGACTTTCTGCCCATGATCGCATCGCCGGATACCACACCGTTCCGCACCCTCGCCGTGATCCTGACATTCGCCGGTCTCGTCGCTGCATCAACAGGCTGCGCCAAAAACGTATTGCCGAAACCGACCGCCACGCAGCCGCCTACGCCCATCGATTTCGCGCTCGCGTTGCAGTATGCGCAACGGGCGGCCCTGGTCTATGAGAGCGATGCGGCCATCAAACAGAAATCGCCGGCCGGCACGATGATCTCCTTCATGGTGGAATCACCCAGGGGAGTGAAGGCTTACATCGAGACGGACGACGCCAGAAAGATTCAATGGGTTGCCGTGCGGGGAACCTGGAGCCTGGAAAATGTGAAACTCGACGTGGACTACAACAAGGTGGTGGACGGGCGGCTGAAGATCCCGCTGCACAAGGGGTTCGCCGACACGGCGCTGCAGGTCTATGCCTTTGCGAAGCCGCTGCTGCGACCGGGTTATGAGGTGCGCGTGACGGGCCACAGCCTGGGCGGCGCGGCTGCGTCGATCGTCTTGATGCTCTTCAAGGAAGACGGAGTCAAACTCGGCCAGGCGATGACGTTCGGCCAGCCGAAGGTCACGAACCGCGCGGGCGTCGACAAGTATCGCGGGCTGCCGCTGCTGCGTTTCGTGAACGACAAGGATCCGGTGCCGCTGCTCCCGCCGTTCGATATCACCACGATTCTCGACGAAGGCCCGTACAAGCACTTCGGCCCCGAAGTGGTGCTGAAAGACGGGACCAGTTACGCCTACTTCGACGAAGCCCAGACGGAACGCTTCTCCGTGATCTCGTTCTGGAACAGCCTCGGCAACCAGCAGGTCCCGGACCATTCCATCGCCAACTACATCCAGAGCCTGCAGGCAAAAACGGGAGTGCGCTAGTCGGATGGCTAGGGGAACTACCGGCCAGGCTCCCTAGAGCTTCGGTTTCTCCTGCTGCTTGGCCTTCTCGAGTTCCTGCTTGTGCTGGCCTTCAGCGATGTCCTGCTTCCACTTCACCGTGGCCTCCCCCGCGCGCCTGGCGAAGGGAAGACTGACGACGCCGACGATCATTCGGCTATACAACTCCGGCACCTCGCTGTCCATAAACGTCACGTTCACGGCCGTATAATTCGACAGACACCATTTATAATCGGCAGACGCGAACGTCGTGGGTTGCGGAGATTCGACGAGCAGCCCGGGGTTACCTTCTGCGCTGGCCTTGCATGACGTTAAGGGATCGACCATCCCAACAAGAGGAGGAAGAGTTGATGGATGTCCCTGTTCATCCATCAACCACACGAGGCCCATTATGTTGTTCTCGTCGGTAGTCGCCTTCCCACCGGGCGCGATGGCGCGGCTCTCTTTTCCATATTTCTCGCGCAGCGAGGCCAGCAGCGTCTTCCTGGGAATCCCTTTATTGGGAAAGAAATGCTCGCGAGCGACCCGCCAGACCGCTTGTTTGTTTGGCGGCAACGTGACATCCACGGTTACCGTATCCGCCTCATCGCCAATCGCGATGGTTTGCTTCGGGGCAGACTGAAAGGATGAGATGACCGGCTTGTCGATGGTCGGCAGATTCGTAGACATGACCTGAATCGGGTTTTTGGGAATCTGAGCTTGAAGCTTAGCATGGGCCTCCCGCGCCGGCATGCCGAGCTGAATGCCGAGAATATCGGGCAATCCTTCAGCTCCCGCATAGCTTGCCAGTGCAAAGACAATTGCCGCAGCGCCCACAGCCACGCCTCTTAAGATCATGGTGATCTCCCGGTGTGAAGGTAAATTACGCTCTACGTTTTCCGCCCTCGGACAGGCCGATATGTGCATCGATTCAGCCTGATTCGCCGCAAGTATCCGCGGGAGGAAGCAAAAAGGTCAAGATCGGGAGTACTCTATAGACGGGGCGATTTGACAGGCCGCAGAATATGTGACGAAGTGATTGTCCACACCTGACGCGAGAGAGCCAGATTGTCTCCGCCCGTTAATGGCGTCGTCCGCCTCTTTCACTCCGGAGGAACAACGCTTCTATTTGTAGCCGATCACCATGCCGTCCGGTCCGGCCAAGCGCTCCACCTTGGTCTTCTTGAAGCCGGCTTCCTTCATCCACGTGCGGCAGTCGGCGCCGGTGAAGTCGAAGCCTCCGGGGGTTTCGATCAGCATATTCAGGCTCATCAGCAACCCGAACGCGTTCTCTTTGCGCGCATCGTCGATGAGAGCTTCGTGGATGATCACCGCACCGTTCGGCGACAGGGCCTCATAGGCCTTGCGCAAGAGCATCCGCTTCTCGTCGAGATTCCAGTCGTGGAGGATGTGGCCCATGATGATGACGTCGACTTTCGGGAGCGGCTCTTTGAAAAAATTGCCCGGATGAAATTGCAGCCGCTGCGCCACACCCTTGGCCTGCGCGTAGGCTTCAAACACCGGTCGGACGACCGGCAGATCCACCCCCAGACCGGAAAGGTGCTTGTGCGCGAGCGCGATTTCGACGGCGACGCCACCCTGCGCGCAGCCGACATCGGCAAAAGTCTTGTATTTCTTCCAGGGAAACTTTTTCGCAATCCCGCGGCTGGCCCCGATGCTGAGGCCGGTCATGGCCTTCAGAAATCCTTCGAGCCGTTGAGGATCGCTATAGAGCGTGCCGAAAAAATCCCCGCCGGTCTTCACTTCATTCTGCGGCTGGCCGGTGCGGAGCCCGTCGGTGAGCGATCCCCAAAAGCGATACAGCCGCGCGTTGCACATTTCGAGGATGCCGCCGATGTACGACGGCTTGGCCCGATCGAGGAATAAGGCCGTTTCCGGCGTGTTCGCGTACCGCGTGCCTGTCCGCTTCAACATGCCCAATGCGACCAGGGCATCGAAAAAGTCCCGCGCGCTGCGCGGATGCAGATTGAGTCGCGCGGTCAACTCCTCCAGCGTGCGCGCCCCTTTCGCCAGCTCGGTGAAGAGACCGAGTTCGATCGCGCTCAACAGGGTCTTCGACCCGAAGAATCCGGTGCCCAGTTCCATGACCTTCGCGGGTGTCAGAGGCTTCTTTGCCACGATGCGATCCTTTCGTCAGGGAGTTATTCCGATCGTTGAACGGCCGCTGACTCTTTCGCCCCGGCAGCCGAGTCGTAATACTTTTCGCGATAGATAGGACAGAGCCCCTTCTGCTGTAACGTCTTCGTCACGTCGGCAATCATCCCGCCGCTTCCGCAGAGATACACGGCAAGTTGCGCGACCGACGTGACGCGCTCCTCGACAAGCCGTTGCACCCGGCCGGTTTCTCCGGACCAGCCCGGATCCGGACGGGAGAGCGTGAGGACCGTCGTCATCTTCGGCATCTTCCGCGCGAGCGCGAGCAAGTCTTCCTGATAGTACAGATCCCGCTGGCTCCGCAGTCCCCAGAACAGGGTGGCCGGCCTGGGATCGGGCCGCTCCGCGTTCGCCAGAAGCATCGACCAGATCGGGGTGATCCCCGTGCCGGTGGCGACAAAGAGCAGGTCGCGCCCCGGATCGTCGCGCAACGTGAAGTGACCGGCCGGTCCTTTGAATCGGGTCGTATCGCCCTCTTTGAACCCGTAGAGCAACGTGGAGCCCGGCCCGCCCGACACGCGATTGAACAGCAGCGTGACGACGCCGGGACGGCTGGGTGATGAGGCGATGGAATAGGCCCGCGTCACGAGGCGGCCGGTGGCAGGATGCGGCATCTCGAAGGAAATAAACTGGCCCGGTTTGAACTCGATGGCGGCCGGCTCGACGAGCCGCAAATCGAGTTGCCGCACATCGTGCGTCAAATCCTTGATCGACTCAATCTGTGCCGTCACCGTGGGGATACTCACCGTGAACCAGCTCCAACGTCTGTCAAACCGGGGTCGTGGTTGATGCACCGGTGGCCGGGCACGCTTGGGTACGTTGAGCCTGTGAGTGAGGCAAGGACGCTGCCGGCCGACTGTTCCAGCGTCCTGCCAGAGACCGCGGCATTATCGGCTGGCCGAGTCCTCAGCGTCAAGAATGGGAGTGCGAGGAGTTAATTGAATGACCGGCTTGACGAAGGACGCCAGGAAACCGGCTCACCAGCCGAGTTGCCATTGATGGCCCTGTCGTTCCACCAGCGCATCCGCCTCACGCGGTCCCCAGGAGCCGGCTGAATACGGATGCACGACTTGCTTGCCGGTCAGGAGCGGATCGTACAGTTTCCAAGCCTTTTCCGTGAACTCCGCGCTGACGAACAGGGTCTGATCCCCGATCATCACATCGCGCAAGAGCGTCTCGTACGCCTCAGGCAGCTGGCCGAACGCTTTCTGATAATCGAATTGCAACGCATGGTCGCTCAGCATGAACGGCCGTCCGGGACTCTTCACGGAAAAGCAGAGGGAGAATCCTTCACTGGGCTGCAGGGTGATCAACAACTTGTTGGACGCGATGCTGCCCGGATCGATGGACGGAAACACGTGGGCCGGCGCCTCGCGGAAAATGACGGCGATTTGGGTGAGTTTCCGGGGAAAGCGCTTCCCGGTGCGCAGATAGAACGGAACGCCCTTCCAGCGCCAGTTGTTAATCTCCGCTTTCAATGCGACATACGTCTCCGTCGCGGAGTCTCTCGGCACACCCGGTTCCTCGCGATATCCGGGAATCGTCTGGTCGCCGACCTGCCAGGAGGTGTACTGGCCGAACACGACGTCCTGTTCCGCAATCGGCGCGATGGAATGCAGCACCTTCAGCTTCTCACTCTGAATGGCCGCTGCATCGAATGAGACCGGGACCTCCATCGCCACGACGGTCAGGAGCTGGGTCAAATGATTCTGCAGCATGTCGCGCAGCGCGCCCGCCTGTTGGTAGTAGGCCCCGCGATGTTCGACGCCGAGATCTTCTGCCACGGTAATCTGCACGTTCTCGATGGCGTCGCGCTTCCAGAGCGATTCGAAAATCGGATTGGCGAACCGGAAAGCCAGCAGATTCTGGACGGTTTCTTTTCCCAGATAGTGATCGATCCGGTAGATCTGCGATTCGTCCACGTACCGGTGGAGCGTGGTATTCAGCTGGCGAGCCGATTGAAAATCGTGCCCGAAGGGTTTTTCGAAGACGACGCGCACCCAGCCGCGCCCCTTGAGCAATCCCGCCCGATCCAGCCCTTCGATGGCGTTGGGGGCGATGTCCGGCGGCACGGCCAGATAGAACACGCGATTTTCCGGCATGACGTGTTCCAGTTCGATGCGCCGGATGTAGGTAGCTAACGCGGCATAATCATCATCCGTCCCGCGACCGATCGTATGATAGTAGAGACAGGCGTCGCACCACTCGCGCAATTCGTGATCGTTGTGCCAGCCGGCCTTGTGCAGCCCTTCGTGCGCCCAGAGCCGAAACCCGTCCTCACCGACTTCAGGCAAGGCCGCACCCACAATCAGCGTGTTCTGGGTTTCCAGCACACCCTGATCCCGCAAATGGTAGAGCGCAGGCAGCAGTTTGCGGCGTGTAAGATCGCCGGTGGCTCCGATGATGACAAAGACGTGCGGCTCAACCTGCTGTGGCGGCATGCGATCCGTTCCTCCCATTCCCGATCATATCGACTGCGATCCCGGCATCACGCCACCTGGCACTACCGCAGGATGCTCAAAATGGCCGTCCAGCAAGGCCGCAGCCAGCGAAGAGGCGAGGCGTACGCTTCGGTACGTGGAGCCTCTAAGCGCCGCGAGAACGCCGCTGGCGGCCTTTTTCAGCATCCTGCTATGATAATCCATGCTGCTCCCGCCCGATGCGGCCGTCGTAGCGGTTTGTAGACTTGAACAACTCGAATCGCCCGTCCATGGCGTAGCGGGCCACGCGAGTCCGCAGGCCCTGCATCTCGGCGACCGTCATCGGGACGAACCGCCGCACAATGTCGAGATTCTGCCGCAAAATCTCCTGCGAATCGATGCCGCTGACCAGAGACGCGATCGGCAGGCTCAGCACATACCGCAGCGCTTCCTCCGGTGTGACAAGGCCCTGCTTGATCGGCTCGGCATTCCCGCTCAAGCTTTTCATCCCGATCGGGGCGATGCCCCGCTGCGTGAGGACCGGTAGCACCTCCTGCTCAAAACTCCGATAGGTTCCGTCGAAGACATTGAGCGGCATCTGGCAGGTGTCGAAAGTAAAGTCGTGGGCGAGCATCTTCAGGTGAATCTTGGGATCTTTGTGTCCGGTGAAACCGATAAACCGCACCTTACCCTGCCGTTTGGCGTCGAGCAAGGCCTCGGCCGCCCCGCCCGGCGCGAAGTGCCGGTCGGGATCGTCGAGATAGACGACTTCGTGAATCTGCCAGAGATCGAGATAATCCGTCTTCAGGCGGCGGAGCGATTCATCGAGCTGCTGCAACGCCACCCGCTTATCGCGTCCGTGCGAACAGACCTTCGTCATGAGAAAGACCTGCTGCCGCCGGCCTTGCAGGGCCTTCCCCATCAGCTCTTCGGAGCGTCCGCCGTTGTACTCCCAGGCATTGTCCAGAAAGGTCACGCCTGCGTCGATCGCTTCATGGAGGATGCGAATCGCCTCGGCGTCGTCTTCGATCCGGCCCCAATGGGCGCCGCCGAAACAGAGCGCGGAGACCTGCACGCCGGTTTTCCCCAGCACGCGCTTCGGGACTTCCCCGGTCGTAGACGAACGCGCCGGCTCCAGCGCATCGGCCAGTCCGCGAGTGCCACCCAGCGCGACAATCGACCCAAGCAGGCCAAGCGCCTTCAAGAGTTGTCGGCGATTGAGCGCCCCTACCCAAAGATCCCTGTTAGGCATTGGTGAGTTCATGTCAGAACCTCCGCTTCCCCCACCCACCCCAAGGCGGATGGAAGGACGGGCTGCTTCGGTGACGACATCGCGTGCCGGTCATAGTCACTAGGCCTACAAAGAGAGCGTACGACGACATTGCGCTGTTCCAGCGCAGCCTTATAGGAGTACGCGGTGTGCTCTATCACGAATCCAGCAGCTCGCGCGATGTATCGCATGATGTCGCCGCCCAAGCAGCCCGCCCTCTCAGCCGCCTACTTCCCCACATCTCCCAATCCCCGCATCTCATCCAGCCAATCGTCTCTTTGTCGTTCGGTAAGCCCGTCGATAGATCCGATGATAGTGGATTTCACCGGCCCGATGCCACAGAACCAGAGGGTGTTCCGCGTGAGACTTTTGAGACTGTGGGCGAAAAAGATCCAGCGGTACACCAAGGCCGGCATCCCCATGGTCACGACAATCCGGGCCGACTTTCCCGTGAGCAGCTTCTTCGCCATCCCGCCGGATTTCTGATACTCGAAGGCAAAGCCCGGCCGCAGGAGCTGCTCCAGGAACCCCTTCAGCAGCGCCGGCATCGACCCGAGCCAGAGGGGATAGATGATCACCAGGTGATCGGCCCAGGCCACGATTTCCTGCGTCCGCTTAATCGCCTCGGGAGGCTGGCCCTTCTCAAAATCCTGTTTCGTCCGCAAGAGAGGGAAATCCAGCGCCGCCACTTCGATACGCATGACATCGTGCCCGCCATCCTCGGCGCCCTTGGCATATTCGTCGGCCAGCGCATGACAGAAGTGTCGCGCAGTCGAGTCGGGATGACCCTGAATGATGGCGATACGCTTGGGCATAGAGTCCTTGGGGAATTATTTCTGTACCTTGCTAGAAGAGTGGATGATGCGGCGCACTGCTGGGCGGCACCGACTCTGTGATCCCTCCCTTGTTGCCAAGGAACCGCCAGGCTCCGTCCTCGTAAATCAGATAGTGGACCTCGCTTGCCCAGCTATCGATGGTGATGGTTTTTCCTGAGTCCTTATCGATGCCGTAGAGCCCGCCGGTACAGGTCACCGAGGCCTTTTTCACCTTCCCGGTCTGCATCAGTTTCACGTCGGTGAACACATGGCGGGAGGACAGGTCCCGATAATGTACGAACACTTCAGCCCAGATCCGACGGACATCGGCCGGCTTCAGACCATAATAATTGTAGCCCTTTGCATAGAACGACATCAGGGACTCGATGTCGGCCTGCCGGACCGCCGCATCGGCCTGATCGAAGGCCGCCACGACATCCCGCATCAGCGCTTGATCATGCTCCCCCACCACCTCCGGCACCACTTCGACATCGGCGACCGACAGCGCCGGCTGGTGAAAACGGGAAACGGCGACGACAATGCCCAGCAGCACAAGACCAAAAATAAGACTCTTCAGCTTCATGCCGATCAATTCAGCAATGATGATGCCATGCTCTTCGCATACTATTTCTCCTGCTTATTCACTCTGTCGCGGCCCTTTCAGGGCTGTTACCGGAGCCGAACCCTGCCGAATGGGGCCTAACTCCCCAGCCCTCAGGTTCGCTCTGCAGCACAATGCACCAATCGAAGAACCGGGCGACCGGCAACCGCCGCATATCCGAGAGGCCGGGCCGGGCATACCGGATGCACTTCCTCTCGATGAGGAGATTTGCGACGATGCCGGTTCCCCTACTCGATATTGCTGCGCTCACCTTCGAAGCGGATCACCATCCCATCCTCGATCGGCTCGACCTGTCGATCCAGCCCGGTGAAATTCATGCCCTGCTCGGCGCCAACGGATCCGGCAAAACCACGCTGGCCTATGTGTTGATGGGGTGCGAGGGCTATGTGCCGAGCGGGGGACGCATCCTGTTCAACGGTGCGGACCTATTACCGCTCAAGATGTATGAACGGGCCAGATTAGGACTCACACTCGCGTGGCAGGAACCGGCGCGATTCGAGGGGGTCACCGTGCGCGAATATCTCAGCCTGGGAAAGCCGGACTTCGATCCGGCGCCGGCGCTGAAGCAGGTCGGTCTCGACCCGGACCGCTATCTGAATCGCCGGGTGGACAAATCCCTCAGCGGAGGGGAGCGCCACCGGATCGAACTGGCCTCGGTGTTATCGATGAACCCGAAGCTGGCGATTCTCGATGAGCCGTCGGCGGGGATCGATATGCTCTCGATCGCACACATCATCGGCATCATTCGCGCGGTGAAAGCCGGCGGCGGATCCGTCATCTTGATCACGCATCAAGAGGAGGTCGCCCTCATCGCCGACCGGGCCTCGCAGCTCTGCGCCGGCCGCATCATCTTCTCCGGCAGTCCCCGCGATGCCGTCGACCATTTCCGCGGACGTACCTGCGTCCGCTGCGACGGAGAAGTGTGCAACTATGTCAGACCTTGAATACCTCAGACGAGCCCTGCCGATGGTCGGCGCCGAACCGGCCATCCTCGACGATACGCGCATCGCGCATGTCGTGGCGCACGGGCATCGCATCCTCAGCCATCGGACGGTTCCCGGAGTCCGCGTCGAGCTGGAAGAAACGCCGGATGCCATTATCGGGAAACTGATCGTCGAAGCGGGTGCGCAGATCACTCAGCCCATTCACATGTGTTTCGGGCTCGCCCATCCGACCGGAGTGCAGCAGATCAAGATCGACGTAGTGATCTGTGAAGGGGCGCAGGCGCGCGTGCTGTCCCACTGTCTCTTTCCCTTCGCCCGGGCGGCCGAACATCGCATGCAGGCCGTGATGGAGATCGGACCGGGCGCGTCGCTGACGTATACGGAAGGCCACTACCACGGCCCCCACGGGGGCATGCGAGTCCTGCCCCATGCGACGATCAAGATCGGACCGGGCGCACGGTACTTTTCGGACTTCTCCCTGCTCTCCGGCTCCGTGGGCACCCTCGACATCGACTATCTCGTGAAAGTGGAGGCCGACGGCCTTGCCGAACTCAGCGCGAAGATCTTCGCGCACAAAACCGATCACATCACACTCAAAGAAGCGGTGATGCTCCGCGGAGAGCGTTCGCGCAGTCTCATCAAGACCCGCGTGGTGCTGGAAGATCAGGCGCAGGCCGACATCGTCGGCATCACCGAAGCCTATGCCAAAGGCGCACGCGGTCACGTCGATTGTATGGAGATCGTGCAGGGCCGGGCGCATGCCAGCGCCATCCCCATCGTGCGGGTCTTTCATCCTGAAGCCAAGGTGACGCACGAAGCCGCCATCGGCAGCGTGGATAAGAAAGAGCTCGAAACCTTGATGGCCCGCGGGATGAGCCCCGAGCAAGCCGTCGAAATGATCGTCAGCGGCATTCTGCGCTAGCGGAACATCGTGAGAAGTACCGGCTGCTATCGGCCGAACTGTCCCATGAGTTGCGCCTCCGCCAAGACATGCCCTTTGCAGGCCTCCAGCACTTGGCTCTTGGTTGCGCGCAGCTTCAGATTCAGGACGGCATCCAGCGCATACAATTTGAAATAGTACCGATGCGGCTTCCCCGGCGGAGGACAGGGCCCCCCGTAGCCGACCCGCTTGAAATCGGTCAGACCTTGCAGCGCGCCGTCGAGCCAATGGTCTTTAGCAGGAATGCCTTCGGGCAAGCCGCGCAGATCGAGCGACAGATTGTAGATCACCCAATGCACCCAGGTGCCTCCCGGCGCGTCGGGATCGTCGGCAATCACGACGAAACTTTTCGTGGCGGCCGGCGGCACACCCCAATGGAGCGGCGGCGACAGATCAGCTCCTTCGCAGGTATGCCGGTCCGGAATACGCTCCCCCTCCTTAAACGCCGAACTCGTGAGTTCAAACGCCATGTGTATTCTCCCTCCTCTAGACTAGGACCGAACCAGACGCAGGCGTCAAGACCCCGTCAGGCACTCTTCCCGGAGGGTATTCGTTAACGCTGTATCCGCTAGGAAGCCCTCGGTGGCACAAAGGTTCCTTATCCAGCACTTTTCCCCTTCGGCAGGAGTGCATTACGCACTTCCTCCAGGCAGGCAATCACCTCTTCATCCTCGACCTGAGGAAACTCTTCATAGAACTGGCCGATGCCGAAGAACCATTCGGACGTATGCAGCACCACGACCTCATCGACGAGCGTATTCAACTCCGCCGCGATCCGGGGCGGCGCCACCGGCACCGCAGCCACTACTCGAGCCGCTTCTGACTTGATCAGCGCACCGAGCGAAGCATAGAACGTAGCCCCTGTCGCGATGCCATCGTCGACCAGAATGACGGTCCGGCCTTTCAAGGACGGAAGAGCTCGTCCACCCCGATACCGCGTGAGTCGCCTGTCGATTTCACTCTTCTGACGCCGCATCACTTCATCCAGCTGAGCCTTCGTCACCTGGTATTCCCGCATCACATCCTGATTCATGTGCAGATAACCGGTCTCGGCCAAGGCACCCATCGCCAACTCGGGATTCAAGGGAGTTCCCAACTTCCGGGTGATCAACACATCCAGAGGAAGCCCCAATGCGAGGCTGATGTCATAACCCAGCACAACACCGCCCCGCGGCAAGGCGATGACGATCGCATCCTTGGCTCCCTTATAATGGAGGAGCTTCTGAGCCAGGCGTTTTCCGGCATCATGGCGATCCTTGAACAGAGCATACTCACCGCTCGGTATCATATTCTCTCCACGGGCCAGAGGGTTAAAAAGGAGTACCCTGATGGAGTCACTGTACTCGCCGGAGTACGGACCTGGATCGAACCGGTCACTTCACCGACTACCGTCTCTCTTGTTCTGCCCCCAATCGTCATCGCATCGAGAAAGCGTGGCAGAGCAGGAAGACACGTCCTCCGGCACCGGGCAACTGCCCCGGTTCCACCTTAGAAAGCCCGTCAAAGAAGGATGGGCAAACGAGTGCCCGGATCTTGATCGAGTGAGCAAATGGAACCTCCTGTGTCTGCAGAAGAAATTGGCCCCACAGGACGCCTGCTAGTCTGAGTTCCCCTTCTTCCAGAATATCCAGAAAAGCACCGCAACCACGGCGCCCGAAAGAATCAGTTCGAAGACTTCAGCAGACATAGCGTCAAATAAAAAGATCTGAACCATGGTGAGTCATTTGAACCACGCCAGCGCTAGATGAGGCACAGCATCCCCCCCCTCACCCAATGCAGCCCATAGGCCGGTTTCGCTCAGCTCCACTAATCGATCTTGACCGACACCGCTTTCTTCTTAGCTTCTTCCGTCTTCGGCATCCGGACTTCCAGCACGCCGTCTTTGAATGAGGCTTTGATATCGCCACTCTTCACTTCGCAAGGCAGGGCGACTGTCCGCAAGAATGACCCGTAAGACCGTTCCCGGCGATAATAGTCGTCTTCTTTGACTTCCTTGTCCTCTTTTTTCTCGCCCTTGATCGTCAGATTCTCCCCGGTGAGATTCACGTCAATATCTTCTTTCTTCATACCTGGCAGTTCAGCCTTAACCACCACGCTGTCCTTCTCCTCATAGACATCGAGCGACGGAATCCGGATACCCAGCGGACGAATGGGCAACCAGCGATCTCGGCCGAACAGACCGGGGAACGGACGACGCCACATGTCATCCATGACGCGCTCCAGCCAATGCTCGAACTCTTCTCCGCGGGACACGACCTCACCGGATTTCTTCGTGGCAACGGCATTTTCTTCTTTTTCCTCGGCGGCTGCTTTGGTCATGATCGGCCCTCCTCGTTGGGGTGATGGAACACGTTGCGTTTGACTGCCGACACACTTCGATTACACGGCCTGGTTCCCCGCTTATGGGTGGACTTCCAAGCGATTGATGACCTTATCGACGCCGAACACATACCAGGCGTCGAATTCCGCCATCTCCTTCTGCGGCGCGGACGGGGCGTCGCCTTCGAGCGTCACGACCGATTGCCGGACCACCACACTAATTCGCTCACCATTCACGAACGGATCTTTTTTCAAAACGATTCGCACGGCTTTCGCCATTTCTTCGTCGGAGTCGGGCTGATCCGGGATCACTTCCATCCCATTGATGACGTCGCGACTGCCGGGCACCCACCAGGCCAGCACCCCGGCCAGGCGTTTCTCCGTGAGTCCGGTCACATGGTCGTCGAGCAAGACCACACCTTCGTTCACAGACACGCGTATTGCCCCGCGAGGCTCGCGGGCAACTTCACGGACGGTTTCAAGCGCCCCCTTGCGGATCAGGTGAATCGAACAATTCATGAGGGTCGACTCCTGGAGCAGCGCATCGCGCACCGCATCTAAAATGGCTCCGTCTCCCATGCGGGTCGCGGGCGCCACATGAAGCCGGTCGACGATACCGGTGACGCCCTGTACCGCGATCGCAAGCTCAAGGCTGAGTTTCTTCGCCGCAACATGCTCCACCTCGCCTTCCAGAGTAAGCACGCCGTCGGCAAATTCCATTGTGACGGAACACTTGTGCAGATTGACCCGGGGCTCATGCTCCAATGCCGCACGGACCTCTTTCAGGACTCGCTCTCGCTCTGACATGAGTGGCGCCTCTCTAAGACGAACGTCGAGAACAGGACTCTCGAAGACAGGCAGAGCAACAGCAATGCCAGGCTGCATGATAGCGCGACACCGTTGATGATTCAGGCAAAGATGAATCGAGGCTGTACGGATCGCGCTGAGAGCGAACCTACCCTGTGGAGTAACTCCCCAATGACACCGTTCCCGTGCCGCGGAATGCCACGGTGGGAGCCAATGAACCCGTTACATGCATCCCTTTGAGATCACCATTAGGGGCACGCAAAATACCACCCGCATTCATTAGAAAATTTTGGCCCATGACCGAACGCTCACGCCGTGCTGTCGATCACGGTTCCTGCTATTCTCACAGTTGCTGCTATGAATAGGCCTCGACAGCCCAATGAGCCGGTTGTGCGCTTCATCGCCGATGCGATGCTCGGTCGCCTGGCGCGCTGGCTGCGCATTCTCGGGTACGACACGGCCTATGAGAAAGTAATCACGGACGAGGCCTTAGTCGAACAGGCCGTACGCGAAGATCGGTGGCTGCTCACGCGTGATCAAAACCTGGCACTACGCAGACTCCTCCGCGGTCGTCACACGCTCATCCGCAGTGATGACGTCGAAGGGCAGCTGCACCAACTTCATCGGGATCTCAAGATCGACCTTAACCTGACACACCAACGAGCGTATCGCTGCGCAGACTGCAATGTCACCCTTACCGCCTCCTCGCATGACGATGCAGCTTCTCTCGTTCCTCCCTTTGTCGCGGAGCAGTATCGAGCGTTTCTCCAATGCCCTCACTGCCGCCGCGTGTATTGGCCAGGCACTCACTGGCAGGATCTCGACCGCCGTCTCACCGCCGTCAGAGCGCGCTCCTTGGACACACAGCCATGAATAACGATAAACCACCGCTGGGCATTCCGATCATCCTGCCGCTCCTTCTTTTCCTGTTGTTGTTGGCGCTGCTCCCATTTGTATTCGGCCAATTGTTCACTGTGGCCTTGATCAAACTCAAACTCGATCCGACGATCGCCCTGCTCATCGTGATCGGCTTCTTCGTAGGCAGTCCAATCAATATTCCGGTGAAACGGATTCCCCGCACAGAACCAATGACGGCAGACCCGTTGACGGTCGTCGGATTATCCAGCTGGTGGCCCTCGACCCTGCGTGTGCGGCGGGAAACAATCATTGCCGTCAATGTCGGAGGCTGCGTAATTCCAGTCGCGCTGGCAACCTATGAAATACTCCATCTTATAGAGGCCGGCCTTCAACCGTTCTCAGGATTGCTCCTGGCCATCCTCATCAACACCATGGTCTGCTACTGGATGGCGCAACCGATAGAAGGAATCGGGATTGCAGTGCCGGGGCTTTTTCCTCCGCTGATCGCCGCCGTGAGCGCATTGCTCCTGGTGCCGGACCAGGCCCCTCCCGTCGCCTTTGTCTCCGGTGTGCTCGGACCGCTTATCGGCGCGGATCTGCTCCACCTTCGCGACGTATCAAAGATCTCCACCGGCATCGCCAGCATCGGCGGCGCCGGCACATTCGATGGGATCGTGCTGTCGGGAATCGTCGCCGCCTATTTGGCATAAGCTGCAACACTTTTCCCCGTGCATGTACAGTGGGGGGGCGCTTCGTTGATCACAACGGGCCAGATTTCCACAATCGTCCTCGATGATCTGAGGAATAAGGCCACAATGCATCCCACTGCCCTCATCACCCGATGACAAAACCTCCAATATCTCAATGCTCTCTCCTGCCTCCTCGGCAATCAATGAGAAGGCACAGTCATTGCTGACCTTCCCAACAAAAACATGAGGAAGGGTCCATCCTACGATCACTCCAAGCTCCTTCATTGCTTACCCGGTCTTCACGTTTTGAGCGGCCACAGGCGTTTCCGTCGGATCCTCTTGATCGACCGTTCATCCCCGGTTCGATGACTGCGGCAGAGAGCGGACTGCGCATGAGTATGTCATCCCTGTAATCCAAGGAGGAAACAGACATGAAGTCAGTCACCACTAGCACGACCAAATCAGGGCGAAAAGCACCGCCCCCCCAACAAGACCAGCAGATGGCCCCAAAGCCGCCGACACAGAAATTTCACGTGTTGCCGCTCGCGCCCTGCGAAGACCCGCAAGCCCGCATCGCCAAACGGGCCTATGAGCTCTACTGTGAGCGAGGGTACCGGGATGGATCGGCGCTCGATGATTGGCTCGACGCGGAGCAGGAAATTCTGAGTCAGATCCCGGCAGTCTAAGAAGGCAACTTCACAGTTCGTCTTTTCCGGAAGACCGCAGACAAGAGGTGAGTGTTTCGCCATACCGTCCACCCTCGCGATCAAGCGGGCCTGGCCATCGGTACAACTCCGGTTCCTGGAGGAACTCTCATGTCGTATATCGGCATTAATATCGGCGCTCTCACGGTGAAGGTGACAGCTCTCCGGGATAACGCCAGGAGTGCTACCGTACTGGCGCATCAAGGCCGCCCCCTCGAAATACTCTACGAGGTGCTCGCCCGTCCGGAATTTGCCGATGCGGAATACTTCGGTGTGTCCGGCCAGCTTGGGCATATTTCCGAAGTGGCGGCAGTCCAACGGGCACTTCGTGAGGTGAACGGTACATTCGATGCGGTTGCGTCGCTCGGAGGGGAATCCTTCCTCGTCTATCTCCTTCTGGACGGAAGAATTACCAATGTCGTGTCCCACAATAAATGCGCGGCGGGCAGCGGCGAGTTTTTCGTCCAGCAGATCGGCCGGATGGGCCTGGGCATGGAGGAGGCGATCCAGCGGTCCTTCAGCGGCAAGGTTGTGCCGCTGGCCTCACGCTGCTCGGTCCATTGCAAATCGGACATCACCCACAAGCTAAACCGCAACGAAGCCACGCCCGAGGATATTCTCCACACGCTGCACGACAGCATGTCCAACAAGGTGATTGCGTTGCTGGAGAAAGGCCCTCATGAGCTGAAGCGAGTCCTCTTGATCGGCGGGGTGACCCGCAATGAGGCCATGCTGGCCTCGTTGCGGGCCAAATTGCCGTCCACGGAATTTGTGGTGCTGCCGGAAAGTGCCTGGTTCGAAGCCTGGGGCACGGCCCTGCTCGTGCGGGATTCACCCAGCGAGATATCTCCGAAGATTGCGGCGCAACCCGGCCTTGGCCGCCTCCCGCCGCTCCATCTCTATGGCGAACGGGTGCAAGTGATCGCGGCCCCACCCCATCAGGCTCCTCCCGAAGGGCCGCTGGTCCTGGGAGTCGATGCGGGATCGACGACGACTAAGGCTATCTTGCTCGATCCTTCGACGCACGCCGTGGTGGCTTCATATTACGGGCGCACGAAGGGCAATCCCGTAGCGGCTACACGCGAATGTCTCCAAGCGCTCATCCAGCAGGTGGGCAATCGCCCGATCGGGTTGATCGGCACCACCGGATCGGCCCGGGAACTCGCCGGCGCCTACCTCGGCACCGAGCACGTCTATAACGAGATCTCGGCCCATGCAGCCGGCGCAACGCACTTCGATCCGGAAGTAGATACGATTTTCGAGATCGGCGGGCAGGACTCCAAGTACATCTATCTGCGCAACGGCGTGCCTATCGACTACGCGATGAATAATGCCTGTTCGGCAGGCACGGGCTCCTTTCTGGAAGAGAGCGCCCACAGCGATCTCGGCATCACCGTCTCGGACATCGCCGACCTGGCGCTGGCCGCTCCTTCCCCGGTGCATTTCAAGGCGACCTGCGCGGCCTTCATCAATTCCGACATTCGTCTCGCCCAGCAACAGGGCCATCCCCGCGACAACATCATCGCTGGTCTCGTCTATGCCATTGCCGGTAATTATCTGAATCGCGTCAAGGGACCGCGTTACGTGGGAAAGAAAATCTTCCTGCAAGGTGGCGTCGCGCTGAATCGCGCTGTCGGGTACGCCTTCGCCCATAGCGTCGGCCGGCAGGTCGTGATCCCGCCCAGCCCCGAATTACTCGGCGCGCTGGGGGTCGGGCTCCTTGCCGTGAAACGATCCGATGCGATGCCGGGTCATACCGTCGATCTGCTCACTCTCGGCGCACCGGAGATGAAGCTTGTCGGCCGGTTCACATGTGGCGCCTGCAAGATGTACTGCAGCATCGACCGGTTCGAAGTCGCAGGCCGCCGGTTTCCGTTCGGGGGCCGCTGCAGTCTCTATGAGAATGTGTGGAAGCGAAAGGCCCGGATCACAGCGGCTCAAGATCTGGTCGAGAAACGAGCCGAGGTGCTGTTCCAAGTCACCCCGACCAGACCCGCCGCCACGCCAAAGCCTGAGCGAGTGGAACGCACCCACTGGGGCGTGGGGCCCGCCTATGAAAGCGCGAAGGCCTTTGTGCGGGAGTCTCTGGGCCGCTCTAACGGCAATGCGGTGGCAAGCGGCACCCGCATCGGCATTCCCAGGGCGCTGACGACACACTCGCTGTTTCCTCTCTACTCCACGTTCTTTTCACGTCTGGGCATGGAGGTTGTGCTCTCTGATGTGGACCCGCGGGGGGACCTGAGTTCGCAATCGGGATTCTGCTTCCCTGCGCAGATAGCGCACGGCGCCGTCTTGGACCTGGTCAAGAAAGACGTGGGACTGATCTTCATGCCGCACGTCGTTCGTATGCCCCATCCGAACCAGTGCAAAGATTCGTACCTCTGTCCGATCACGCAGGCTGGACCCTATTTCCTGGCCAAGGCCTTTCCCGATCGCCGCCTCCTCTCACCGGTCCTGGAGTTCATCAACGGATACGAGACCTGCACCGCCATGGTTGATATGGCTGTGGCAGAACTGGGAATCGGACGCGAAGTAGCCACCGGCGCCTGGGCAGCAGCTGTGCAGGCCCAGACAGAAGCCGAGCGCACGCTCCGTGACCTCGGGAAACGGGTGCTTGATGACGCGATCGCGACAGGCAAACCGGCTATTTTACTCGCCGGACACAGCTACAACGCGTTCACCCCGGAGGCATCGCAATCCGTGGGTAAAAAACTCTCCAGCATGGGCATAGCCGTCATCCCGGCTGACTGTCTGCTGTCATCCGGAGAAGGGCCAACCTCCTGGCACTTTGCAAACCAGATCCTGAACGCCGTCGGCATCGCGAAGCAACATCCCAACTTGTTCCTGCTGAGCGTCAGCAATTTCAGTTGCACCATCGATGCGTTTACCCACTCCATGCTCGCTTCGGAAATGGGATCGAAACCCTACCTGGTTCTTGAGATCGACGCGCACACCGCCGATGCCGGAGTCCAAACCAGGCTGGAGGCCTTCCTGGACATCATCCACAATTACCGGGACGTGCAATCTGTCGGCGCCAGCCCCTTCGTTCCCTGTCGACTTGTTTCCGGCGGCCGCGTCATCCGATCGAACGGCGAGTCTGTGCCACTCACGGACCCTCGGGTGAAGATCTACTATCCGAACTTCTCCCCCTATCACACCAGATCCCTGGCCTTGGCGACCGGCTGGCTCGGACTCCATCCTGGTCAGGTCATTCCACTGGACAGAGCCCAACTCGATAAGGGCCTGCAGCATACCTCCGGCCGAGAATGTCTCCCCTTGCCGATCTGCATCGGCCAACTGCTCCAGATCCATGAGCAACGCCAGCCCGGAGAAATCTCGGGATTCCATATGGTGCAGGGGGGCGCCCCCTGCGTCACCGATGCCTACATGGGATACTTTGAGCGGTTCATCGCCGAACAACGGCTGACCGACCTCTTCCTCTTCAGTCCCCAGCCGGAGAACGACTACCTCGGCTTCGGAAAAATTGTCCTGGCCCAGCATCTGTCGCTGGCGGTCATCCTCGCGGACATTCTGGTGGAGATCGAGCATGTCCTCCGGGTCGTGGGGCAAGCAGGTGCGCTCGATCAACTGCGGACAGAATGGGAGCGGTTCGCCAGGGAGACCAACTCGCTCGAAGAATTCCAAGCTACGCTGCCCACATTCGTCGAACGACTGGCGCAGCTGCCGCGCACCAAAGATCCCCGTACCTGCCCGCGCGTCGTCGTAGCCGGTGACTTCTTTACCCGCTTCAGTTCGTTTTTCATGGATGGCGTGCGCGACCTCTATGCCGCACGAGGCATCATCCTCAAGCCGGTCGACCTGAGCGAGTTGTTTCTCTATATCGCCTATCATCCCATGGCGGAAACCGCCGGTACCTGGGGCATGAAACCGGGCGGCATGGCCCTGGCCAAAGCCTGCACGAGGATGTTTGAGCCGGAAGGGAAAGAATATATTCACCAGTGGATGGCCTACCAGACTTTGCAGCATGAGGAGGAACATTACCGAACGCTCTTCCGCGAGACTGGTCTGCTGGTGGCCGCTCCCAATGCAGTCGCCTCC
Organism: Nitrospira sp.; assembly: GCA_024998645.1. Taxonomy (GTDB): domain Bacteria; phylum Nitrospirota; class Nitrospiria; order Nitrospirales; family Nitrospiraceae; genus Nitrospira_D. The sequence goes on from JACOEJ010000001.1 coordinate 34,682, forward strand.
ATTTTCGAGAAAGGCGCCGAACATGTTTCGCCCGCCATTTATGGCGAACTACTCCCGACGGTGGGCAAGGGGCTCGAAGCGGCCCATGAGGGGTACGACGGCATGCTCGTCATCGGGCCGTTCAATTGCCTCCCCTACCGAATTTCAGAGGCTATTCTCAAACCGCTCAGCATCCAACAAGGCATGCCCATTCTCACCTACGAGAGCGACGGCTACGCCGTCTCCCCGTCGGTACTCCGGCAGGTAGACGTACACATCCAACAGGTGCTTGAACATGCGGCCAGAAACCATGTGACGCCAGCATGATACGCAACTGGATCAATTTCACCGGAGACATTTGCCCATGATCACCTCAATCGCTTTCACTGTCTACCCGGTCTCGAACATGGAGCGGGCCAGAGCCTTCTATCAACACGTGCTCGGATTGCATGTGAGTTACAACTATCAGGACGTGTGGGTGGAATATGATCTTGGTGGTTCAACCTTCGCCATCACCACGACGGACATGGGCCATACGCCTGGTACAAAAGGCGCTGTCGTGGCGTTTGAGGTATCAGATCTCGATGCCTTTGTGCAGAAGATGAAGGAGCGGGCAGTCTCCTTTGTCACAGAAACGTTCGACACGCCGGTCTGCCGCATGGCGGTGATCGAGGATCCGGACGGTAATCACATCACGATTCACAAACGACATCAGTAAGGGCGCTGCAGACTAGCCCAGTGCGATCACCCCTACCCGGCCCTCGACATCCATCGCGGTTCCGAAGGCCTTGCACTTGGCCTGCATCGTTCGTTTGAGAAACTGCCACTCCCGCTCATTCGCCTGACGAACCCCGAAATTCTCGATCCGGACCGGATACAGCCGGATCTGTCCTATGCGGCCCTTCTCAACTTCCAGCATGAACAGAAACGAGAGATCGTTGCGTTCATCCTGATCGACCGCATAGTCGTCCACAAAATCGCCGGCCGAATAGAGAATGGCCTTCCCCTTATAGCGTTCGATTCCCTGCGGAGTATGGTTGGAATGGCCCCAGTAGAAATCCGCCCCCATGTCGAGAAGATCGCGGGCCAGCGCCTGGATCGCTCGTGACGGCGCGCCCCAGTTGGGACCCACATGAGCGCTGACAATCACCAGGTCCGCTTGCCGCCTGGCCGAGGACAGCACCTGGGCCAGGCGTGATCGGTAGGGCTCCATCAACCCGCGGTCGTGATAGGCCACGTGATTGACACCGGGCCTCGTGCCGGCCGCTTCCCAGTCCGGCTCATTGTCCGTGAGAGCCACCACCGCAATTCGGTGCTGCGGCAATCCAAACAGGGCCGGATAGAGCGCATCCTGCAATGTCGCACCGGCGCCGGCTCGCTTGATCCCCGACCGGTCGAGCAGGGCCAGACAGTCCAGCAGCGCGTCGGCTCCGAAATCCAGAACGTGATTATTTGCCAACGTCACGCCATCGATCCTGGCCGCTCGGAGAAATTCCAACGCGCGGGGATGGGCCCGGAAGTGAAAGGCCTTGGTCGCCGGATGCCACGCATCTCCCAGACTGCTGATGACACATTCCAGATTGATGAGCCGGCAATCGGCAGCCAGCATGACCGGAAGGACGTCACCCCACAGAGCTTCCGGGCGCAGGGACCGGTTCTGGATGACAGACTGATCCACCATCCGTCCCAGCATCACATCGCCGGTCAACGCGATCTGCATCACCCGCCGCTCCGTCCGTCAGGAGTTCTCCCGATGGTGGTTCGCTGCCCGTTTGTGTCTCCAGGCCACGGTTTCGATACGAAGCTTCACATCCTCCGGATAGCGCACGCCGCGCATCGATAGCACCCGGTCGCCGTGTCGAGCATAGACAAGCACCGTACCGATCCCAAAGAAATCCGCAATCACCCCTTGCTGCACGGTCACGCTTTCCATGTCGCGCAGAGGCATTGATTCAATCTCACGTCCGGTATAGCCATTCCGCACCGAAATCTGATCCCTGGTCAGATCATAGTGCGCCCACTGTCGCAGGATCGCGGCACAGGCCAGCAGGACCACGCTCCCCAACATCCATATCTGCCAACCAGCCACGCCAAATCTGAACAACAGCGCACCCCGCAGCACGGAAATCGCGCTCACAAAATAGAGCCAACTAAACTGTGACCAGGAGGGAAAGCCTCCCCAGACTACCGGCTGCTCCTCCGGCTTATTGACCGCCCGTAATGTCATCACCGGAAGATCCCCCCTCCAAGATCGCAGATGGTCGCGGAACACTTTGCAGTGGCTGTGCGAGTGGCCCCCCTCCGTTCTTACAACCACTCCCGTTGCGCCTTTTCCGCCCGTTCACCCCACAGCGCAGTGAGCGAAACCTCCGGAAGCACATAAGCTCCCGCTTCAAGCTGCGGGATCGCGCGAGCGGCTGCGAGCATGACCTGCGCCGTGAGCACGGTGTCATCAAAGCGCGCTTCCAGCAGCAGATGCTGGTGTCCGAATCGTCCCGGAGGCCCCCGCCGATCGAGCACCACTCCCCGACCCTCTTCTTCCAACTCCGCAAGACTCTCGACGGGAAACACCTGCGTGTCCTCTCCGAGAAAAAGCGGATCGGCACGGATGGCATGCGCGATCTTGTCCGGATCCGCTCCCTTCTGCAGTTCGACATATACGTACCGCTGCAGACTCCGATCCGGGGCTCGCACTTCCGCACAGAGCGCATCCTTTACCCCGACCACGGTTCGAGCCATCGCCATATGGCGAAGGCTGATGCCTGTGTGGTGCCGCGTCTCGGTGGCTCCTCCTGGCGTCAGCAAGGCAAACCACGAGCGGAACACCGACAGCGCGCCGGGATCCCAACCCGCCCCCACAATGGCCGCTGCCCGATGATGAACAGCCGCCTTGTGGATTACTTGCTTGTGGGCCTCGAGCGCCTCTCCGTGCAGCAGCACACAGTCCACGATCGGAATGCCATGCTGAAGAATCTGAGCGGCAATTTCCGCGACGGCGTTCGTCGGCACGCAGAGGAGCGCGGCATCGAGATCCCTCGCCTGTCCGAAGTGGGTGATGACGGGAACGGACCGCAGCGTCTCCGGCAGCTTTCCCGACGCGCTGACAGCCCGCCGCACGATAGCGGCCAGACTAAGGTCGTGGCTCTGAGAAATGAGTTCCGCGCAGATCTGTCCGACCCTGCCGAATCCCACAACCGCGAGGCGCAATGGCTTCATGGATGACACAACCCTCCTACTGCCAGAGAAGAATTTCCGGCGCCCGCCGTGGAACCGGCGGCGTCTCGCCGCTCGGATAACCCAGCACAACAGGGAACACCGGCACATAGACATCGGGGATGCCGAGACTGCGTTTGATCCTGGCCTGGCTCAACCAGAGTCGCGCAAATCCGATGGGGCAGGTCCCCAAGCCCATCGAGCAGGCGGCGAGCATCAGATTCTGCGCAGCCAGGGAACAATCTTCCGCCCCGTTATGCGTGTCAGGCCTCGCACAGATAATGATGAGCGTTCCCGCTCGATGGAAGACGTCATAGTCGGGACTCGAGAGCATCTTGCGATACTTCGCCATCGGGGAATCCGGCTTGAGACGCTTGAGCATATGGGTCTTGATGCGCTCAGACCAGGATGCGAGTTTCCGCGGCTCCTGAATCACGGCAAACGCCCAGGGCTGCTCGTTCATCGAGCTGGGAGCATGGGTCGCAGCTTTGATCAGCGCTTCGACGGTCGCTTTATCGACCGGTTGGTCGGTATAAGCGCGCACGGAACGGCGCCGGTATATGGCTTCCATCACATCCATCGTATCGATCCTTGTTTACGCGATGAGAGCAGCGATACGGAAACGCGCACTGCGCCTTTCCCCCGGTGAGACGGAAACTGCCCTTCACAGTACTCATGCAATGAGCAATCGCAATGCCGGACCCTGCCGATTCGCATCCTTTTCTCTCAAAGCTCCCATGGCAGAATAATCACAACGAAATCGTCTCTTTCCGGAGAGACTCTCACATCAGCCGCGAGGGGTGATGCGTGCCACTCTCAGAGAATCTCAGCGACTTTTCGCCACAGTAAGGACAGCACATCTGTTGCGGATCTCCTCAAAACAGCCGCAGCACCCTTTGCTGAGCTCAATTTCACGCTGGTTTCTCGCCAACTGAATAGCGGGTCGATGCTGAGGTACTATGGCCCCGTTCTTGCCTTGGCTTCACAATATCAATGACGACAAACCATTGAGTCGGCATTCCGCCTAGAGAAGGAAAGGCTCAGCTATGAGAACAATGCTATGTTCGCTGTGTCTGGTATGTGCCGTTGGACTCATGCCCCTCGCGACCCCATTTCCAACCATCGCAGCAGAGACCCTCCAGCGAACGGTGCGAGGCACCGTGATCGCCACCAATACTGCTGTCGATCCTCAGACCATCGTCATGAACGTGATCCTGCCGAACAAGGAGACGTTGATCGTGGGAGCCCGCGTGCCGGCTGACACCCGGATCACACGAGGCTCGCGGGCGACCCGATTGGCCGACCTGAAGGCGGGAGAAGCGGCCGAGTTGACCTACCTGAAATCGCCGGATGGTTTGATTGCACGATCCCTACACGTTCGATAACCAAGGAGCGCCCATGCCGACCCGGTGCCATCTGTCCTCATTCCGTTTTTGCCTCTGCCTGCTTATTGTGGCGATCCTGTCCGGCTGTTCCAGCCGCAAAATCGTCACGGCGGTCGAAGACCAGAGCACCATCCAAAGGGCGGCAACAGAAACTCCGGCGCCTGTGGCCGCCGCCACGGTCTCTCCGCAGATCCCGCCTGAGCCGCCGAAAGCCGAACCAGCGGCTCCGGTTGAGCCGGCGCCAGTCCAACCGGAACCGGTCAGGATTGAAAAGATTATGCCCCCGCCTGTCGTGGAAGAAGCACGGCGCATGGAACAGCCTCCCGCACCCACACCCACTCCAGCACCAGCACTGTCGTCTCAACCAACCGTACGCCCGGCTCAGCCGGTGACCGAACTGTCCGACATATTTTTCGATTTCGATCGGTTTACCGTTCGGGGTGACGCGCAACCGGTGCTTGAAGCCGACGCCGGCATCCTCAAGTTGCAACCTGATCAACAGATCGTCATTGAAGGCCACTGCGATGAGCGAGGAACGAGCGCTTACAACCTTGTGCTGGGAGAACGCCGTGCTCAGTCGGCGAAACACTATCTCCAGGTCCTGGGGGTTCCGGCCTCACAGATTCGAATCACCAGCTATGGGAAAGAACGTCCCTTTTGCACGGAGCACAGTGAGGACTGCTGGCAGTCGAATCGACGGGCTCACTTCAGGCGCCCGTGATAAGGCCGACGAAGGAAGTTCCGATGCCGTCGGGAACGCACGGGTTCTAACCGTTTGACTCCATGGAGGGTCCTGTGAAGCAAGCAATCGCGCAGTGCATTGGATTGATCGGGCTCTTGGCAATGGTCGGGTGTGCCGGCACCGGCGAGGTGATTCCGCTGCAACTTCATCCGGTCCCAGCCGGTGCCGAAAAGATATCGACACAAGCCCCACCCTTGCGGGTGGCGATCGGGTCTTTGGACGATGGTCGGAGCCACCACACAGGTCTTGGACTGAGGACCCACCTCTGGGGAGGGGTCAGTTACTTTGATGTGCCTGGAGGCAAACCCACCGACGCCGTGGCCCAGGCACTGACCGACTACCTGGCAGCCAAGGGCTGGCAGGTCCTCAAACCTGGAAGCAGGGAAACAGCGGATGTCGTCTTGGCAGGTAAGATTCAGCAGCTCTTCGTCCACGCCAAGAGCCGGGTCGGCTTCACGGAAATGACAACTGCGACCAGGCTCGCCCTTCAGGCCACAAATGCGGCCGATGGAAGCGTCGTGCGCCTGACCTTGAACGGCAGCGGAGCTGATGACGTTTTCTGGTTTGACCCTGAGGACATGCAGAGCCTGCTCAACGATGTCCTCACCGACAGTTTCGCGAAGCTGACACAGGACACCACGGTTGAGAACAGGATGCTCCGGCTGAAAAATCCATGAACAGACGAGTCCCCATGCGTCATCTGCGCCGAAGGCGATCGATATGCACCGGGGCCACATTGGTTTCTGAAGCAGTCCCGCATCGCGAGTGTTGAGCCTTGAGGAAGAGGCACAGCACTCGGAATCCTCCACTCCGAAATCGCGGAAACGTCTATGTATCGCCGGATCATGGCTTTCGACTTCGACGGCACACTGGCCGTCAACGGGGATGTGCCTCCCGAGGTGGAGTCGGCCTTGGCACGCTGCCGTGACAGCGGCCATGTGCTCTTCCTCGTCACGGGGCGCCGCTACGAAACCGTCCAGCTAGGCTATCTGGGAAGTCTGTTCGCCGGTATCGTCTGGGAAAACGGCGCAGTCCTGTCCCATGCGGCCAGCGGGGAGACGTACCTCCCGTTCGGGCAGCTCGACAGTCGATTGCTCAAGGCGATTGAAGAGGCAGGCATTCCATTCGAGCGAGGACTCGCCATCGCCGCGACCTGGACACCCCATGACCAGGCTCTCTGGCGCATTCTCAGCGCCCACGGCGGCAGCACGTCGGTCGAATACAACAAAGGCGCAGTCATGGTCCTGCCTCCTGGCGCGACAAAAGGCTCCGGTCTCGAACGGCTCCTCGCCTTGTGCGGTCTGTCGCCGAGAAACCTGGCGGCGTTCGGCGACGCCGAAAACGACCTCTCCATGATGACCTTGGCCGAGGTGTCTGTCGCGGTAGGCGATGCGGTCCCGGCCGTCAGAGAAATCGCCGATATCCTTGCCTCAGCCCCCGGCCCCCAGGGCGTCCTTGAAATTCTCAACGAGTATCCGCTGGGCGGGAAGTTCCTCGATATTCCGCTCAAACGCGAACGGCAAATCTTGCTCGGACAGACCGACTCCGGCACGGTAATCAATATCCCCGCTGCCCGCTTAGCCGGGCGCAATCTGGGGGTCTTCGGCAATTCGGCAACCGGCAAATCCTGGATGGTCGGCTTGATCGCGGAAGGCCTGCATCATGAAGACTATCAGGTCCTCCTCATCGATCCAGAAGGGGACTTTCGCGGGCTCCGCGTCCTCCCGCGATTCGTGTCGGTGAGCGGCGACCGAACTACCCTCCCCCCTCCATCCGCCGTCGTCTCACTCCTTGATGAGGGAGGGGTGTCGCTGGTCCTCGATCTGAGTCAATATCCCATCAGCTTGCGGAGCCCATATATTGCGGAGCTGATCCGGGCGCTACGCCCGGTGCGCGAACGCAAATTTCGCCCCCACTGGATCGTCCTGGATGAAGCCCAGGAGTTTTTGCTTGAAGGGAGTGAAATCACAGGACTGCTCCGCCCATTGCTGGAAGCCGGCGGCTGGGCCTTCGTCTCCTACCGTCCGGACCGTTTGAGCGATTCGGTTCTCGCCTCCCTCCATCACCTGCTCTTGACCAGACTCACAGACCGCCAGATTGGGCAATGCCTGCAGACACACTGCGCGATCTGCAGTTTGAAAGGAGCAAATCTTCAACAGATTCCGATGGGAAGCGCCCTGCTCTGTGGGGGCGAACTCGTTCGTATGCGCCCGGCCATCCGGCGTGTCCCCCACATCCGCCATCTCTACAAATACCTCGATATCCCCCTTCCGCATGGGAAGCGCTTCTCTTTTAGAACGGAAACGGGATATCTCGGCATCGAAGCAGCGAGTCTGTATGAGTTGTCTCGTTTGATTTCGACCCTTCCGTTCGAAAGCCTCGAGTATCACGACCGGCGGGAAGATTTTGTGAAATGGGCCGACTGGACACTCGGCGACGGAGGACTCGCCTCACGACTTCGAAAGGTGGCGAATCGTCACTATCAGGGAGAGGAACTCCGTGAAGCGCTCAAACAAGTCGTGTCGACACACTACGAAGAGCTCCGGCAACTCCGGTAACCTCGTCCCATAAGGAAGCCGGGAACTATTCGCGCCTCTTGTCTTGCCTATGACCGGATGTGACACGCTACAGGCTTTTGTTCGCGCGCTGGCTGCTCAGAGGAACCGCCCGGCGCTTCTGGCGTTCCACAAACCTACAATCGAAACATGGTCTTTTGCAGAGCTGGTGGATGCCGCCACGCGGCTGGCCTCAGGTCTTCTAGAGGCTGGTCTGCGTGACGGCGAGCCTGTGGCGATCTACTCGCCGAACCGGGTCGAATGGATCATCGCCTGCCTGGCCCTGCTGGATGCGGGCGCCTTGCCGGTTCCCATCGACTCTCAGATGGCGAGCGACGACCTCGCACATGTGCTCGAGGACAGCGGGGCTCGGCGGCTGATAACCATTCGCCCTCTGGCGGACCGCTTAACGACACTGGGTCTCCACCGGGACCGCTCCATCATAGTATTGGATGCCGACAAGGATGATCCCCGGAGCTGGCAACAGTTCCGGCAGGAACCGGCACGCACAGGCCCTTCCGTAAAGCCTGAGAATCCAGCCTTGATGTTTTACACCTCCGGCGTCAGCGGCCGGCCCAAAGGCGTGCCGTTGAGCCATCGCAATCTCATGTCCAATCTCCAGGGGCTGCTGACCGCGCAGGTCTACCGCCCCGATGAACGGCTGCTCCTGCCGTTGCCGCTGCACCACGTGTATCCCTTTATGATCGGACTCCTTGCACCGTTCGCGCTGGGGCTTCCTGTCATCCTTCCCCATTCACTGACCGGGCCTCAGATCCTGCGCGCCCTGCGGGAAGGTCGCGTCACCGCAATCGTCGGGGTCACTCGACTCTATTCCGCGCTGTACGCGGCGATCGAGCAGCAGGTGCGACAGAAAGGACGGGGCCTCTCCGCAGCCTTTCACGGGATGCTCATGCTGTCCGCTCTGTTGATTCGATATGGGAACATCCGGCTCGGTCTGCGCCTGTTCGCCCCGCTCCGCGCGCAGGTGGCACCGGAGCTGAGATCGTTGGTCTATGGCGGAGCCGGGCTGCCGCCGGATCTCGCCTGGCGATTGGCGGGATTGGGCTGGCAGATCGCCGGAGGCTTCGGACTCACGGAAACGTCCCCGATTCTCACGCTCATCGCCCCCGGCAGCCGGCACATTGACACGGCGGGCACACCGCTCCCCGGTGTTCATATCCGCATCGCCGATCCGGACCCGGCCAGCGGCCAGGGGGAAATCCAGGCCCGGGGCCCCAATGTGTTTGCCGGCTATCTGCATCTGCCGCACAAGACAGTTGAAGCGTTCACTCAAGACGGCTGGTTCAGAACAGGCGATGTAGGCTTCATCGATAAGAACGGGTGCGTGCGCCTGGTCGGGCGCGCCTCCTCCCGTATCACCTTACCCGGCGGCGAAAAGATCTGGCCTGAGCGGGTGGAGGACGTCCTGGATGGCGCTCCCTCGATCAGGGAAACGGGCGTGCTCGCTTACGAAGGCCGCCTGGTGGGAGTCATCGTCCCGCGCGCCGCCGCGATCCAAGCAGGCGAGCGGGATGCCGTGACACGCCTGATCCGTGCTGAGATTGAAGCGCGCCTGGGCCTCCTGCCTTCATATTGTCGTCTCACCGACTTCACGCTCAGCCTCGACCCCTTACCTCGAACGCGACTCGGCAAGATCCAACGCCATAAACTCGACGATCTCTTCGCAGCGGGCAAACAGCGACAGGACAAGGCCCTCGTCGAATCGCGACCGATCCCCATCGAGCTGATGGCGCCGGAAGACCGGCAATTGCTGGAAGATCCTGTCGTGTTGCGAATGTGGAACTGGCTGGCCGGCCGGTTTCCCGCCCTGCGGCTCACCCCAGACACTGCTCTGTCGCTCGAACTGGGTCTGGACTCACTGGAATGGATGTCGATGACGCTGGAGCTGCGCGACCAGGTCAGCGTCGATCTGCCTGAAGAAGCCCTCCAACGGATCGGAACCGTGAGGGATCTGCTGCGGGAAGCAAGCGAAGCTGAAGAGGCGACCAGCGCGGCGATTGATCCGACGGTTCAACTCGCGCAGCCGGAAGAGCTGCTCGATCCACGACAACGGCGCTGGATTGCGGAGAGGGGATGGTTCTTACGAAGACTCGGGGCAGTGCTGTTTGGGCTCGACCGACTGCTCATGCGATCGCTGTTCGATTTCGAAATCCTTGGGGCCGAGCGGATACCGGCACAAGGCGCCTGCGTCCTGACACCCAATCATGCCAGCCTGCTCGATCCGCCGGCCCTCATTGCTGCGCTGCCCGCCGGTTTCGTGAACCGGACCTACTGGGGAGGGTGGACTGGGATTATGTTTCGCGATCCCGTGATGCGCCTCGTCAGCCGAGCGACGCGTGTCTTCCCCGTTGACCAGAGCAGCCGTCCGTTGACGAACCTTGGCCTCGGCGCGACTGTACTCGCGCGCGGCCATAATCTGGTGTGGTTTCCCGAAGGAAGTCGATCTCCGGACGGCACGCTCCGGCCGTTTCAGCCTGGAATCGGTTTGATTCTGGCGGCTCATCCGGTCCCGGTCGTTCCCGTCCGCATCGAGGGGAGCTTTGAAGCGCTTCCGCCCGGCGCATGGTGGCCGCGCCGACGACGGATCACGATCATATTCGGCCGAGCGCTCAACCCGACCGCACTTGTCGGACAGAGTGAGGGAGCCGAACGCTATCGAGAGATCGCAGCCGCGCTTCATGATCATATCGCAGGACTGGGCGTTCATCCCGAATAAGAACGAGCCGAACAAGAACGAGACGACGATCCATTACCTCCCCCCTCGTTTGGTTCATACACCGCCGGATCGGACTACTTCAGCCCATGGTAGGGGTCGTCGAATTTGGCGCCGCACTCGACACAGTGGACCTTGCCGGTCCGCTTGCCGTTTCTCGTCAGGACGTCATCGATGAGCCGACCGTGGCTGCAGGTTTTCTCAAGGATCATACTGCTTACCTGCTGGGCGGTCACGCTGTCCATGCTCTCCTCCTCATTATCTGAAGCAGAACCCATTGCTTCCTCCTCGTCTTGCTGCCGTGGCATAAGGCTAACCCCCGCCTGTCTTCCTCATGACCCGATGGATCTCCTTAAGTCTGGAGCTCCCGGTCGTGAACGGCCTGAACTCTATACGTCCTGCCGTCGTCCACGGTCATGCGAATCTGCCCGCTCCGGCTTAGATAGTCGACAGCAAGAAAGACCTCGTTCCAACTGAGATGCGGACAAAGCGCGCCGACCTCTTCCAGCGGACAATCGGTGCCGAGCTGCTCCAGTGCGTTATAGACCTGCTGGACCATCGTCTCGACCCTCATCGCCCATCTCCCTTCCCCAGTGCATCGCAACTCCACCGTTCAACCCGCGAGAAACCCTCAGCGAATCGACGGCCATTTAGATCGGACAAGACCCGCGGTTAACGCGCCGTCCCCAAGCTCCCCTTCCCCACTCACCCCCAGGCCGACATAGCGGTCGCCCGCGAGCACATGCAGCAGGGCTTGAGATAGTTCCGCATGAAGCGCCGTCTTCTTGAGAATATAGCCGCAAGCCCCCGCCTCGAATGCCAGGGTCACGTAGGCCGGCTCCTGAAAGCTCGATAAAATAATAACCCGACTATCCGGCACCTGCGCACTGATCGCCCGCGTCGCGTCGAGGCCATCCATCTTGGGCATCGAGATATCGGTGAAAATAATGTCCGGCTTCAGCCGTTGCGCGGCTTGCACGAGTGCCTGACCATCCGTCACCGTTCCGACTACCTCGCCCAATTCGCTTACGAGATCCCGCAAGGCCTTCAGCAGGTCAGGATGATCATCGGCAAGTAAGATACGCGCGCTGGCCATGGACCAATACCCTCAAATCTCACATAAGTCGGAGATATCGTAGGCTTCATGAAGGGGGGCTGGAACTAGGAAGAACCCTGGTGCCGCGGGAGATTCGTACTAGCGCTACTTGGTCATGCGGGATAGACAAAGGTGGAGAAACTGAGGTGTGCAGGGTGTTTGCTAGAGACCGGTGAGGCCGTGGGCGATGGCATACTTGGTCAAATCGGCGGTGGTATGAATGTCCAGATGCTGCATGATGCGGGCTTTATGGAACTCCACCGTTTTCACCGACACATTGAGGATCGTGGCGATCTCCTTCGTGCCGTGGCCTTCAGCGACGAGCTGCAACACTTCCCGCTGACGGTCGGTGAGCGAGGAGGACGCAGCCTTGACTGCCTCGCCGGTGGATGGCTTCAGGACCGATTCCAGCACATCCTTCGTCAGCGACGGCGTGAGATAGTGCTGGCCTTGGAGGACGGCCTTGATCGCCAGACCGAGTTCCGACGCCGCGGAACGTTTGAGGAGATACCCGGAGGCCCCGGCTTGGAAGGCCTCGGTCGCATAGGTCGGGCTGGCATGCATCGTCAGAAAAATGACTTTGCTTTCGGGAAGGAGCTTCCTCAGCTGGCGGGCCGCGTCGAGCCCGTTCAAGAGCGGCATGGAGATATCCAGGAGAATCAGATCGGGCCGCAGTCTCTGCGCCGCCTCCACCAGCGCCCGGCCGTCCTCCACTGCGCCGACCACATCACACTCAGCCTCTACCAGCTTCCGCAAGCCGGCCAGGATCAACGAGTGGTCGTCGGCCATGAGCACACGGGGCCGTTTCATGCGTCCTCCTGAGAGCGGGGAATCCAGACGCACACCTTCGTCCCATCCGCCGGAAGGGAATGGACGCGAAAAAACCCGCCCAACAGACGCGCCCGCTCTTGCATACTCGTGAGGCCGAGCCCTTTCACGCGGGCGGCCTTACTCTCAAGGTCGAACCCCTTGCCGTTATCACGCTCCGACACACCGACCCCCTTGGACGATCCGCTCAGCCTGACCGTCACACGGCTCGCATGGGCATGCTTGAGCACATTCTGGAGACTCTCCTGCAAGACGCGGAACAGATTGGTCTTCACTTCCGGTGAAAGCACCTTCGGCACCTCACGGGGAGTAAACGTCGCCGGAAGCCCTGTCCGTTTCGTAAACTCGGCGACATGGTCCCGCATAGCCACCTCCAAACCGACGTGATCGAGCAACGAGGGATGCAGATTGTACGCGAGATCGTGCAGGTCGTCGGATAGCCGCCCGATTCCAGCGCGAATTTCCGCGCACTGCCGGGAGATCGGCTCAGGGAGATGGACGATCAAGTTGCGTTCCAGCGTCTCGAGTTCGACCGCCAGCGCTGCGAGCCGCTGGTTGAAGTCGTCGTGCAAGTCGCGCGCAATCCGCTTGCGCTCCTGCTCCTGAGCCTGGAGGAGTTTCTGCGTCAACGATTCCAGCTCGCTCTGCTTCTCACGAAGCAGAGCGACGTGCCCCTCCAAGGCCCGCGCCGCCACAGACCGCTCCGTGACATCGCGCAGAATCACGGTCAAGAGCGTCTTGCCGACCAGCAAAACCCGGGAGATTGAGGCCTCGATGGGAAACTCCTCTCCATTGGATCGCAGGCCGTACAAGGTGCCGCCGCGTTGCATCGTGCGGGAGACCACACCGCCCCTGGCGAAGAAGCTCATGTGACCGTGATGCGCCTCTCTGAACCGTTCCGGAATGAACCGGTCCAGCAATTGTCCGATCGCGTCGTCCGCCCGGCAGCCGAACATGGATTGAGCCGCCCGGTTGAAGAGCAACACGCGCCCCTCTGCATCCACGGTAATGATGGCGTCCATCGCCGACTCGATAATCGCATTCAGCTGCGTCCGCTGCGCCTCCAGCTCCTGCTCAGTCCGCCTCCGATCACTGATGTCCAGCAACGACGTCCGCCAGTGGGTGATGTGCCCGAACTCTTCGTGCACCGCGAGACTCTCGAGATGGACGCAATCGGAGGCGCCGGCCTTTTTCCGGATATGCACCTCACAGGTCTGTCGGGTACCGTTCTTCAAGACCTCCTGACAATGCCGGTGGAACAAGTCCTGGTCATCCGGCGTAACGAAGCGTGCGAGTGATTGTCCGATCAGCTCCTTCCGGTGGTTGCCCAGCAACAGCCCGGCCCTCAGACTGGCCTCCACAATCGTACCGTCCCGATCCAGCGTGAGATGGCCGGCGGGTGAAAAATCGTAGAGATCTTCATAGCGATCACGAGCGGCTTGGAGCTCCACCTGAGTCCGGCGGAGTTCGTCGTTCTGCATCTCCAGCTCGACCTGATGGACTTGCAGCTCATGCACCAGCTGCTGTACATCCTTGACCGGCATGGCGGCCACGTCACGTTCGGCCATCCGGAGGAGTTCCTCCGCCTGTCGGCGAAGCCCGGTGAGGTGCTTGGGGTCGTCCGGCTTCTTAGCCATCAAGACTCTTCCCTTCCCCCGCCTTCACCTCTTCCATCGCCAGCAGAATTCGACCCGGCTCCGGAGCGTCCTGCTCCAGGCGGCGGCCGTTGAGCGCCAGCACTTTGCGGCCGATGCGGGGGAACGTCTTCGCCACGATAAAATCCTGAAACGAGGTACGCTTGGGCAGAATCTCCTCCAGCATTGAGCGCAATTCGGGAATGTTCCAGGCCCCGTCGCAGAGGTGGTAGAGCAGCTGTTGCTCGACCTCGCGCGGCGTGACCTGAAAGATCCGGTAAAAGGACTGGTTCACCGAGACCACGCGAAGTTGATCGTCCAGCACCAGCAGCGGTTCTCGCACCGTCTCTACGATACTGGCAGCCACGCCGCGCACCGCTTCGATCGCCCGCTCCGCCTCCTTCACCTTGGTAATGTCCAGAAACGTCAGCACAAGCCCATCGATGATATTCTTAGCAGTTCGATACGGCAGGATCCGCATGAGGAACCAGCTACCGTCGGCGGCCTGGACTTCCCGCTCCTTGCTGACCAGCGTCTGCAACACGTCCTGCGCATCCTCCAACAGCCGGTCATAGGCCAGCTTCGAGACGATGTCCGAGAGCGGGCGGCCGACATCGATGGCGATCAGGTTGCTCACACGCTTCGCCTCCGCGGTGAACCGCTTGATGTGCAGATCGTTGTCCAGGAAAATGGTGGCCACCTCGGTGCTGTTCAAGAGATTCTGCAAGTCGTCGTTCGCGTCCGCCAGCGCATCGAGCTTGCCTTGCAGTTCGGAGTTGACGGTCACCAACTCCTCGTTCAGGGATTGCAGTTCCTCCTTCGCCGTCTCCATCTCCTCGTTCGTGCTTTGCAGTTCTTCATTGGTGGATTGGAGTTCCTCGTTGGTGGACTTCAACTCCTCATTGGAGGTTTGCAGTTCCTCGATCGTCCGCTGCAGCCGCTGCTTGGTGAACTCCAGTTCCCGCTTGAGCCCGGTCTCCCCGGGCTTCGACAAGACCGCCGCTCGCGCCTGTCGCCCCTTTCGTACGGGGGTCTTGTCCACACGCTCGGTTTCAAACGTCACCAGGAACAACCCCCGGAGGGACTCCGGTTCGGCAATCTTCCTGACCGTCAGAGTGACCAGAATGAACTCGCCGTTGGCCTTCACCCGCACACCACGGCGCACGACTTCATCCTGCTTGCCATGCGCCTGATGGAGCGCAGTCGCCAGATCGTGATCCAATCCCTCCCGTGCCATCTCGACCAAGTGGTGCGTGGGTTGACCGGGAGCCGGTTGGAGATAGGCCCCGGTGTGCCCGTGGATGTAGACGACCTCGCCCCGCTCGTTGACGACAACGGCCGCCGGCGCGAAACGCGCGACCAACAGGTGCTGGACCAGATCGGGAATCGAGGCAGGTCGCGTCGTGCCGGACTGCGCCTCGAAGTCCGCGCGGGCCTCGGCGATCTCTTTCATCAATCCACCGGGAAACCGTTCCAGCCGGGGGAACGCGCCGGGCTCCTCGGACCGCCTGAACAGTTTCCATTTCCGATCGATCACGCTATAGAGCCGCTCAAATCCGCCGATCGTTTCGGAAGAACCGAGAAACAGAATGCCGTTCGGTTTCAACGCGTAGTGGAACAGCGGCAGCATTTTCTGTTGTGCCTCGGCATCCAGATAGATCAGGAGATTGCGACAGGACAACAGGTCCAGTTTCGTAAACGGCGCATCGGTCAGAATGTTATGCGTCGCAAATACCACCAGGTCCCGAATCTCCTTCTTGACCCGGTAACTACTGTCTTCCCGCGCAAAGAATCGCTGGAGCCGCTCCGGAGCAATATCTCCGGCGATGCCGATCGGATAGAGGCCGGCGCGGGCCGTTTCTATGGCCCGGCTGTCCAGATCCGACGCAAAGATCTGCACACCGAGACGAAGCTTTCGCTCGGTGAGGTATTCACGGATGAGCATGGCCAGGGAATAGGCTTCCTCTCCCGTGGAACAACCGGCCACCCACACACGCAACGTCGCGCCTTCGGGCTTGCCCTCCACGAGCTCGGGTAACACTTTCTGGGCAAGGACTTCGAAGGCTTGCGGGTCGCGAAAGAAGCTGGTGACCCCGATGAGCAACTCCTGAAACAGCGCATCGAGTTCGTGCGGATTCGCCAGCACAAACCGGAGATACTGCTTCAGGTTGCCGATCTGATGCACGTTCATCCGGCGTTCGATGCGCCGCTGAATCGTGTTGGCTTTATAGAGCGCAAAATCGTTTCCGGTCCGATCGCGCAACAGGATGAAGATCTTCTGGAGCGTCTGAGCCGCATCATGTTCAGGCAGCGGCAGGCCCGGCTTCGTCAGGCTGCGGGCATAGGCCAGCAGCGGCACCGACATCTGGCCCGCCGGCCGAACGACATCCACGACGCCGGCGGCAATGGCGCTGCGCGGCATGCCCTGATATTTGGCGGCCTGCGGATCCTGGGCCATCGTCATGCCGGACTCGGCTTTGATCGCGCGCAACCCCAGGGTCCCGTCAGTGCCGGTCCCTGAGAGAATGATCCCGACAGCACCTTGCTTTCGATCTTCTGCCAGTGAGCGAAAGAAGTAATCGATCGGCAGCGGCACTCGCTCCTGCGAGACAGGCTCCATGAGATGCAACCTGCTATGCAGAGTCGCCAGATTGGCTCCGCCCGGCGCCAGGTAGACCCTGTTGGGCTCCACCTCCATCCCGTCTGAAACCTCAACCACCGGCATCGCGGTGCATTTGCTGAGCAGACCGGGCAGGAGACTGACATGGCCCGCATGCTGATGCGACACCACCACGAAGGCCATCCCGCTGCTAGGCGGCATGTGCTGGAAAAACTCTTCCATGGCTTCCAACCCGCCGGCAGAGGCGCCGATCCCGACGATGAGAAAACCGGACGATTCCGGCGGCAGACCGGCCACTGAAGCAGGTTGTACGGAAGGGAGGGAGGAGGCACCGCGTTTCTTCTTGGTGGCTTTGGGCCTGGCGCCTACGGTGGCAGGGGTCGCTTTACTCGCCTTTTTTCGTACCTTGGCCACAGAATCTTCTCCCGGAAGCGGACGGAGAACCCGGCATCCCGCACACGTGTCGAGGAAAAGCCAATACAGAAGCCGGAGTTTAGGCTCTTTCCCCGTTTCCAGCAAGCGAGACAACCACGACCAGACCGGCGCTGGTAAGGTCTCCAACCAGAACCAGGGTTTCTCCGAGTGTGCCCGGGGTGGCGCCTGTCGTACAAAGTCAGCGGAAGACACTCAGTCGTATTGCGCGGGAGATCTTATGCTTCGGACAGACTCGCTTGAGTCGGCCATCTGCCGGGAACTTGGAAGGATCGGCCCTTGTTCGCTGGAGGAACTCAACGAGCGTTTACCCTACTATTCTTGGAACCAGGTATTTGCCGCCGTCGATCGGCTCACCCGTGAAGGCATCGTGACCCTCCAGCGACCGGACTCGTTAGACTACATCCTCTCGCTCGCTCGCCCCCGCTCTCCCTTTTCACCCATCAAAACACCCCACAAAATCCCGGCCTGAATGCAGGCCGCACACATCTGGGCGCGGCATGACCTCCGGGCTATTTTCCCTCCGATGCGCTCACCTCATTCAACGTATTCCCATCGCGCCAGGAATCAACCCTCACGCATGTCCGGCTCTCCGGTAAACGCCCCGTATCCTCCCTCACTCTCTCTCCAGCGATTGTTTGGCACTAGTACATTGCGCTGGCGTAACTGGTGAGTTCCCCAGTTTCACAAACGGCTACGAATCGCCATGATTGCCCCGTCACATCCACTATCAGTGTCGCCATAAGACGATGTTTCCGTGCCCTGTTCGCCGGGTGACTGAAGCGAATGAAGGAGGTGCTGCATGTCTCGCGAAGAACTATCCATGCAGAAGGCTCCTCACCCACCTTCCGCTTCGATGAGCAATCGATACATCACACAGCAACTGCTCCCTGTCTGTTGTATCTGCGGATTCGTTGGAGAAGAAGCGGGATGTCCCCCTCAGCGCGGGCGGTAGGTCGCGCCGCGGACCTATCAAAAGCTACATGGGGAGAATCTGGCGAATTCCTCTTTGACACATACCTACTGTCCGAAATGTCTGGTGAAAGTCCGGAAGACCGTTCGGCAGCCAGGAGGGGAGATTTGAACAACCCAATGACTCCTTCTCTCCGACCTTCTGGATACCATCCCTTCCCGTCAGGGGGCAGATTCGGGCCGGCGCGCAGGACCGCCGGGAGGGCCTCAGAGCCCAGGTCTGGCGGGCGGAGCGGCAACAGGCATTACCCGGCAACACGTGCGTGAACGTAACGATCAGGAGGGCGACGCCGTGACTGCACCCAACACATCGGATCAGCTCTGGTCGATTATCCTGGCAGGAGGGGAAGGGTCGCGGATGAGCGCCTTCGTGCATCGGTGGCTGGGCCGGCCCAGACCGAAACAGTATTGCGCCTTCGTCGGCACACGCTCCATGTTTCAGCACACGCTGGACCGGGCGAGCCGGCTGACGCCGCCGGACCGCATGGTTACCGTTGTCGCGCACAGCCATCGCCATGATGCGCTCGCCCAATGGGGAGACCGGCGGGGCGGCACCATCCTCTTCCAACCCGCCAATCGCGACACGGCGGCCGGCCTGTTCCTGCCGCTGACCTATATCCGCGCCAGGGCCCCGGAGGCCACCGTCGTGCTCTACCCGTCGGATCATTTCGTCTATCCCGAAGACCGGTTCCTCGAAGCGGTCCGGCGCGCGGTCCGGGTCGCCGAGTCGCGCACTGATCGGGTGGTGATGCTCGGCGTCGCCCCTGATCGCCTGGAACTGGACTACGGATGGATCCAGCCCGGCTGCCCCCTCGATAGCCGGGACGGCGAACCGGTGCAGACCGTTCGCTCGTTTCTTGAAAAGCCCAACGCCGCCCAAGCCGACGCCGCGTTGCGGGCCGGCGCTCTCTGGAACACGCTGGTATTGACCGCAAAAGTTGATGTGCTGTGGAAGCTCGGCTGGCAATGCCTGCCGGACATGATGCGGCGCTTTGAGCAATTGGGACAGGCCATCGGAGGGCCGGAAGAAACGCGGCTTCTGAACGCCATGTATCACGATCTGCCGATGCACAATCTCTCGTCCGACCTGCTGCAACTAGTCCCGGATCAACTTGCGGTGATCGAACTCACCGGCGTCCTCTGGAGCGACTGGGGCAAGCCCGAACGGATTGCCGAGACGCTGCGGCGGATCAACCGGCGACCGGCGTTCCCCTTGACCTGCCTCGAGCATCCATTCGTCCCGCTCCCGATGACCGCCCCGGAGGTAGGGCTGTCTCTGGGTGTGTCATTCCAATAATCCAAGGAGGAAACAGCCATGAAGTCAGTCACCATCAGCACGACAAAGCAGGAGCGCAAAGCACCGGTTGCCCAGCAACAACAACTGCCGAAAAAGACGGCGACGCAGAAGTTTCACGTGCTACCGCTGTCGCCCTGCCAGGACCCGCATGCCTTGATCACCAAGCGGGCCTATGAGCTCCATTGCGAGCGGGGTTATCGGCATGGCAATGCCCTGGAGGACTGGCTCGACGCAGAGCGGGAGATTCTGAGCCAGTACAATGGGCAATAATTATGAAACTGCTTGACCAGACCAATGGGGCAGTTGAAGGGATCATCCTCCTACCCCCATCCTGTGATGTACTGTATATGAGTCCGAGGGCGACACAGCAGATCACACAGCTCACGATCAGCCCGACGGGAGATCCGCCATCAGATGCAGGCCTCTCTGAAGCATGGCAACGGACTCACATGCAATGTAACGCATACGATTTCCTCAGCGGGAAGGACATTGTTCGTGCAGGGCCTGGGAGCGCCGAATCAGTATGAGGGAGGATTTATTACGACTTTAGTTGTCTCCGAATCGCCGATACAGATCACTTTGCCGCGCAGGAGGTCTATGACGAGCCCTGTCCTGCCACGCATGGATCATTGAATAGCATAGGGCCGGCTCTCAGTCCCGATACGATCACCCATTGAACGACTGTCGCCATTTGCGCCAGGAGCTTTCTCTGAATTGGAGCGCTTTGCGGCAGGAGACGGAATGCAACTCGGCTTCTCCTGCGTCTCCAGGGCCCAAAACCCTAACCCTATCAATATTCTCTCCCTGCAACCAGACCTGCAATCATCGGCATGTCGCTTGCTCCTTAATGTCTGACATCGATAAAGTCACTGGTACCTTGCGATGTCCTGAAGTATCGATCATGTTGCCTGTGCGCGATGCAGTCACGGCTCAATCCAGGGGCATATTCTCTTACCCTGTAACCGTGTGGGGCAAATAACCGATCATCACCCGCGCGCAAGCGCGTCACAAAGGAGGGGTCCATGTCCGTCGCCAAGATCATCGAGATCAGTTCCGAATCGCCGAAGAGTTTTGAGGATGCCATTCAGAACGGGATCGCCCGGGCATCCAAGACCGTGCATAACATCAAATCGGCCTGGGTGAAGGAGCAGCATGTCGTAGTCGACAACGGGAAAGTTTCTCTCTATCGCGTGGACCTGAAAGTCACCTTTGTGCTGGACTAACAAGCATCTCCGATCGCTCAGCATGGCCGTTCGGTCGCGGCGTCGTACCGCGGCCGTACCACAGTGAGGATCCATCACATGACTCCCACCCGCCTCCGCCGCTGGAATCTCCGGGCTGCAGCCTGCTCTCTGCTTCTACTTCTTATTCTCGCGGCAATTCCACATGCATCTTGGGCATCAAGCCAGCCCGCCGAATCGCCCACTGCGGTCGTGCGGGCGACGCTCACAGAAGTGTTCCGCATTCTGGATGATCCCAAGCTGAAGGATCCGGACAAGCTCATGCCGCGCCGGCGCATGCTGGAACAGGTCATCGGCGAGCGCTTCGACTATGCGGAAATGTCCAAGCGCGCCCTGGCCGCCAACTGGACTCCTTTGACCAACGACCAACGAGCCGAATTCGTCGAGTTATTCAAAGCCTTCCTGTCTGACCGGTATGCGGGAAAAATCGAAGGTTATTCCGGCGAGCGGACCGAGTATTTGAGCGAGCGGCTGGAAGGGCAATATGCGGAAGTCCGCACCAGGCTGATCTCCAGCAAGACCGAAATCCCGATGGATTACCGAATGATCAATAAAGCGGGCCGCTGGTATGCCTACGATATCATCGCGGATGGCGTCAGCCTGGTGAAAAATTACCGCAGCCAGTTCGACAAGATCATCCACTCCGACTCCTATGATGAACTGGTCAAACGACTGCGCGACCGCACCGTCGGCGAAGAGAAGAAGGAAACACGGTAGCGCGCTGGTCGGATCACCCTTCCCGCCGACTAGCCGCCGGCAGGAAACTTCCGTACACCCGTGCGCCCGGCCAGCTCATGCAGTTTCTCATGCACCGATTCATTGCAATAGGTCTGCACTTCGGAGAGGGCCACACAGTAATCAGTCAGCGCCTCCAACCATGCCTTCTGGTTCTCACAGGTCAGGGGGCCTTGCCGGGCCGCCTCGATCCTGAACGAGGCTTCCTTCATCCTGGCCGCGGCGTTGTCCAGATGCTGAGGTACTGTCATACGTGCCTCCCTGTGTGATGGCGGCACCTTCACGAAAGAGGAACGATCCGGCATCGTTCGCGTGATCATCCGATGCCACTGCCGTTCCGCCGGGCGCCGCTGTTCATGGTCTCTGGTTGCCAGCCCCACATTCCACCATCGGGAAGACTGAGGTATTTCGTTCGCTGCCATTGATGCCACCGGCCTCTTCACACTATTACCTTCACCCGCAGCGATACGTCTCCAATGTCCCGGCTTCGACCGCGGTTTCCAGGTCCTTGATGGTTCTCCCGGACAATACCGAGTCGTCATGTTCCTCCACCACCTCCCGGCCTGGACACGCCTCCGCGTCCCGCTGTTTGATGAGCAGCCACTGCCGGGGCCGGTCTTTCATCCGCACCAGCGTAAAACCGCCACGCAGACATTGCCCGTGCAAACACACCTCCACTTTGCCTGCATGAACCATCCCGGCCAGGGACTCCATGTCGTGGTTCGCATCAAGCGGCTCGAACCAACCTGTATCCCACACCAACACCGGCCCGCTTCCATAATGACCTTCTTCGATGACACCTTCGAAGTTCGCATAGTCGAGATCGTGGTCCTCCACTTTAACGGCCAGCCGCTTGACCGAAGGATCCAATGAGGGACCTTTGGGGATTGCCCAGGACTTCAACACCCCGCCGATCTCCAGCCGGAAATCATAATGGACGTGAGAAGCCCGGTGTTTCTGTACCGTAAAGATCGGCCGCTTGATTCCCGACATGGGCTCCTGTGCCTCAGAGCTTGTAGCCGAATCGGCGTAATAGTGCTTTCCGTTCGGCGATCTCTGTCTCCCCTTCGATCCCCTTTGGAGGATATCCGTCGATCACGCCGAGAATGCCGCGCCCCTGCTCCGTCTCCGCCACGATCACCTCTACCGGATTGGCCGTCGCACAAAAGATCTGACACACTTCCGGAACCAGACGGAGAACCGGCAGCACATTGATAGGAAAACAATCCCGCAACAGCACGACGAAACTATGTCCTGCGCCGATTGCCAGTGCGTTGGTCTGTGCCAACGCCATCAACTCCTGATCCGTCCCGCTCCTTCGCACCAGGCAAGGCTCCGAGGCTTCGCAGAACGCCAGACCGAATTTGATGCCGGGCACGGCGGTCACGAGCGCCTCGTGCAGATCCTCCACCGTCTTAATAAAGTGGGCCTGGCCGAGCATGACATTGACCGACTCAGGTTTCTGAACCGGGACCGCATGCAACGTGATCGACATCGACGCCTCTCCGGTCTTCTATGGTTTCACGATAAGAACAGGACACGTGGCCAACTGCGCCACTGCGCGGGATACGCTTCCAAGCGAAATTGCTTTAACACCCGTGAGACCGCGCGATCCGACGACCAGCAAATCCACCCCCTCGCGTTGCGCCGCCCGGACAATCGTTTGGGCCGGATGGCCGGACAACACTCGTGTGCGAAGTGGGGCTTGAATACCTTTCAATGCTTCCATCGCCCCCTCGATGGCCTGATGCGCAAGCTCCTTTCGATGACGGATGAACTTCGCCTGCATTTTCCGGCTCTCGGCGTCATGAAAACGGTCGAGTACCAGCTTTTCAGCTCCCAGCGGACGTGCCACACTGACGACGGCGATCTCGCGCAACTCGGGCAGCGTGGCTAACACACGAGCCGCTCTCTGCGCATCGGCCGAACCATCCGTCGCCAGCATGACCCGCAGCCCTCCGCCACGCTGAACCCTGCCGGGGACTAAGAGCACCGAGCAGGGAGCATAGGACACCAAGCGATGAGAGACGCTGCCTAATCCAAATCCGGCAGCCTGGTGGGGCCCGCCCCGTCCGGAGATCACAAGATCCGGCTCACATTCCCGTATTAATCGAAGAAGCTCCTGACCTGGGACTCCTTCCCGCGTGATCACCTCCACAGCCGTAAACTTCTCTTTCAGAATCCGTTGCGCCCAGCTGAGAGCCGTATCGATCATCGCTTCCTGTTGCTGCAGGAGAAGCTGTCGACCGGCGGCTCCGATCGCGTCAGGAATCTCCAGCGGCCCCAGGACATGCACCAGCGTCACAACCGTATTCCCTGGATGCGGGAAGTCCCGCATCCACTGGACGATCTTTTCTGCCGTACCGGATTCGTCCAGTGCGACCATCCAACGCCTGGCTACCACAAGCCCCCTCCTGAGACTTCCAGCCTCCCTCCACGTTGATAAGCATCGGCCGTGCCGGACTCATTCGATTCGCTGACGATCACAAGCAAGACAATCACCCGCCCTTTCTTCAAGAGAACCGGTGCTTACGCGCAAGGGGCCGTTCTAGGAATCAGTCCCCGACGAGATGCTGTCCTATAATGCGACAGATACAGCAAAGAACGGTGTGGCATCACCGCCCTCAAGATGAAGCTTGACCGGGCGCGGAAGAGCGTTATGTAATAATTGAGCGGAGGCCTCGGTGAGAGGAACAGTCAAGGACAAGAGGCCGAGCGCAGGGGTGGTGAGCAAGCCCGCAGAACGAGCGGGAAGCCTGAAGCTCCTCCAAGGTCTCAAAAATTGGCCCAAGCTCTCTAAACCCGCCCCCGCTCCGCTTTTTGTTTCCGGATAAACCCCTTCCAAGATGAGTGGACTCTTCAACTTCTCCAGGGAGGTGTTTTTGTATGATTTCGATGAGATGTATGGCGGGCTAAAAAAAAGGGGCCTGCCCTTATGTGGTTCCACGGAATGCCGCCCACTGGCCGGAATCGGATTCAGCAACCCTTCAGTCGCTTGAGGCTGATTGCTCCGCGTCTCGACTTCATACAGACTCGAATCAACGACCATGCCTAATGGCACCGATGATCGATAACGCGTCCCTCGAACCCGAACCCGCTACTCTCTCGACAACCGCGCCCTCTGCACGTTGGCTGCATAAGAGCAGATCGAACTTCCAAGAGGTTGCTACCCTCACTACGCCGCTCCCACCTCCCTCACTTTTATGGTAATCACTCTCCCCCGGGGATCAAGCGAGTCTCCAAGCCGCGACGGTCGCCCGATATCTCACGGTTCAGGATTCGGCGGTGTTGGAATAACCCCTTGGCCGGTGAGGACGGCAAGAGCCTTCCGGGCATCGCTGATCCGGTCCACCGCAGACCGGTGCAACTCTTCGGCGGTTTTCAGCAGCCGGGCGACGCCCTGCGCTTGCGCTTTCATCGCCGTTGCCACAGCCACTCTCGGAACGACCTCCCATTCATCCATCGCCGGCAGAATGTACCCGTCGTGGAGTCCCTTGTCCGCCGCACACTGGGCGAGCTCATGCGCTGCCGCCATCGCCATCTCATCGGTGATGGTCCCGGCCCGCACATCGAGCGCGCCACGGAAGACGGCCGGAAAGACGAGGGAGTTGTTGACCTGATTCGGGAAGTCCGACCGCCCCGTGGCGACAATGCGGGCGCCCGCCGCTTTCGCCTCCCACGGCCAGATCTCAGGGACCGGATTCGCACAGGCCAACACGATGGCGTCCCGGGCCATCGTCCGCACCCACTCCGGCCTGATGATACCGCCGGCGGCAAAGGCCACACACACATCCGCTCCGGCCAACGCCTCGGCTATTCCTCCTCGACGCTGCTCCCTGTTCGATTCCACGCACACCGTCCATTGCTCGCTATAGTCCTGATCCGTTTGATACTCACGACGATACGGTCCGAGAATCCCTCCGAGATCGCAGGCCACGATCTTCCCCGCATCCGCGCCGCAGGCCTTCAGATAGCGATAGGTCGGGATATTGGCCGCACCCATACCGATCATCGCGAGACGGACATGGCCGATCTGTTTGCCGACGACCTTCAAGGCGTTCAGCACCGCCGCGAGCACCACCGTGCCGGTCCCCTGCTGATCGTCATGCCACACCGGAATCGTGCACAGCCGACGGGCTTCGCGCAGAACGCGAAAGCACTTCGGCATCGAGATATCTTCGAGATTGATCCCCCCGAACGAGGGCTCCAGCACCTTCACCGTGCGAACGATTTCATCCGGATCTTTGGTCCCGAGACAAATCGGCACCGCATCCACTCCGCCCAGATACTTAAACAGCAGCGCCTTGCCTTCCATGACCGGCAGCCCGGCCTCCGGTCCGATGTCGCCTAGGCCGAGGACTCGCGTACCGTCTGAAATGACGGCGATCGAATTCGCCTTATTGGTGTGCTCATAAACCAAATCCGGCCGAGCCTGAATCGCACGGCAGGGAGCGGCGACGCCCGGCGTGTACCAAATCGAGAAATCCTCGACGCCTCGAATGGGACACTTGGGCGCCGTCTGGATCTTGCCCTTGTAATAAGCGTGGAGCCGGAGCGCCTCTTCGGCCGGCTTCCGGGCTTTGGCGAGCAACTCTTCCGGCGTGGGCATCAGCGCCCCCTTTCCTGCACATGATCGTGCGTCAACCGCATGACGCACCAATGCGCTGCGGCGCACGTTCAATTCGTCGTATCGTGGACTCTTGCTTCCGGTCTTGAAGCCGGCGGGACTGTCGGCCTTGTCCGAACAGGGAGCGGCAAGGCTCCCTTGTTCCGGCAGGCCTGTGGGTTAGCTGAGAGAGAAATGTCTCTGGCTGGTACCGATGTGTCCACGTTCCGGCTCCGCGACGGGTTGCCGACGATGGGCGAGAATCACCGGATCGATCCGCTCGCCGCAACTGACGCAGCGCCAGTCGAACGAGGCGAGTTCGTGCACCGGCTCCGGAACCATGAGACCGCCGCAACGATGACAGTGGTCGGCATGAGCCTGCCCTCGCGCGACGGATAGACTTGAGCGTTTGATCATACGCAACTCCTTCCTTGTGGCTGAAGTATCGGTTTACACCTATGAGCCACAATCCCGTAAAAGGATTCATCCCTGCTATTCCTCCTTCAATTCCAAGTGAGGCCGCTTCATGATCGTTGCGTAGTCCGGACCGCTCACGCCTGAGCGTGACGGTTTCACGCCCTCCGCATCGTACGCATGAGCAATGGGCGCAGCTCATGCAGTGGCCTGGCATTCAGGACCTCGCGCGTTTCGATCCACCCCCGTCGCGCCTGTCCCACCCCGTACCGGAGATTCCCGAGGTCGAGGGTGCTGTGGGCATCGGAGTTGATGCTCACCATGACGCCTGCTTCTTTCGCCAGCTGACAGTCTGTATCGGCCAGATCCAGACGGATCGGATGCGCATTCACCTCCAGGAAGCAGCCCCGCTCACGCGCATGACGGATGACCCGCGGCATATCCACATCGTACGGCGCACGTTCATCGATGAGCCGGCCGCTGGGGTGCGCCAGGATCGTAAAATACGGATGGTCCATGGCCCGCAGAATCCGCTCGGTCTGCTTCTGCCGGGAGAGCCGGAAGTGGCTATGGACGGCGCCGACAACCAGGTCGAGCCGGCTCAGATCGTCATCCGGAAGATCCAGGCTGCCGTCCTCCAGAATATCCACCTCGATCCCCTTCAAGAGCGTGATGCCGATCGCGGTGTCGTTCAGCCGGTCGATCTCCTCAAGCTGTTCACGCAACCGTTGGGAATCGAGGCCTTTCGCCATCGCGAGCCGTCGTGAATGCTCGGTGATCGCCAGATATTCCAGCCCGCGGTCGCGCGCCGCCGCCGCCATTTCTTTGAGGCTGTTCTGACCGTCGGTCGCCTTGGTATGGGCATGCAGGTCCCCTTTCAGATCGGCAACCTCCACGAGCCTCGGCAGGCGTCCGGCCAGCGCCGCGTCGAACTCTCCGCGATTCTCCCGCAGTTCCGGTGGAATCCAGGGCAGCCCCACCGCGGCGTAGACCGATTCTTCGGTGGCGCCAGCGACAGCTCGATCGCCCTTGAACACTCCGTACTCATTGATCTTGAGCCCTCGCCGTTGAGCCATCTGGCGAAGCGCCACATTGTGCGCCTTGCTCCCGGTGAAATATTGAAGCGCCGCTCCATAGCTTTCCCCGGGTACAACCCTCACATCGACTTGCAGCTTACAGGCAAGGCGAAGACTTGCTTTCGTGGCACCCTGCGCCAGCACCTCTTCGACTTCCGGATAGGACACGAACCGGTCCATCACAGCACTGCCGGGAGCAGCCGTGACCAGAAGATCGAGATCCCCGATCGTTTCTTTCGCCCGCCGGTAGCTCCCCGCTGCGACAACTCGTTCCACCCCGGGAGACTCTTTGAGGTATGCGATCAGAGATTCGGCATATTGGGCCGCAATCGCCAGTTTGACGCGCTTCGCTTCACCGGTCCTGGCTTGCAGATGATGCAGGAGATATTGTTCGGTTTTGTCTCCGAACCCACGGAGCGTTCTCACGCGCCCCTCCTCCGCCGCCTTTTGCAACTGGTCGAGGGTCCGGATACCGAGATCGTGATACAGCACTTTCACCCGCTTCGGTCCGATACCGGGGATTTTGAGCAATTCGACCAGCGTCGCCGGCACCGTCTTTCGATGTTCTTCCAGCATGGCCGCTGTGCCGGTTTCGACAATCTCCCGAATCTTCGCGGCCAGATCTTTGCCGATCCCCGGCAATTCGGTCAGATCCTGGCCCTTTGCGAGCATCGCCGCGACATCCTGAGGCAGATCGCGAAGTGTACGCGCCGCGTTACGATAGGCGCGGATGCGGAACGGGTTGGCGCCTTCAATCTCAAGCAGGTCCGCCAACTCATCGAAGTCCGCGGCGATATCCGCATTGTGTACCGGCATAGGTGGCCTGCTCTCTCTCTCCTACGGCTGGCTGGAAGCGGGCTTCACGGCCCCGCCTTGTCGCTTCTTTTTCTCTGAGACCGTTTCCTGCTCGGTTTGACCGCTGCCCCCTTGGCCGCTTCCCGCTCTTTCTCCAACCTCAACTTCTTGAATCGCTTCGCCTGGATTTTCGGCAGATTCTTAAACAACAGGCGCTGCTTCATGAACGGTCCTCGCGACTCCCGGAATATCGGGTTGCATGGCCCCGGCCTTTCGTTAGAAGCTCCCCAATGAGGCCGCGAAGCCGGCAACCACATGCCTGGCCACCGGACTCTTGCCGGCTCCCGTCCGTACCGCACAGATGGAAATCACGGGTTTCGTCGACCGGAGCATCGTGGCATGCGGACCCATCAGCCGGAAGTCCGCGCCTGCGGCCAGTGCACGCGATGCCTTATGCATGAGCTCTTCATGCGAGACATCGCTGTACGCAAAAATCACTTGATCAACCGCCTGGTCTGCAATGAGGGTTTCCAGAGATTCCTCCGGCATGATCGGGATACCGTCCGGATACAGCGCTCCGGCCAGAGCGGGCGGATACATCCGTCCCGCGATGTTGGGAATCTGCGCGGCAGTAAAGGCCATGACCCGGTAGTCGGGGTCGGATCGGAACACGACGTTGAAGTTGTGGAAGTCTCGGCCGGCTGCCCCCATAATCACGACCTTGATAACCTTGCTGACGCGATTTGCCACTAGCCTTCTCCTGCTCTGGTGATTTCTGCGACAAACTGAGACAGCCTTATGCCCTGCCCCTGAGTTGGAATCCCTGGATTCACAAGAAGATCGCGCAGGCCGCCGCACTTACTTCCTGGTCTCTACCTTGCAGTTCTCATACTCACGGTCACAGACAGATCACTCACAGGAGGACGATTCCTATGAATGTTCGATCAGCCTCGATTTTGGGTGTCGCATGTCTCGGGATAGGGCTCTGGGCGGCACAACCACTTCTCGCCGTTGCCAAAACCCAGGTCACAGCGAGCACGATTCTGGAGGTCGACCCACAAACGACGAAGGACTTGCTCGCCACCTTCGAGCAGGCCGAAAAGGCGATGCAAGCCCAGGATCTGGATGGCATCATGGCGTTGTATGCGGATGACTATTACTACCATGGCCTCAAGAAGGCCGACATCCGGAAAGTCTGGGCACAACTCTTCGACCATTACAAAGATCTGGAAAGCTTTCACACGTTTTCAGTCATCCGGACGGTAGGAGCCGGAAGCAAGCTTACCGCTGAAATGACTTGCACCGGCGTCGTCTGGGGCACCGCCAAGAACACCAAACTGAGAAGTCCGGTCGATAGCTGGTATGAAGAAGTCCACTTTCTGAAAAAGGAAAACGGCAGATGGCGTATTACGGGAAACGCCGGTGGTGAATCGGAGCCGATTCTTCCTTTTGGAACGGCCCCGCATCCATTGTTCTGAGCATCATTCCTCCAATTCCGTTCCGGTTCTCTGGACTGGAGGCGAAGAACCCGCACCCGGGACGGGTACGACCGGCATCATTCACAGGAAACAATAAAACACCCCGCTTCTGTGAGGAGCCCTCCGGTCCGACCTTCACTTCTGGAGTGAAACCGAGCGACCCGGCACGCCCAACCCTTTCCGATCACTCTGCGCCTCTCAGTCTTCGGGCTCTCTTTAGAGCCGTGCCTCCTACGGGCACCGCGATAGAAGCGCATCCCCTCAGACCCACTCCACTCCCGGCCTGGACCCGAGCCCCGAACCAACCGTCCAGCACAGAAGCGGGAACTTCCGATTATCCTGGTCTCACCTCCCCTCCTACTTTTCTGATAACGCAGAGCGGTGCGAGATCAATGGCGAACAACTCCCCAGCGGCACAATCGGCGCTGTCCTATAACGCAACAGTACCCGATTCATTCTCTCACCTCCGACTCCGGCTCCATGATCGAACCCGTTGAATCTTCACCAATTGCATTTTTTGGCAAGACCTCTTTTCTTTGGCACCGTCGATGCTATTGCTCTTCTTAGCAATACACCGGTTGGTTGAGGTGCACCATGGCGACCGCTCAAGATCTCAGCGCCATTCTCCTGGAGATGGTCGAAGAGACTCCGGATTGCGACGTAGAAGAGCTAACGGCGCACTGCCCCCAGGCCACGTGGAATCAGGTGTTTTTGGCTCTGGACAACTTGAGTCGTGCAGGGCGAGTGACGCTTCGGCAAGAGGGTCCAGGGCGTTACAAGGTCGGGTTGGCCTCACAGAGGTCAGTCAATAGTCAGGTTTCTCACAACATTACGCCTAACGCAGTATAGGCAAGGAGGAATAGGTTATGAGTACTCTCACGAGATGGGAACCGATGAGCCGCTGGAGCCCCTTTAAGGAAGTGGAAGAACTGGAGAAGCGCCTCTCTCAGCTCCTGGGTCGGAGTGCACCGGCGGGAAGCGGTGAGAAAAACGAGGCGATTTCCGTGGCCCAATGGTCGCCGGTGGTCGATATCAGCGAGGACGAGAAGGAATATGCGATCAAGGCCGAGTTGCCGGATGTGAAGAAAGAAGACATCAAGCTGAACGTGCATGACGATGTCCTGACGATTACCGGCGAACGGAAGTATGAAAAGGAAGAGAAGGGGAAGAAGTATCATCGAGTCGAACGCGCGTACGGAAGCTTTATGCGCAGTTTCACTCTGCCGGAAGATGCGGACGGGACGAAGGTGACGGCAGAATACAAGGATGGCTTGCTCAACGTCCGATTGCCGAAATCGGAAAAGGCCAAGCCGAAATCGATCGAAGTCAAAGTGGCCTGAGACAAGCGGTCGAGTTCAAGGTTAGGCTGAAGTGGGTACGCTTTCCTCAGACTGACCTGTTTAGAAAGGAGGCGATGATGTTTCGCCATCCCCATTACTTGGACATTCCCTGGGATATCCACTGGCACCAGGACGCACAGACACGCCATCGGCACGTCTGGTGGCTGGTCGGCGTTCTGGTGCTGATCGCACTGCTCCTGATCGGAGTGCGTGCCGTCGGCGGAGAGTTCTAGGCCGCGGGTTTCGTTGTTCGTTGAATGACGTAGCAGTAAGGGAGGCGTAATGTTGTTCCGCGATCGTCGCCATGCCGGTATTCTGTTAGCCAATCATCTGCAGGCCTACCGGGGAGATCATCACGCGGTCGTGCTCGCGCTTCCGCGCGGAGGGGTCGAGGTGGGACATGAGCTGAGCATGGCGCTCCATCTCCCGCTGGACGTCTTCATCACCCGGAAGATTGCGGCACCGGAATCGCCGGAATATGCCGTCGGGGCCGTGAGCGAAACGGGCTCCGTCTATCTCAACCAGGAAGCCGTGCGGGGGATGCAGCTTTCCCAAGAAGATCTCGACGGGCTAATCGCCGCGCAACGCCGTGAAATTGAGCGGCGTCGGGTCCTCTATCGCGAGGGGCGCGGTTTACCACACCTCAATCATCGGACGGTGATTCTTGTCGACGACGGAGTCGCGACGGGGGCGACTCTATTTGCCACGCTCGATGCCCTGTCCGCGCTGAATCCTTTGCGCGTGGTGGTGGCGATGCCGGTCGCGCCGCCCTCGACAGCCGAACGCATTCGAGCACTCGTCGACGAGTGCGTGATTCTCTCGACCCCGGAACCGTTCGCAGCCGTCGGCTGTTTCTACGAAGAGTTCGAGCAAGTGACGGACGACGAAGTGATTCGCACCCTGCACCAGGCCAACGAGGCCTTCCAGGGTGAACCCAATGCCAGACGGACACGTTCTGCCATGCCTTCAACCAAGGGAGTATGATCGATGACCAACAGTCCCAATGCCGGAGGGCATGAGGCCCGCCGAGACCGTTTTGTTGAAGAACACCGACACGACTCGTACAAATTGCCGAATAAACTGGAAGAGCCGACGGTGTGCCCCAAATGCAGCGCAGTGTTTCATAATGGACGGTGGAGCTGGGTTGCCCCGCCGGTCGGCGCACATGAAACAATCTGTCCCGCCTGCCATCGGTTGCAGGACAAGCGCCCGAAGGGCGTGCTCATGCTGAAAGGCAGCTTTGCTTCCCAGCAGTCGGAACAGGTGATGGGTGTGATCAAGAATATCGAAACGAAAGAAAATAAAGAGCATCCTCTCGCCCGCATCATGAGCATCGAGACCACCCCGGACGGGCTGGTCGTCTCGACCACGGATTCGCATTTACCCAGGCAGATCGGCGAGGCATTGAAGCATGCCTATCATGGTGAGCTGGACATCCACTATGGCGAAGGTGAAGATTCCGTCCGGGTCAACTGGACGAAATCCTAACACCCCCGCTACAAGGCCGGGAATGCCACACAGGGAGCAGCCATGAAGATTGTCGCGGGTGTCGATTGGTCCGATGAGGCGTTTGCCGCGGTTGAGCAACTCGGCCTCTTATACAAGCCGGAGGAGGTCCTGTTGGTCCACGGAGTGGATCTGGGCATGTTTCAATCGCCCCTGCTGGCCGGAGCGGCTAATCTACAAGGATACGACGAATTCCGCGGAGCGATGATCGACGCGGGACGCCAGGCCGTCGAACGCGGCCGAACCGTGTTACCCGCCGATATCCCATCCGTAAAGACCAAGTCCGAGCTGCACCACGCCGCCGCATTTATTCTCGACAACGCCAGTGCCCTCAAGGCCGACCTCATCGTCGTCGGCACCCATGACCACTCCCGCCTCGCAGAACTGCTCGTCGGCAGCGTGTCGCATCATGTATTGCTCCACTCACGCATCCCGACACTCATCGTCAAAGGCAAAGCCAAGCCCGTCGCGCGCGTACTCCTGGCCATCGAGGGCCATGACGATGCCGCACGTGTGCAGTCCTGGCTCACGAAACACCCTTTCAGAAATCCCGTAGCCCTGACCATCCTATCGATCGTGCCGTCGCTCACCATGGTCGAGCCGGACATCATGGCAGGCTACCAAACCTGGTCAGAGGAGCATAAGCGCCAGGCCGAACACATCGTGACCGAGGCAGCCAAAGCGTTGGCCGGCCCGCGGGTCACCGTCACTACCCAGGTTCGCTCGGGCGATCCGGTCACCGCGGTCTGCGAGGCGGCAACCGGATACGATTTGCTCATCGTCGGGTCACACGGCCGTACGGGAATGGATCGGTTCCTTCTCGGCAGCGTATCGCATGGCATCGTTCATAAAGCCGGATGCTCCGTCCTCGTGGTACGGTAACGCCGGTTCTACAAAGGAGTTCACACCGCTATGAGAACCTTTTCCGTGATCTGTGCGCTCGGTCTCGTCATCCTCGGATCCTCCTGGGCCGCCGGACAGACCGCACGGGGGAACCCTGATGCCGGCCAGGCCGTCTACGAGAAACAATGTCTGCGCTGCCATGGCAGTAAGCTGGATGGGAAAGGCCCGGACAGCCAGGATCTCATCGTCCGCCCCGCCAACCTCCAGTCGCAAGCCTCCCGCACCAAGACCGATTGGGAATTGCTCGTGACCATTTCCAATGGCGTGCTCTTCAGCCCGATGCACGGGTTTCGAGGCAAGTTGACGGATCAGCAGATGCTCGACGTCTTGTCGTACATCAGAAGCGTCGTGCCGTCTGAAACCGTGAGTTAGAACCGGCCCGGTACCCACTGGAGCATGAGCGGTATCTGCCCCGCATCACAAGCGTTGGTAATATTTCTTGACCAAAGGACGATGAGTACTAACCCCCGCTAATTGGGGGTCGGCTTCCTTATTCCACCCTTCAAGTTGCACGCGTATTTATTGAGCCCTGACGGCGAGCGGATCCGCACGATGCGCACGCCAGAGCTATCTTGCGTCAACATTCGATTGGCGTCCGAAAACTTTTCATGCATACTTGCCACTTCGCTGACGGAACTTCACGCTGGCTTTATACACACAGGGTAAAGACTATGGCACTTGTACAGCATTCTGTTCTTACATCGAGAACTCTGCTGCCCTTTATTACGGGTATGATCGCGTTGACTGAATCAGCACTTGCTTGCCCGGGAGTCGGTGAATGGCGCCTGCCTGCTGAACTTGAGAGCAAACTACAATCAACTGCAGCCGCCGAAGACCATCTCTCGGCTGCATTGATCTATCAGAAACAGGCTCAACAAGCAGAAGTTACGGCTCTGAAGTTTGAAGATTCGGCACGGAAGATTACTCCGCTCGAAGATCCTAAGAATTTCCGGCGAAGCGGCCTCAAGATTGCCGGCCAAGAATGCCGCAAGGAAGTGATCGAACTCCGGAAGCTTGCGGATCATCATCAGCAAAGAGCCGAAACTCTCCAGGAGAACCACCGGGCAGAACTTAATGGGACAGCCCCCTTATCCCAATCCGGCTTTGATTCAACGAGCCGTCAGTAGTGCAGGCTCATCGTCAGATCCAGGGTCTCGCCGTTATACAGGAAGCTGGCGGCAGAGAATGAAGGCGCGCCCAAAACACCCTTTCGCGTCAGCTGTTTCTTACGTTCAGAATATTCACATGGATTCCCGGGCAGTGGGATTGGGGAAAAGCGAACGTCGGAAGATTCGCACAGACCAGTACTGCGAGCGATGCGACGCCCCGAACCCCACTGCAGCCTCATTGAGAGGATTGCTTGACCGCGAAGACAACCACCGACTTGAGAAGGCTTGGCGTGGTCATGGAGGAACGTCCGGTGTCGGACCTTTTGATTTTCTTCAAGTCACCGCAACGTCTTCAGCCAGGCTTGAATGTCGGCCATCTGCTGTTCGGTGATCGCGCCTTTCAACGGTGGCATCACGTGCCGCCCTTCGTACACGACTTTCCAAAACGCATGCTCATTGGATAGCACGGGATTGCCCGCTAACCGGGGACCAAGGCCACCTGTGGCACCGGATTTATGACAGACAATACAACTGGCATTGTAGAGTTCCTCGCCTCTGCTGCTGTCCCCCACAGGACGCATCGACACACTCCCGCTCGATCCAATCGTGTCCGCGTTCTGCGGCCCACCGTCGCTCGCCCCATTCACAACCCCGTTTCCCGCGACCTCAAGAACGACTAAAGAGAGGACGGCGCAGATCACCCATCTATTCATCGGCATCACTCCATTTCGTTTTCCGGCATCACTTGGGTGCCGCTGCGCCTCCCTTCCTAAGGAGGGCCAGATACGCCAGAGTATCGGCAAGTTCCTGATTCGTCATCGTCGTATCGGGAAACATCCCGGTGCCCGGATGGCCCTCACGAACGGCTTTCGCACGCTGCTTGTCGTTTTTCAGATGGAGTGTTTTCGAATTACGGAGATCGGCCGGCGGAGGACTCAGGCGGGCAATCAATGCAGCGGTATCGGCGGCTAACTGAGGCCGCTTCTCCATTTGCCCGTCGACACCATGACAGTAGTAACAGACGCCTTTCCCGTTGAACACCGCTCGCCCGGCACCGGCATTGCCTTGTGCGGAAGTCGACTGGCTTGCCTGCTGCCGCGCCGCTTGAACAGAATGGCCATCACATAAGACAAACCCGATCAGGGCAAGACCAACGTAGGATATTCTCATCGTGATATTCCTTCTGCGTTAGCTGTTCCGGGCTTACCTCATAGGTGCGGCGGAGATGTGCAGTAGCCCACTAGTATTTCTCCACTCCCTTTCGTCCTCCCGCATGACAACGAAGACAGTCGGCAAAACGCCCGGGGCCATGAATGCCCTGCGCTTTCGACCGAAGATTTCTGACCAGATCGTTATCCAACGTCCGGGGGCTGAGGCTCTGGTCTCGTTCCGCCCGGTGACAGTCCCAACAAGTCTTCGCACCGGTGGCGCGAAAGATCAGATCGCTGTGGGGATTGATTGTCTGGTCAACCGCAACGGGTACCAATAAGGTCTCGTGCGACGCTCCTTCGCTGCCCCCGATCCATACCCCCGCGACGAAGACCCCCACAAAGAAGCCAGACCATCGAGCAACCCTATCAGGCATGAACAACGTCCTTCTCCGCCAGGCATCATGCTTTAGGCAATCTGCTCCATGGCGCGAAACGCTGTCTCGCGCTCCTCTGCGCTGATCATGCGATCCATTTCAGGATAGAGCACCTCCTCTTCCGACATGTTGTGCCGGTCCAGCAAATCGAGCAGAGTCTCTTCCTCCCGCTCGGTGTCCGGATTCTGCGCCTGGATCTTGCGATAAATGGCTTCCAACCAGTCCCCGATTTCCCGGTGCTCGTTACGCATGACAATCGTGGGGCCTCCGCCGGTCATCCCCGACTTTCTCTCCCACAGGGGAAACAACACATCCTCCTCCCACACCACATGCCGCTGCAGTCCCGCCTTGAACTCAAGAAATGCGCTCTTGGCCTTGGGAAAATCGCTTCGCTTCAGAGTCTGGAAGGATTTGAACAGCGCATCCAGCCGTTCATGGTCTTCGTCAAACATGGTGCTGATGGTGCGTTCGGGCATACACGCTCCCTCCCTATGAACTTCGCAGTTTGTATTCCAGATGGCAGGCCACGCAGGCCTTCAACACGTTATTGAATTGCGGCAGAATCTGCTTGAGATCTTTTGTCGGAATGATGCGGGCAAGCTCCTCCGCGGCCGCATGATGGGCCATGGTCAGGTCATGATAGGCCGGAGGAAAGTTCCCCGGCTGCTGATTCGCCATCGCCTGCCGATGCATGAAGAAGCCCAGATGTGTTTCCGTTAAACCTTTCGCCAACTCATAGTCTTCATCAACCAGCGCATTCATGATCACTTGAATGGTTTCCAGATGCTGCAGCATCACGGCGCGATGTTCTGTTCCGGCTGCCGGCGACAGCGGAATGGCCTGTCTGACATCGGACGTCAGAATAGGATTCGACCGTTGCTCTCCGTGGCGATGTTCGACCTTCGTGCAACCAGCGAAGAACAACACACAGAGAGCTCCAAGACTCGCCGCTCCAAGAAGCACCTGCTTCCCTTTGTATCTTGATTGCGACCAACTCTGAAACATTCCAAACCCCTCTCAATAGCATCCAGCTGTTGCTATCAGTAAGTCAGAGTGCGCCGCTCACCCGCCAAACTATCAATCGGCCTATACCAGGATGATGAGCAATGGGCATGCCTCCGACCACTCCACCAGAAGCACGTGATTATTTCACAGAGACAGCAACTTGGCTGACTCTTCTGAAATGTGGTCGATGAGAATGGGGTCAATTGCTCCAGCAGCCCGATCGGTACTGGCGCACAA
This sequence comes from Nitrospira sp., assembly GCA_024998645.1. Classification (GTDB taxonomy): domain Bacteria; phylum Nitrospirota; class Nitrospiria; order Nitrospirales; family Nitrospiraceae; genus Nitrospira_D. The sequence continues at coordinate 72,199 of JACOEJ010000001.1, forward strand.
TGCGACAATTGGATCCTCTACTATGGATTCACAAATACTAAAGTTCCGCCAGGCCGCAATGTAGTAGTATTGCATTCACCTCCACCACCACGAGTGCAAGCCATGGGACAGCATTACCTACGCAGCCTTTTTTCTCCCAGGTCGGTAGCCGTCATCGGTGCCAGCGAGCGTACCAATGCAGTGGGCGAGATCGTATTCCGGAACATCCTGGGGAGTGGGTATACGGGCTTACTCTATCCGGTAAATCCAGCCCATCAGAAAGTGCAGGGCCGGCGTGCCTACGCCACAATAAAAGAAATCGAAACCCCAGTCGAGTTGGCCGTGATATGCACTGAGGCCGAGACCGTGCCCGATATCATCGAGGCCTGCGGCAAACATGGCGTGCGCGCTGCGATGGTGCTCTCCGCCGGTTTCACCGAAGTGGGTACCCGAGGCGCTGCGCTCGAGCGCACGATGCTGGCCAATGCCAAGAACTATGGGGTGCGTATCATCGGCCCCAATTGCTTGGGGATTATCCGTACAGCGATCGGGCTCAACGCCACGTTTTTCAAAGGCAGCGTCAAGGCTGGGAACCTTGCGCTGGTTTCTCAGTCGGGGGCCTTGTGCACGGCTATCCTCGACTGGGCACCGGCCAACGACATCGGCTTTTCAAGTGTGGTGTCGATGGGTGCCGCATCCGATGTGGACTTTGGTGAAATTCTCGACTATCTCGCGACCGACGTGGAGACCGGCAGTATTCTGGTCTATGTCGAAGGCGTCCGCAAAGCGCGTGGCTTCATGAGTGCCTTGCGCGCTGCCGCAAGAAGTAAACCAGTGTTCGTGATCAAAGTCGGGCGTCATGATGCCGGCTCAAGAGCGGTGATGTCGCACACGGGCGCGCTGGTTGGTTCGGATGACGTGTTCGACGCCGCGCTGCGTCGCGCCGGAGTGGTCCGCGTGGCATCGATCGGCGGGCTGTTTTCTGCCGCGAAGTCACTCGCCTCGCCCCACAGGTACCGCGGCAACCGTCTGGCCATCATCACCAACGGCGGCGGACCCGGCGTGATGGCAATCGACCGCGCGGTGGATCTGGGTGTGAGCGTCGCCAGCCTGTCTCCCGAAACCGTCGAGAGGCTCAACCAGGTGTTACCTGTTACCTGGTCGCACAACAACCCGGTAGACATCATCGGCGACGCCACGCCGCAGCGCTATCGTGACGCCGTAGGCATTTGCATGGAGGACCCCGGCGTGGATGGTGTGCTAGTGATTCTCACCCCCCAGGCAATGACACAGCCGCTGGAAGTCGCCAAATTGCTGGTCGATGACGCAGGAAAATTCAGCAAGCCGCTGCTCACCAGTTGGATGGGGGCTTCTCAAACCATGGACGGGCGGGCACAGTTCGTTCAGGCTGGAATTCCATCATTTAGCAACCCTGAAGCGGCAGTCGAGGCCTATTCTTACATCACCGCCTATTACCGCAATCAGCGCCTGTTGGCACAAGTACCGGAACCCTTGTCGCACCACGATGTGCCGGATGTAGCGGGTGCACGCATGGTGATTGAGACCGTATTGGCGGAACGGCGCAAGGTGTTGTCTGAAATGGAATCGAAGGCGCTACTGTCGGCCTTCCATATTCCGGTGGCGAATACGGTGGTTGCCCGTTCTCCCGGCGAGGCACTCCTGCTGGCGGAGGAGTTCGGTTTCCCGGTGGCAATGAAAGTCAATTCGCCGGACATCACCCACAAATCCGATGCCGGCGGTGTGAAGCTAAACCTGATGAATGCCGCCGCAGTTCGCGCGGCCTATAACGAGATTCTCGAGGAGGTGAAGGCAAACCGTCCGGATGCACGAGTCGACGGCATCGCCCTCCAGCCGATGGTGCGTAAGCCCAACGGGCGCGAATTGATGGTAGGGGTCATCTCGGATCCGATTTTCGGCCCGGTTATCAGCTTCGGCGCGGGAGGCACCACAGTGGAAGTGCTGAGGGATCGCGCCATTGCACTGCCCCCTCTGAACGGTTTTCTGGCAAGAGAACTGATCGGTGGCACGCGCATCGCAAAACTGCTCGGTTCGTTTCGGCATATGCCGCCGGTGCAGATGGAGGCGCTGGAAAGTCTGCTTCTACGGGTTTCCGAGATGGTGTGCGAACTGCCATGGTTAAAGGAAATGGATATCAATCCACTGATTGTGGATGAGCATGGCCTGATAGTGGTCGATGCGCGCGTCGTGGTGGATTTTGCGCCGGTCTCAGCCGACCGTTACGCCCACATGGCGATTCATCCTTACCCGGCCCACCTGGTCACACATTGGCAATTGCCCGATGGCACGGACATCAACATTCGTCCTATGCGTCCCGAAGACGCCGCGATCGAACAGGAATTTGTGCGCCACCTGTCGGAAGAAGCGAAATACTTCCGGTTTATGCACGCCGTGCAAGAGCTTTCCGAACCCATGCTGGTGCGTTTTACCCAACTCGACTACGACCGTGAGTTAGCGCTGATCGCCGTGACCGAAGAGCAGGGCCGGGAAGTTGAAATCGGCGTATGCCGCTATGCCATCAATCCAGATGGAGAATCATGCGAATTTGCGCTGGTGGTCAGCGACCAGTGGCAGCACAAGGCGATCGGCCACAGGCTGATGGGCAGCTTGATCGACGCAGCCCGCAGCAAGGGGCTAAAGGCTATGGAGGGCGAAGTCATGGCAAGCAACCACGAAATGCTTAAATTAGTGGCAACGCTTGGCTTTACCGTTGCCACCAGTCAGGAAGACTCATCGATCAAGAAGATCACCAAGGTATTGTAGGCGGCGATTGAAGCGGTATGGGAACGGACAAAAGCACGTTCGCGCTGAGATTCTGCCGAAGTATGAAGTGATTGGTCTTAGTAGATCGGTTATGAGCTAGGCGTTAGTAGCCATCGTCAAACGTCATATTACATCACGCCATAGCCGTGACTGATCTCCCCTCCAAGATACTCTTGCGCAGTTACGCTGCGGTCCTTGTCTGGGTCACCTGAGCTGCGAAGTTAACACGCGACGCGGGATGATCATCCTAGATTTGACTGCGAACCCAACGCACAATGTCCTGTAGGCCGAGGGCTCCGGATTGCCGCGCTACTTCACGCCCTCCGCGAAGCAACATCACGGTCGGGATACTCTGAATGCCGAAGCGAGCCCCAAGCGCCTCTTCCTCTTCGGTGTTTACCTTCGCCAGACGAAACTGTGGCTCCAGAATCTTGGCAGCCTGCTCATACGCCGGCGCCATCATTCGGCATGGGCCGCACCACGGCGCCCAGAAATCTACGGCCAGAGGAATGTCGCTTCGGGTGGCATGCAGGTTGAAATCCTCCGCTGTCAGCGCGATCGGATGTCCGGTGAACAGCCGCTCGTGACACTGGCCGCATTTAGGGCCTTCGCTCAGACGGGTTCCGGGCACGCGATTGACGCTCCGGCAATGGGGACAGACGATGTGCAACGGCTCATGCATCCACGTCCAGCCCCGCCCGCTTCAAGCGAGCGCGCAACTGTTCGATCTGATCGAGCAGATCGAGCATCACTGCGGCCGCATCGAGGCTGGCATCAAAATCACGTTGCAGGCGGGCTACCCGGCGGGCACAGGTGAGATCCGCCGCGCGGAACCGCCAGCGCGAGGTTTCCGTACCTTGCGGCTCCAGCACCCCCACGGCCACCAATTCGATAACCCACTGCGCCTCCGCGCGACAGGCTTTCGCTAACTCCTCGATCGACAACACACCCTCATCACCGATCACACTGCCCATCAGAATGTCCTGCTCTCTGTCCATAATTAGACCCCCAGTGCTTGGCGCGGATTGAACGCCAGTTCCCGAGCCATGGTCTGATAAATCTGTTGGGCCGACTCCGTGTCCGCTTTCGGCAGAACCACGTTCAGGGCGAGATAGAGATCGCCGGCAGGTTCGCCGGGTATGCCACGTCCTTTGAGTCGTAGCTTCCGCCCGCTCTGTGATCCCGGAGGGATTTTGACTTCCACCACGCCGGTCGGGGTCGGCGCTTTGACCGTCGCCCCAAGCGCCGCTTCCCAGGGTGCAATGGGCAATGACAGCGAGAGGTCCCGACCCTGCACCTGATAGAGGGGGTGGGGATGAAAATGGATCTCGAGATACAGATCACCGGGGGTACCCCCCTGGATTCCCGGCGCACCTTGCCCGGCAAGTCGGATATGCTGGCTTTCACGGATGCCCTTGGGGATCTGGACATTCAGCGACCGCTCCCGCAGCACCACCCGGCCTTGCGCCTCCACCTGCGGCGAGCGCAGGGTCACCGTGTGGGTTCCGCCGTGAAATGCGGCCTCAAGATCTATGAAGATCTTGGCATGGTGGTCCTCGCCATGAGCACGAGTGGATGCGCCGTGACGAGAGAAGTTGCCGAACAGAGTGGAGAAGAAGTCGCTATAGTCGGTACCTTCCGCTGCGGAATCGCCGCCTGGGGTGAACTCGAACCCCGCACCCCATTCGGGCGGAGGGGTAAATTCCTGCCCCCCTCGCCAGCGATCGCCGAGTTGGTCGTAGGCGACGCGCTTCTCCGGATCCTGAAGTACTTCGTAGGCTTCGCCGATTTCCTTGAAGCGCGCTTCAGCTCCGGGCTCCTTACTCACATCGGGGTGATACTTGCGCGCCAGCTTGCGGTAGGCGCTTTTGATGTCGTCGGCCGTCGCCGTGCGGTCAACCTCGAGAAGCTTGTAGTAATCCTTAAACTCCATCTGGCGTCGTCTCCGGCTGTTCAGTCGACCGCGTCGGGGACTCTCCGGCTGTCCGTTACGCTCCTGATAAATGATTCATGAGCGCGGACGATCTACTCACTTATTTCCTGAGCGCCGCCTGGGTCTCTCCCGCCTGTTCGCAAACCATACACATGGCGGCCGCAGGGACTACGTCCAGCCTGGACTGAGGGATAGCCTTTCCGCATTGCTCACATCGGCCATACTGTTCGGACCCCAGCTTGAAAAGCGCCCGGTCGATCGCCTCGATCTCGGCCTTCTCTCGCCCGTCCAAACGATCGAGCAGCCGCACTATCGTCTCCTCCTGCCCCCGCTCCTCCACTTCGCTTTCGATATCGCTTTGGAGCCAGCGCAGATCCTCTTCCGTCTTGGCCACTTCCCGAAACAACTCACGCCGTTGGGCAATCAGCTTCTTTCGAATATCGTCGACCAGTAGCATCGCTCTACCCCTTCCTGACGATGGCCGCGTCAGCTACAACATTTATCCATCTTCTCTTTCATGGCTTCTTTGCCTGCCGTGACCGCGGCGTCAACATCCGCGCGTTTCTCGGCCACGAAATGCTTCCCTCGCTCAATCATGTCATCGAGCGCGGCCCGCGCTTCCTTGGCTCTCTCGATCACCTCTTCCTCCGCCTTCCTCGCATATCCTCGTAACTCACGCCTCGTCTCTTCTCCCGACTTCGGCGCGAGCAGAATCCCGGCGACCGCTCCCGCAAGGGCACCGCCGAGAAAGGCCAGGGCAACAGCTTGTGATGAACATCGTGCGTCGTGGTTATCCATGGCTATTCCTCCGTGATGAATAAGTTCCTCATAAATTGAAAAGCCAGGTTCATGCCAGACTCGACCAGCCGGTCATCCGCCGATTGCGCCGGTTTGATGAGTGCTTACAGAGCGGAAAGGAGATGAAGAAGAGCGGTACTGGGGCATTCCAGGTCTTGAAGGGAAAGAGGCCTGATGCAAAAGGCCCCAGTGGCAAGCAGGAGAAAGATGATCAGGTCGGTCCGTCAGTCATATGTGCAATCGCTGAATGACCGAGAGGAAGGGAACCATGAGGAAGGACACTGCCGATGAAAGGATTCTGACTGGCGTGATCGATGCGGTAGCTGAAGCCGTCTCAAGAGGACGGCTCTAGCTTCACCGCAATGGTACTCTCATATTACCGATTACAGGCTTCGCCCTCACATCCGCCCATTCCACCTCTCGGGCCTCGATGCTCCATGCCGCCCATTCCTCCGCCGGGTCCCATCCCAGGGCCCATACCCTCGCCGCGCCCCATCATCCCGTGACCATGCTCTCCGGCAAAGCTCCGCTCGTATTGGATGATCGACCAGATCTCTTCGTCGGTGAGCTGATCGCCGAATCCGATCATGGCCGTCCCGGGCGAGCCGTGCTTGATGACCCAGTAAATCTCGCCTTCCGTCCGATGCCGCCAGAATCCATGGTGCTGAAAATTACGCGGCGAGGGATCGAGGCCGACTGCCGCCATGCCGTTTCCCGATCCGTCTTTGCCGTGGCAATTGAAGCAGGTGCCTTTGCCGTTGTAGAGCGCCTTGCCCTTCTCGACGATCTCGGCAGAATCCGGCAACGGACTCGCCAATGCGCGCGCTTCCGCCAGCTTGTCGGCCGGCACCAGCGACTGCATCATCTGGCGCTCAGCCGCCGACAAGGCCGATGCACTCAAGACCGCACAAGCCAGCACAACCGCCAGCATACGTGTAATTGTCATGGCCGCAATCCTGCTCCTCACAAATCGAGCTCCACCATCTTGCGATGAAAGCGCGTGATGATATTGGGATCCGGGGTCAGACGAATCTGGGTCTCTTCTTTGCCCTTGTAGGGCAGGAGATTCAACACATACCGCAGGCTCTCCAGCCGGGCGGACTGCTTGTCATTCGCCTTCACAATGATCCAGGGACTGAAGGTGGCGTGCGTTTTACTGAACATTTCCTCTTTATAGCGTGTATAGGAATCCCAGAGTTCCTGCGCTTTCTCATCGACCGGACTCAGCTTCCACTGTTTGAGGGGATTCTGCCGGCGCGCTTCAAACCGTTTCGCCTGCTCTTCTTTGGAAATGGAAAACCAGAACTTGATGATGGTCACGCCATCTTCATAGAGCATATGCTCGAACTCAGTGACCTGCTGCAGGAAGCGCTGATGATCCTTCTTGCTGCAGAATCCCATCACCGGTTCGACCACCGCGCGGTTGTACCAACTGCGGTCGAAGAAGACGATCTCGCCTTTGTTCGGCAATTGCCGGATATAGCGCTGGAAATACCATTGGCCCTTTTCTTCATCGCTCGGTTTCGGCAACGCGACCACGCGCATCGCACGAGGATTCAGATGCTCGGTAAACCGACGGATCGTGCCGCCCTTGCCGGCCGCGTCGCGGCCTTCGACCAGAATCGCAATGCGCTGGCCGCTCTCCTGCACCCACCGTTGCAATCGAACGAGTTCAACCTGAAGCTGCCGCAATTCCTGCTCATAGAGCAGCGTCTTGCGCACTTCCTCCAGATCGACCTCTTTACGCTTCAGGAGTGTCAGCAGCCCTCTTCGGGTGTTGATGCGAATCAGTTCGTCATCCGTCAACGCGTGCCCGGCTACACCGATCGCATAGGCGATCTGATCGACGGTTTTGCTCTGTCTCTGGCGATAGCCATCACCTTGCTTGGGGATCGCCGTGGGAATGGTTTCCAGTTCATCGGCCAACAGTTCGCCGTCATGACCGATAATGCCATCGGAGCCTTGCTCGTTTCGGCTCTCTTTTTTGTTCTTGGCTTTGCCGGTCGACTCATCATCAGCAGCCATGACATCCCCCCGCGTTAGACTCGCTCCGCGAATTAGAATACGACACTGCGGTCCCGCTCCGCGACCGCTTTGATGTAATCCGGCATGCCTTTAATAGACGCGCCGGCGACCAGATCCGCTCCGCCGATTTGCCTGGCCACCGCGCAGGCGCCGCAGACCCATATGGGAATATTTGCAGTTTGCACCCCGGCAAGCAAGTCTTTTAACGGAGTCAAATTCACGCCATGGACATGATCGGCTGTGCCCTTCCGTCCCAGCGTGACCGCTTCATTCCAGAGCCAGAGGACGACATCGTGCCCCTGCTCCTTGGCCGCTTTCGCCGCGACGAACGGGAGCGTCGCCATCGTGGGATCATCCGTGCCGCGGCTCCCAGAAATAATAAACGTCGCCATTAATTGCTCCTCCGTGAATCGTCACTCGTCAAGCGTCGCTCGCAAATCGGACGGTGAGGCGTCTCTCGCGCATTACGCTTCGAGAGAGACGCCTCCCGCGCTTGCGCTACTTCGGCCCTTTGAACGTCGTCTTCAAATACGCCATGACATCGGCCACGCCCTGTTGCCCGATGGTCAGACCCCAATAGGGCATGTTGGCGGACTTTCCCATCGCCGCGCCGCCGTGATTGATCATGTTGTAGAGATATTCCGTCGGCACTTCGCTGAAATTGATGTTGGCGTGAATCGCCGGTTTCGGCTCAAGAGTGGGGGCCGCAGGTCCGTCGCCTTTTCCGGTGGCTCCGTGACACTGCATGCAGTACTCCTTGTAAATGATCTTGCCGCGCCCCGGGCTCGCCTTTGCGAATTCCGGCGCCGTCCAAGGCTCGTAATACGTGAAGTCAGGGACGCCCTGCGCGGCGAGATAGCCGATGACCGCCCGCAATTGCGGCTCGGTGGCGTCGGCCAGAAATTCCCCGGTGTGAATGATGAAATCCTGCGGGTTCTGGCCGAAACGGAACAGCCAATCCATGTTGTACCGCTGTCCGGATTTCTCCAATGCAATGCTCTGCTGTCCGCCGATGAGCTTCCCGTTTTCTTCGATCGTATGACAGCCGAGACAGGCGTGCGCCTTGTAAGCCATCCCGCCGAACGCCACTTCATACTTGGAGACCTTCCCAACATCGAAAGCCCCGACTTTCACTCGGGGATCCTTGTTGTGCTCGGCAAAATAATCGGCGATGCCGTTGGCCTCGGCCTCCGATACGGTCACATGTTTATGCGCTTCCTGCGATTGATCCCAGCGATACCCTTTGACGTACAGAGGCGCTTCTTTGCCGGTCAACCATCGAATCAACCAGGCCCGGTTATACTTGCTCCCGGCCCAGATAAGATCGGGCGCCTTGAGATTGAAACGGGATTCAGCCTGGCCTTCCATCCGGTGACATTGGACGCAGTTCTGCTGGACCAGCTCCTTCGCCTTCGGCAGATCGGCGCCGAACAACACCGGCGGAATCGACAGCGCTCCCACCAACGTCAGCAACGCCCCTCCGACAACCACGCTCTTTCTCACGTTCATGCCGCTCCTTTCCTCTGTAGTGAACTCCGCTCTCCGCTACTTCGTCAGTAACCATGTGTGAACATCGGCAATATCCTGCTGACTCAGCACCGATCCCCAGGCCGGCATCGGCCCCCGCCCATGCAACACAGTTTCCCAGAACAGATCGTCCTGTTTCAGGATCGGATTCTTCGCCAGCTTCGGTCCCATGCCACCGGTTGCACCGGCGCCGTGACAGGCCTGGCAATTGTGTTCGAAGATGCCCGCCCCTCTTGTCGATACGCCGACGAGCGGACCGGTGTCCGCCGGCTCTTGTGTCAGCGGCTCCGCTTTTCTCAATTCATGATCAAGCGTCGGCAGATGATCCGGCGCAGCCGGGTGATAGCGGGCGGACAGATACCGCACGAGAAGGTCGGCTTCATCGTCAGCAATCTCCGCCCCCCAATGTTTCATCTTGTCGACGGTCGCTGCCCAGCGGTCTTTCGGCAGGCGCTGTTGAGACACCAGATCAGGACTGTGGCACACCGAGCAACGCGCAATGATCAACCCTTCGGCACGCGGCGCCAGCGCGGCGCTCACCGACGCCAGATCGTCTTCTTGCGCCGCCGTCATCGCAGCCAGCCCTGCAAGCCCCAAGACGAACAGGCCAATGAGTGGAAGGCTCCGCGTCATCATAACGCCACCGTAATAGCAACATGGTCCCACCCGTTCCACAAGAATCCGCCGGGGTTCCACGGGCTCTCTTGGGGTTGGACCTGTCCATTGGCATCCGTCGCTCGACAGAGGATCGTCACGGCACCAGCTGTCTTGGGCCTCCACAGAAACTGCCATTGCCGCCAGGCGTAGGGCTCGTCCTCGCCGACCAGCCGGGCCTGTTCCCAGGTCTTGCCGTCGTCGAACGAGAGCTCCACGGTCGCGACAGCGGCGTCTCCGCTCCAAGCCACGCCCTGCACGGTGACCGGTCCCCGTCCGACCTGGTCGCCGTTTGCCGGCAAGGCGATCAGCGACTTCACCACCATCGCTTCGACGGGAACCATCGAGGTCCCCGGCAGACCGGAGTTCGGCTGAATCGCCGTGACCGGCACGCGGTAGGCCGTCTGCATGTAATAGCCCTTAGCTTCATCCGCCTGCACCGTGATATCCGTCAGCCACTTGGTGCAGGAGTCCGCCATCCAGCCGGGAGTAATGACCCGCAACGGCGCGCCATGCAGCAGCGGCAAGGGCCGCCCGTTCATGTCATAAGCAAGGATCGTGTCCGGATGAACGGCTTTCTCCAGCGGAATGCTTCGAGTAAATAACGGGACAGACGATACAACCGGGCGATCGGCGCCCTGGAGTTGCACATGTTTCCCATTGGGGCGTACACCGGCCTTGGCCAGCACGTCCCGCAGCCGCACACCGGTCCACTGCGCATTGCCGACCGCGCCGCGCTCCCATTGCACACCCGGCACTTTCGGACGATGGAATGCGCGCCCGTTGCCGCTGCATTGGACGACCGCCGTAATTGTCACCTGCTCGAATTCTTTGAGATCCTTGAGCGTGAGTTCCAACGGATGTTCGATCAATCCCCCGACATGCAGCCGCCAATTGGCCGCCGCAATCAATTCAGGCGCGGGCGGGCCGAAATGACTCCGCACGAAAAACCGATGATTGGGGGTCAGATAGGACGTGAATTCGCGCACGGGCGTTTCTGCATCGTACGGCCGCATCACGCGAACGGTCTGCGGGCCGGTTTCCGGTGAAGCCGTCTGCTCGGCCGGCGCCGGTCGCACCTGATGCCAGACCGCGAGTCCGCCTAGGATTTGGGCCATGCGCTGCCAGAGGGTTCGACGTGACAGTGAGAGGGATTCGCTCATGCATGCACTCCCGGTGCATGAGGATTGAGCTGGATCGTGACGGCCGGGGCACCGGAGAGAGATTGGTGCACCGTGCACCCCTGGGCGACCTTCAACAAGCGCTCTTTCATGTCCGGCGTGAGACGATGCGGCAACCGGATCGCCAACATCATCTTCCCCACGCGATGAGGCCCTTCTGCCATCTCCCACTCGGCATCCACCGCGAGGCCTTCGCGCGAAATGTCATGCCGCGCGCAGAACTGACCGACGAAGTAGCCGACACAGCTGGCGACCGAGCCGACAAAGAGTTCGACCGGACTCATACCCGCATTGTGGCCGCCGTCTTCTTTCGGCTGATCGGTCACCACACGATGCTGACCGCTGGTGATGTCATAGCGTGTACCACCGTGATAGGCCACAGTAAGATTCATCGCACACCTCCCGACTACGCTCGATTGCCGCCTGACAAACGACGATTTAGTACGGTATATCCGCCGGCTTGCCACCCTTCGGCCAATCGAGCTGCTTGCCGGGGAAATCCGGACGCGGCTGGCTGTTCACATAGGCCGCCACATCGAAGGCTTCATCGTCGGTCAGTGTCCAACCCCAGCCCCTCGGCATATTGGACTTGATAAACGACGCCGCCACCGTGACGCGAGCCATCCCGGCTGCAACATTGTAGGAATGCGGACCCCAGACCGGCGGCGCGGCCATCGTCCCCTGTCCGTCCGCGCCATGGCAGAACACACACTTCGTGGCAAACTGCTTCTTGCCGTTCACGAGATCCGGAATGTGACTGGAGGTCAGACGTGGAATCCCTCGCCACGGCACCGCACTGCCCGGCGGGACGTTTTGCGATAACCATTCGATATAGGCCACGACGGCCTGCAACTTAGAACTATCGGGGGGAAGGGCCTTGCCGTTCATACTGCGTTCGAAACATTCGTTGATGCGGTCCGCCAGCGTCATCTGCCGGTCCGCCCGCGCCCGATACTCCGGATACAAACGGCTGATGCCCACAAAAGACGCGGTGTTCGGATTCATGCCGGCATCGAGATGACAATTCGTACAATTCAGCCGATTGCCCACATAGGGACGCCCATAGTCCTGCGTATCGACCACGATCTTGTAGCCTAAACGTATCTGTTCCCCTCGCTGATCGCCCGGGATCGCATCCGGCGATGGCGGCGCAAACAACATATCAGCGGACGTTAACCCGTCCCCCCGGTGGCCGGACTCAAGAGTCGAAACGGCCTTCGGGGTTGGCGTGCACCCCCCCTCGCCGACCAAAAATCCAACCACCATAACGCAGGTCCAGAAATATGATCGCATGGGCTCCTCGCTAGCTCTTTCTTCCTGAGGTGATGGGACAGGTATTGATCCCGAACACGGCCCACAGCGGGCAAAATCCAATTGCGCCCGTCACCAGCGCAATAGTCCCAACCACCAGTGCCACCCCGGTACCCACCGGCGGCAACCCCGCAAAGGCCCCGATTCCAAGTGCCAGAATACCAACGACAATTCGAATGGGTCGCTCAATTCCGCCCACGTTGCATGTCACAATGGCACCTCCTGGTCTGAGGGATATATGAACTCTGTGCTACCGGCTGGTTGGAGGCACGGAGCCTGAAAGAGATTCATCCGCACATCAAGCGACTTACTCCTGCCGGAACGTTCGCACATAGGCCAATACATCCCAGATTTCGTCGTCTGATAATGCAGTACTCCATGCCCCCATCGCCGTATTAGGCTTGCCATCGTGAATTCGTTTGAAGAGGCTGGCATCCAACCGGCTCTGGATACCCGGGGAGGTCAGGTCGGCCGGCTTTGGAACGAGGTGAAGTCCCATCGTTCCCTTGCCGTCGATCCCATGACAGCGGATGCAGGTATTGGAATAGATTTCTCGACCGGTCACCGCGTCATATTCTTTCCCTGACGCGGGAAGATCTTTCAATCCGCCGCCACCGAACCCGACCGAGACCATCCCGATCACAACGCTGAATATGATTCCGACAACACGCATACGACCTCATCTGTTTACCAGAAAAGTAATGCGAGCGATGTGCCATCGGTGCGGAAGTCAGGCGAGAAAACTATTCAATGATCCCAGTAGGTTAGCCTCTATGCCTGAAGGACGGATGGGCGCGTGAACTTCAACTGGCGAGAAACACCCCAGGCCAGCTTTCACACATTGTCCCAGGATGCCCCAATACGAGGGAATTAACGAATGGTTGGAACGAGGGTGACGTGAGCCTTCATGGAGTTGGAAATGAGGCAATTGGCTTCAGCCTTTTCGATCAGCTCCTTCGCTTTGGCGGCATCCCCTCCGGCAGGAAGCGTAATCACCGGTTTCAGCATGATGGCCGTGAACTGAAACTTTCCCTCCACAAGTTCGAGCCGCCCTTCGGCGGAGCTCTCGTACGCCGTGAATGCTAATCCGGCCCGCTCGGCCACTGCGAGAAACGTCGTCATCAGACAGATATTCGCCGATGCCACGAACAAATCCTCCGGCGACCAGATGCCGTCGTGCCCTTTGAATTCCGGCGGCGTCGCGATCTGCACATCGGGTTTGCCCGCGCAGGAGATCACTCCCTTGCGCTGCTCCGTCCATTTCACTGCCGTGTGGTACAGATAGACTTTCGGTTTCGATTCCATGCTCCTTCCCCTTCTTCTTGTTTCTCAGGTTATATTTCACGTTTCACGGCTTTATGTACGCCCACCCTTGCTCCTGTCGCTCCATCAGCCGCACCATCGCCGGTACCGTATCGCCGACTTCATCGAGCAGATCTTCACGCGAGACCTGCATCGCCTTCATCGTGTTGGAACAGGCCGTGTACTGCACCCCGTACTCGGTCTTGAGCTGAGCCAGTTCAGCGCCGAATGTGGTCGTCTTCTTGGTGAGCAGCCCGAGCCCGGCCCCATGCACCACCAGTTCCAGTTCAAGACGCTCGCGCCCGACCGCCTGATAGAGATGACGGATATTATTCAATACTCCCCGTTGAACTTTCTCATCGCCTGAATTCAGATGCATGACGACACGATGTTGCTGATCCGGTTGATTCTGCCGACCAACTCTGTCTCCGGCCAAGAGAGGTGACGCCATGACCACCACTAGAAGCGCTGACATGGCAACCCACTGTTTCCTCATAGCTCCCCCCCGTCACTGGCGATATTAGGATGAACCGCCGGCTATCAGTCGAATCAGCTGTGCCGCGGCCCAGACAAAAAATACTCCGTACACCGATCCAAAAAACCAGGGAAAGCTGACGGCGCGATGGGCCCACCACTGGCGATGTTGGCGGAACGCCCAGTTCGGCAGGAATACCGGCGGCTCGTTCCGTGGGTCTTGAATCGGCTGCCTCGACTCATGGAGCTGATAGAGACTCGTGACCAGCTTCTGCCGATCCCAGCCGGGAGATTGCTCGATCCCGCGCAACCGCCACTCCCACAAGGCATTCTGGCCCGACAATCGTCCAAGCACGATCGCCATCTGGAGGCACATCAACACGCCAAACGCGCAGAGCAGGACAATCAAGATGGTGAACGACAGAGGCAGCAATTCCCGCGACACTATCAGGCCGATCACCGCCACGAAAATGGAATGCGCCGTCAGGTAGTCGGAGAGCATCGTATGATAGTCGCGCACTCCCGAAGTCCAGAGCATCAGCAGATGCTCATAACTGGAATCGAGATCGGAGTTAGCTGCCGCAGTCATCCTGGCCTCCCGTCCGTCATGTACTACTAAACTCCGCACCAGCCGCAAGGGTGTGAGGGCGCCTCCCGTAGCGCAATCACCGACGATCTTTCAGTTCCCCAACATCATCGGACTCAGAGGGGTGCCGGGATTTGCGGGATGGACAGTCCCTTCGCATTGCCTCTACCAAACCGTTTCGTCGCTTCAAAGGCGACGAGACTGACAATCCCCGCAGCCACACACACAGCCAGATCAATGGGCTCGAGTGCTGAGAACCGAAATACCTCCCGCAGAAACGGGAGAGTCAGCACAAGCGTCAATAACGCCAGGGCGCTCCCGGCCACCCACCACAGGGCTTGATTGGGCACGCGAAACATGTCGGCCATTGAGCGTGACCAAGACCGATTGGTAACGATGAGTCCGAGACTCGCCAATATCAGCGCCGTGAACGTCAATGTTCTCGCATGCTCCGCACCGTCACCACGGTACAGCGAAACAGAAAAGATCGTCAGCACAATCAGGAACAGACAGAGCCCTTGCACCAGACCCAGCGTGATGGTGGATCGATCAAAGAGCGGGGCATCGGTGGCACGTGGCGGTCGGCGCATGATGTCGTTTTCTTCCGACTCCGCTTCGAAGACGATTGAACAGGCCGGATCGATAATCAGCTGCAGGAATAAGATGTGGACCGGCAACAGAATCAACGGCCAGCCCAACATGACCGGCACGAGCGACAAACCGACGATCGGGAAATGCGCCGCGATCACGAAGGCGATGGCCTTCTTCAGGTTGTCGAAAATCCGTCGCCCCAGCTTCACCGCCTCAACGATCGATGAGAAATCGTCATCCAACAACACCACCCCCGCCGCTTCGCGCGCCACATCGGTCCCGCGCCCCCCCATGGCGATACCGATATCCGCCGCCTTCAGTGCCGGAGCATCGTTGACGCCGTCTCCGGTCATCGCGACGATTTCACCGCTGGCCTTGAGCGCATTCACGAGACGAAGCTTTTGCTCCGGCACGACCCGACAGAATACGTTGATACGGCCGACCTGACGCTGCAACTCCGCATCGCTCATGGCATCAAGCTCCGGCCCGGAAATGATGCCATCGTCAGACACGAGGCCGATTTGCTGTGCGATCCTCCGCGCAGTGGTCGGATGATCCCCTGTCATCATTACCACCCGAATACCGGCTTCCCGGCTCTCCTTGATCGCCGCAGGAACGGCGGGGCGTACCGGATCCAGTAGGCCGATAAGCCCGAGCAGCTGGAACTCGAAATCATGCTGGATGTCCGGCAAGGTAGTGCGCATAAACCTCGCCTGAGCCACACCCAACACGCGTAGGCCTTGCTCCGCCATGACATTGATCTGCCGGCTGACCGCTTCGGCTCGTTGCGGATCCAGGTGGCACAAATCTACGATCGCTTCCGGGGCACCCTTGGCGGCAATGACATATCGGTCGCCCTCTGGTGATTGCCACACCCGGGACATCGCCAGCAGCTCCGGAGATAACGGATACTCTTCCACCAGCATCCAGTCCTCGTGCCAATGTTCTGTGCCGGCAAGGAGCGTCTGTCCCGCATCACGGATGGCCTTTTCCATCGGGTCAAACGGATCGCGTTGACTTGCCAGAACACTGAACTCCAGCAGCTCGTGATACGTCTCGGGGAGGCCACCGGGGTCAGGCGCACTGACATCGAACGATTGTCCGTCGACAGACACCATCGCCAGCGCCATGCGGTTCTGAGTCAGCGTGCCGGTCTTGTCGACACAGAGCACCGTGGTCGATCCAAGCGATTCGACTGCGGGGATGTGCCGAATCAAGACTCGTTTTTTGGAGAGGCGCCACGCCCCTAACCCGAGAAAAATCGTGAGAATGACCGGCAGCTCTTCCGGCAAAATGGCCATGGCCAGCGTAATCCCGACGAGGAACCCGTTCAGCCAATCGGTGCGGGTCACGCCATACCAGATGGCCACGAGGGCCGCCAGCGCTAACCCGACCCAGGCCAATCGTTTCACCGTGACCCCGGTTTCACGCTGAATGCGAGTCGGTTCCTGCTCCAGGCGAGTCAACGCCTTGCCGATACGGCCGATTTCCGTGCGCGGTCCGGTTGCATGGACCGTCGCAGTCCCTTTCCCTTGCACCACCAGCGAGCCTGAAAAGATGAAGGGCAGATCATCGCCCCCCGGCCGCCCCTGCTGTGTCTCCTGGGCCCGACCGGCCCTCTTTCGCACAGGAACGGATTCCCCCGTCAGGAGCGACTCGTCGATTGCCAGGACCGAACAGGACCTCAGCACCGCATCGGCCGGCACTCGATCACCTTCGGCGAGCATGATGAGATCGCCGCACACGACATCTCGGCCGGGAATCCGAATTGGTTCACCATCACGGACCACCAACGCGCGCGGGCTGGACAGGTCGCGCAGCGCCTCCAATGCGCGTTCAGTTTTTCGTTCCTGAAACAATGTGATGCCTATCACGATACAGACAAACCCGAGCAGCATCAGCGCCTCTTGGGCATCCCCGATGACCAGGTAAATCGCACCACAGATCATCAACAGTATGAACATCGGCTCGCGGGCCACATTGAACGCGATCGCCCACGTGCTCCGCGGCTTGGAGGAAGGCAATTCGTTATAACCCTCCGTCGCTATGAGTGCTTCCGCGGCGGCGGCCGTTAAGCCCGCTGTCGAGGCCGTAATCGGCAGACGATCGTTTAATTCACGCGTTGGCAATCACACCTCTGGGCCACACTCATTGGCATTGGCAACGGCTGGTTCATCTTGGCTATGGACGGCACCATCACTCGTGCAAGCTCTCAGCCTGCCGATGAAGGACGGGCAATCGGACAGCGCATTGCCTGGAATACCGAGTTTGTACGCGACTGGGAGTATGAGATGGGCCGACTCCCGAAACAATCGCACCATCCTCATCGAGGAAAGGTCAGGATGTAGGCCAACACATCGCGGATCGCCTCATCCGACAATGTCGTCTTCCACGCGTCCATCACCGTATTCGTCCGGCCGTCATGGATGCTTCGGAGTAACCGCGAATCGGGTTTCATCAGGACCTCGCTCGACGTCAGATCCGCCACCGGCGGATCAAACTGCGTCGCGCCGTCCCCTCTCCCCTGCGGGCCATGGCAGGCCAGGCAATATTTCTCATAGACCTGCTTCCCTCGAGACAGATTCGCTTCGCCGGCCGCATGTCCTGGAATGACCGGCACCAGCCACCAGCCGATCACGGCGACCACGATCATCTGCATGCGAAAATCCATCATGATCTCCCTACCGCCCCGCTTCGAATGGCCTGCCGCTCATCTACCGATTGCACTCCGGCTGATGCCGCACACAGCTCTGGAGCCACGACGTGACCTGCGTGAGCACGGCGGCGGTTGCCTGGTTCGCCGCCAATACACCCCCGTAGGCATCCTCGCTCGGAGCCTGGGCCACCGCTTCGAATGTTTTCGTACTCACAACGCGAGACTCTTTGAGATCCACGAGCTGGCTGCGGAGCGTCATCCGCACGCGGCTCGGCCGTTGCAGAAACTCCTGCTGAACGGCGAACCCCGCCACATCCAACCGATAATCCCCGCGAATGGAACTCGGCAAGGCGACGACCGTGCGCCAGTCACCGGTTCGACCGGCCGACTGCACCAGCAACGGCGAGAACAGACGCGCGGGACTCTCGGCCCATTGATTCGCGGCGTAGTACTCCAATTCGAACTGCCGCGTGACATAGACCATCCGCTGCGTCTCAAACCCGGGTTCCGCCTGTGGCAGACTCACCAACAAGACCGGCCCATCCACTGGAACAGGAAGCCCTTCATCAGACCCTCCGTCCACACTCAATTGAAAGGTATGAACCGGAAGGGCATCGCCCCGCGGCGAGAGACAGCCCGGTGCCGTCAACAACAACAGCGTCAATACCGTTCGTCCAGACCACGATTTCATCTGTGCCTCCCTACTCGCCGGGCCCGCGGCGCTGCGCCGGCTTCCCGAACACCAGCGCGTTCGGTTCCCGCTCCAGATCGCGCACCACGCGATTGAGGGTTCCGGTCAATTGCCGCAGTTCGCTCACCAACAGACTCGACTCCGGCAAGGTCTGTCGTGAGAACTGCTCGACCTCCGGCTTCGTCTCATTGACCAACGCCCCGACGGCTTTGCTCGTCACCGCCAACTCGTCGGTCAATCGCTGAAGCGACAGGGCACTCTTGTTGATCCGCCCGAGCAGCAACGGTACATGCTCGTTGAGCGACAGGGTCATCTTCGCGAGATTGTCCGCACTCCGCTCCGCGCCGGTCAGCCCGCGGTCCAGCTGATCTTTATGAGCGGCGATCGTCTGCGCCACCTCGGACAGATCTTTGAGCGTCTGCTTTAACCGGACACTGTTCTCCTCATCCACCACCTCCGACGCCCCCTTCACCAACACGTCAAGATCGGTGAGCAGTTTGGTCAGCCCCTTTTCGGATAAGAGCCGGGACACAGCCTCGTCGAGACGAAAGAACAAGGACGGCCCCGTCTTAATGACGGGGTATGCCTGCCCTGCCGCCGCCTGCAGCGGAGGAGCCTCCCGGCTTCCCCCGGTCAGATTGATCGTCGCCAGGCCCGTCAATCCCTGGGTCTCGAGAACGGCGATGGTATCGGTCTTGATCGGCGTCCCGCGGGCAATATCCAACGTCAGCCGCACCTCTTCGGGATTGTTCTGATTCAAATCAATGGCCTTCACCCGTCCCACATCGACGCCGCGATACTTCACCGTGGAGTCCACGCTCAAGCCGGCGACGGACTCCCGCATAAACGCTTCGTACCGGTCATTGACGCCGCGGTAGTCCGTTTTCCCCAGCCAGAACATGGCGATCACCATCGCCGCGCCGAGAACGACGACAAAGGAGCCCACGAGAAAATAATTTACCTTCGGTTCCATGACACCCTCATTCTACTCGCTTCCTGCTCTCCTGAACGCGTCACGTGCGGCGACCTTGTTGATTCCAGGCCGCCTGCTCCTGCGCCGCCCGCCCCCGCTGGCCCTGGAAATATTCACGAATGACGGGGTCGTCGGACTGTGACAACTCCTGCATCGTCCCGACGCCGAGGACCTTCCCGTTACCCAAGACGGCCACCCGATCGGCGATGCGCCACAGCGAATCCAGATCGTGCGTCACCATGACCACCGTCAGCCCCAGCAGGCGCTTCAGAGAGAGCACCAGATCATCAAATCCCGCGGCGATGATCGGATCCAAACCGGCCGTCGGCTCATCGAGGAACAACAGTTCAGGATCCATCACGATCGCCCGGGCCAGCGCCGCCCGCCGCCGCATCCCGCCGCTCAACTCGCTGGGAAATTTGGTGGCGCTATCCGGCGGCAATCCCACCATTGCAATCTTGACGGCCACAATCTCCCGGATCAGCTGTGCGCTCAGGCCCGTAAATTCCCGCAGCGGCACCGCGACATTTTCCGCCAGCGTGAAGGAACTGAACAACGCGCCCTGCTGGAACATCACCCCGAACCGCCGATGGATCGGTCGACCGTCGTATTCTTCCAACGCCCGGCTGTCTAAACCGAATAGGTGGATCGAACCGGACGAGGGTGTGAGCAGCCCCACGATTTCCCTCAGCAACGTCGATTTTCCGCACCCGTTGCCGCCGGCAATAGCAAAGACTTCGCCGCGCCGGACCGAAAGGTTCACGTCCGCGTGCACCACGGCCTGGCCGAATCGAGTCGCCACATGGCTGACCTCGATAATCGATTGCTGTTTCTCGACGCGTTCTGGGTTCGCCATTGCTAGAGATCCCACCAGTTCAGCAGAATACTGCAAATCGCGTCGAACACGATCACCAGGAAAATCCCCTGGACCACACTGATCGTCGTATGACGTCCGACATCGTCCACCCCGCCGCGAATCTGGAATCCCTGGTAGCATCCGACCAGTGCAATGATAATGGCAAAAAACGGCGCCTTGGCGATCCCGATGAAAAAGTGCCGGACGGCGACCGCGTCTTCAAAGCGCGAGACAAACTCCGTAAAGCTGACATTCAACTGGCCCGAGGCGATCAGCATCCCCCCGAAGACTCCCAACACATCCGCGTACACCGTCAGCAACGGCAAAGCGATGACCAACGCCAGCGCCCGTGGAAGCACGAGCAGCGCCATCGGCGAAATGCCCAGCGTCCGCACGGCATCCAGCTCTTCCGTCACCTTCATGGTCCCGATCTCGGCCGCATAGGCCGATCCCGATCGCCCGGCAATCAGGATGGCCACGATCAATGGTGAAATCTCACGGAGCAACGAGATGCCCACCAGATCGACGATAAAAATGTTCGTCCCGAACTTTCGCAGCTGCTCGGCGCCCTGATAAGCAATCACCACGCCGATGAGAAACGTCAGCAACCCCGTGATCGGCAGGGCATTCACCCCGTCGATTTGCAGCATCCGTAAGAGAGAGCGCCAGCGCAGCGATCCCGGTCGACGCAGCACGCGCAGAAAGGCGACGGTGCTCTCGCCAAGAAAGGCGAGACCGCGACTACCGGACTCCAGTTGATGCCACGCGGCCCGACCCACTCGCTCAATCCATCCCCCTTGCCACCCTTGCGCAGGGACCATCCCGGACGCGCTCACCGACTGAGTCTCGACCATTTGGAGCAACGCAGCAAATTCCGGTGGCAGGCCTTGGAGAGACGACGTTCGTCCACCCCGACCGGCCGCACGGACGCTTTGATGCAAGAGCACCGCCCCGCCCGTATCCATCGCAGTAATCTTGCTCGCGTCATAGATCACCCCGCCCCTCTCGGGCCAGCCGAGCGCACCGGCCTGGTGTTCAAGGTCGGCGACATTCGGCAGAACCCACCGGCCGCGGCAATGCATCACGTTGTCCACGCGCTCGATCGATGCCTGCTGTTCCATCGTCATACTCGATTCACACCTCGTGTCACCCAGCCCCGCCGTCCGGCGCATCCCAGGCGCCGCACACCCTTCGCGCAGATCAGTGCGTATCCATGATCGCTCTCAGCTCACTCCCGCTGATGACTTCCCGTTCCAGCAGGACCCGCGCACCTTCGACCAAGGCAGCTTTGCGCTGCTCGAGTAGCTGCGTCACCCGCTCGTACTGTTCGTCGATAATCCGCCGCACTTCACAATCGATCTCCCGGGCCGTCTCTTCGGAGTAGTCCCCTTTTTCAGAGGCTACCGGAATCTGGACGAACTGCGGCTGCCGTTCCCGTTCCAGCGTAATGGTGCCCAGTCTCTCGCTCATTCCGTAGGCCTTCACCATGCTCTTGGCAATGTCCGTCGTTTTGACCAGATCGTTCTGCGCGCCGGTGGAGGCTTCGCCGAAGATCATTTCCTCGGCAATCCGTCCCCCTAAGAGCACCGCAATCTTGTTCTCCAACTCGGACTTCGTCATCAGAAACCGGTCCTCTGTGGGCAGTTGCAGCGTGTACCCGAGCGCCGCCACGCCGCGAGGAATGATCGAGATTTTCTGCACCTGGTCCGAGCCCGGCAACGAGATCGCCACCAACGCATGACCGGTCTCATGATAGGCCACCCGTTCTTTTTCCATCTTATTGAGGACCCGATTCTTCTTTTCCAATCCGGCGATCACCCGTTCCACCGCTTCCTGCAACTCCGAAATCCCCACCAGGTCTTTGCCTCGCCGAACTGCCAGCAAGGCCGCCTCATTGATGATATTGGCCAGATCGGCGCCGGAGAACCCGGGCGTCATTGCCGCGATGTTCTCGAGATCCGCATCAGGACCCAACGGCACCTGCTTGGCATGCACCAGGAGGATGGCCAGACGGCCGATCTTGTCCGGACGGTCCACGACGACGTGGCGATCGAACCGGCCGGCGCGCAAGAGCGCCGGATCGAGAATTTCCGGACGGTTGGTCGCCGCCATCAAGATGACGCCGATGCGCGGATCGAACCCGTCCATCTCAACCAGCAATTGATTGAGCGTCTGCTCGCGTTCTTCGTGGGCCATAGGCCCCATGCCCCGCGCTTTTCCCAACGCATCAAGTTCATCGATGAAGATGATGCAGGGCGCCTTCAGCTTCGCCTGTTCGAAGAGATCCCGCACGCGCGCCGCCCCCACTCCCACAAACATTTCCACAAACTCCGAGCCACTGATGCTGAAGAACGTCACCCCGGCTTCTCCGGCAACCGCCCGGGCCAACAGCGTCTTGCCGGTTCCCGGCGGGCCGACCAATAAGATGCCTTTGGGGATCTTTCCCCCCAGTCGGGTGAACTTCTCCGGAGTCTTGAGGAACTCAATCACCTCGCGGAGTTCCTCCTTCGCTTCGTCCACGCCTGCGACATCGGCAAAGGTAATCTTGATATCGGTCTCAGCGTAAATCTTCGCTTTGGACTGGCCCACCTGCATAAAGCCACCCTGGGTCTGCCCCAACCGGCGAATGAAAAAATACCAAATGGCCCCGAAAATGGCGGCCGGAAGAATCCAGGACAAGACATCACGCCAGAAGGTGGTCTCGATGACTCCGACGAACTTCACTCCGTGCTGATTCAACTCCCGAACGAGATCCTGATCTTCGACCCGAATGGTCGAAAACAGCTTCGGCTCCTTGGCATCGCCCTCCGGCTTAAGCGTCCCCGTCAAGGTGTGGCTGCCGACCGCAACCTCGGCAACTTTGCCGGCCACCACGAGCTGCCTGAATTCGCTGTAGGGAAGCTCTTCGATCTTCTGGAGAGCATGGATCAAGTCATGGACGAGGATCACCGCCCAGATGGCGAGGAAGACGTACCAGATGGAAAAAGAGATTTTCTTATTCATCGCCGGGCTCCCGGCCATGTCCAATTGCGAATCTCCGGCAGGTCCTCGCCATGTTCGGTGATGTATTGTTTGTGTTCGATGAGTTTGTCACGCATCGCCTGCCTCACATAATCGGCGCGGGACCCGTGCAATGGTACCCGGTCGATGACGTCCCCGGCCAGATGAAAGCGGTCCAGATCGTTCATCACCACCATGTCGAACGGGGTACTCGTCGTGCCTTCCTCCTTGTAGCCCCGCACATGTAAATTCCCATGGTTGGTTCGCCGGTACGTGAGCCGATGGATCAACCAGGGATAGCCATGGAACGCGAAGATGATCGGCTTATCGACGGTGAAGAGCGCATCGAACTCCTTGTCGCTCAGTCCATTGGGATGCTCTCTGGTCGGTTGCAACTTCATGAGATCCACGACGTTGACGACCCGGACCCTCAATTCCGGCAGGTGCTCGTGCAGCAATGCGACCGCCGCCAGCGTTTCCATCGTCGGCACATCTCCGCAACAAGCCATGACCACGTCCGGTTCGCTGTCCTGGTCGTTGCTCGCCCACTCCCAAATGCCGATACCGGCCGTGCAATGTTTGATCGCGGAGTCCATGTCCAGCCACTGCGGCGCTGATTGCTTGCCGGCGACGATCACGTTGACGTGGTTGCGGCTGCGCAGGCAATGGTCCGTGACGGACAACAAGGTGTTGGCATCGGGCGGAAGAAAGACCCGGATCACCTCCGCCTTCTTATTGACGACGTGATCGATAAAACCGGGATCCTGATGGCTGAACCCGTTATGGTCCTGCCGCCAGACGTGGGACGACAACAGATAATTGAGCGATGCGATCGGCCGCCGCCAGGGGATGTGGCGGCAGACCTTCAACCATTTGGCATGCTGGTTGAACATCGAGTCGATAATGTGGATGAACGCCTCATAGCAGGAAAAGAATCCGTGCCGGCCGGTTAGAAGATAGCCCTCCAGCCACCCCTGGCACTGGTGCTCGCTGAGCATTTCCATCACCCGACCGTCCGGTGCCAGGTGATCGTCGTACGGATAGCGATCCGCCACCCAGGCGCGATCGGTCACCTCCAGGACATCCTGCCAGCGATTCGAGTTGTTCTCATCCGGGCTGAAGAGGCGGAAGTTGCGGCTGTCCATATTGATTTTCATCGTATCGCGCAGGAACTGTCCCATGAGACGGGTGGACTCCGCGTCAACCCCGCCCGGCTTGATCACCTTGACGGCGTACGTGCGGAAATCCGGCAGGCGCAAATCCTTGAGGAGGAGCCCGCCGTTGGTCTGGGGATTGGCGCTCATGCGACGCGCCTTCTTAGGTGCGAGCTCTGCGAGTTCCGGCTTGAGTCGTCCGGCCTTGTCGAACAACTCCCTCGGTTTGTAGCTCTTCATCCACTTTTCAAGAATCTTGATGTGCCCCGGCTTACCCATATCGCCCATGGGCACCTGGTGAGAGCGCCAGTAATCCTCCGCTCGCTTGCCATCGATCAACTTCGGACAGGTCCAGCCCTTCGGCGAGCGCAGGACGATCATCGGCCATCGCGGACGGCCGGTGAATCTTTTCGTGCGGGCTGCGCGCTGAATCTTCTTGATCTCCGCGACGACGGCATCCAGCGTAGCCGCCATGAGTTGATGCATCGTGCGGGGATCCCGCCCTTCGACGAAATAGGGCCTGTAGCCGTACCCGCGAAACAGCTGATCCAGTTCCTCGTGGCTGATTCGGGCCAGGACCGTGGGATTCGCAATCTTGTATCCGTTCAGATGAAGGATGGGCAGTACCGCACCGTCCGTAGCGGGATTCAGAAACTTGTTCGAATGCCAACTCGTCGCAAGCGGACCGGTTTCCGCTTCGCCGTCGCCGACCACGCAAGCGGCAATAAGGTCGGGATTGTCGAACACGGCCCCATAGGCATGCGACAACGAATACCCTAACTCGCCGCCTTCATGGATGGAACCCGGCGTTTCCGGCGCCACGTGACTCGGGATACCGCCGGGAAATGAAAACTGTTTAAAAAGCCGCTTCATCCCCGTTTCGTCCTGCGAGATGTTCGGATAGACCTCGCTGTAGGTGCCTTCCAGATAGGCATTCGCCACAATTCCAGGACCGCCGTGCCCCGGACCGGTGATATTGATCATATCCAGGTCGTGCTGCGTGATCACCCGGTTCAAATGCATATAGATAAAGTTGAGCCCCGGCGTGGTTCCCCAGTGCCCCAATAGCCGCGGCTTGATGTGCGCACGCGTCAGCGGCTTCTTCAGGAGCGGGTTATCGTAGAGATAGATCTTACCGACCGACAGGTAGTTCGCCGCCCGCCAATAGGCATCCATCTTCTTGAGCAGATCCTGTTTGAGCGGTTTCTTCTTTGTCAGCAGCATCGTCTTCTCACCGCTCCTATCCCGTCTTAGCCAGTAACGGAAGCACGGATTGCGCAATCTCACGCTCTTCATCCGTATGGATGACACGCACGCTCACCCGGCCACCCTCTGTCGAAATCACTGCGTCATTGATCCCGTTGCGCCGGGCATCAATCGTGATGCCGAGAAACCCCAAACCCTCACAAATCCTGGTGCGGACGACCGGCGAGTGCTCGCCGATTCCGGCACTGAACACCAAGGTGTCCACACCGCCTAACGCGGCGGCCAACGCGCCGATGGCTTTCTTCGCCTGATAACAAAACAGCGCGACCGCTTCGGCGGCCCGCGGGTCATGCTCCTCCAGGGCGAGTAAATCGCGTATATCAGAACTGCTCTCCGACAGGCCGAGCAGGCCGGACTCTGAATTGACCATCGTGTGGAATTGCTCCACGGTCAGGCCTTCCGTTCTCGTGAGATAGGACATCAATCCCGGGTCGAGATCGCCAGAGCGCCGGCTCATAGGCAGACCCGAAGTCGGCGTGAACCCCATGGTCGTCTCGATGCTCTTCCCGCCCAGCACCGCCGTCATGCTGGCCCCGTTGCCCAGATGCGCGAGAATGATCCGCCCCTCGGCCTCCCCCTGCTTGCCGATTCTGGCCAACTCCTTCATCAGGAACGCATAGGATAGTCCGTGAAAGCCGTACCGTTGGATGCCCAGCTTGTCATACCTTCTCGGGATCGCCAGCAGGTGAGCCACGCGCGGCATGTCGCGATGAAAGGCCGTGTCGAAACAGGCGATTTGAGGCACCCGTGGATAACGCCGGCTGAACACTTCCATGAGACCGATTTCTGCCGGCAGATGTTCCGGATCATAGGGGCTGATTCGCCGCAACTCAGCGATCAATGCCGGAGTCACCGGCTCAGGCTGGCTGTACTTCATACCGCCATGGACAATGCGATGCCCCGCAGCCAGCAGAGCGGATGCACCGACTCGTTGCTCAATCCGATCCAGTAGAGGCTCGACACAGGCCGCATGATCAGCCCCCTGTATCGCGATCTGCTCTGTCCGGCTGCTCAGGACATCCGTCATCGACAGCCGGGTGCCGGGCAATCCGATGCGTTCGACCTGACCTTCCATGAGACGACGCAGCGGCGGCTTAGCCTCAAACAACGCCAGCTTGATACTGGACGAACCGGCATTGATCGCCAGAATTCCAGGAGCCGGCTGAGGCAATGACGACATCAGGCCCTCCTCTGAAGTGAGGCAGGCAACACCGAACAATCATGGTCGAGCAAGTCACCGATACGCTCGACCGTCACATCCGGCGACGGATAACGGCCCGGCAGCTGCGGATCCAACGCATAGTGCCCCTGGCGCGGAAGCACGGTCGTCACCCGTGAGCCCCAGGATTTTTTCACCGCAGTGAGAATACGTAATTTGTCATCGATCAGCACGTACTGCTGAGCCGGATACCGTTGCGCCACATCGCGTAACTCCTGCTCCTTATGCACATAAATCAATACATTCCCCTCAACGGCTTCAAACAATCCCGACCGCTCGACTTTCCTGGGCTGAAACACCGCGTCACCATCGGAAAGAATGACGACCTTGCCCCACCGCTTGACATGTTCCACGACTGCCAGCGCCTTCGGGTAAAGCCGGTCGGCAAACGGATAATGAATCATGAAGCGAGAGACCGTTAACAGATGGGGGTCATGGGGATACTCGATGCGGTACTGTTGCAGAGCGCCTAAATAGTCTGCGTAGCCCAGCTTGGCCCGTAACTGTTCGAAAATGATCCAATAGCGTTGCTGACGCTCGTGCCCGACCTCCTGATCAAGGTAATCCGCGAGATCTTCTGTGACCCGATCGTTGTCCAGCAGCGTGTTATCGACATCAAACAGAAACACCATGTCTGATGACGACATAACGAACTCCCTCTCAGACGTAAAGACCCGATACCATGAACCTATCGTCCTTCCAAACTATCAGCCATGGCAGAACTTCGCATTGTGGAAGAGTGCAAGCAAAAGACCGGAATGGCTGACAAGAGCAATTCTGTCTCTCAGTAGTCAATTCCAGCAGTTGCCGGAGACCGATACAGATCGAACCCTCTCAACAGGGGAGCCTCTCCCCAGCACTCTTTGACGAGCTGTAGCGGAATGCGTCAGTCTCTAAATAATGAACCTTCCGCTCCGACGACGCAACGGAGGCCGTTTCCTGCCCTGGGTCAGACTTTCAGAGGGCACCGGCGGGCACAACAGAGCGCCGCTGCACATGGTAGTACAGCAACGGGATGACGATGAGCGTGAGCAAGGTCGAAGCCCCCACGCCGAACAGCAGCGACACGGCTAACCCTTGGAAGATGGGATCGAGGATGATCACGAACGCGCCGACCATCAGCGCGGCGGCCGTCAACAAAATAGGTCTGGTGCGGATCGCACCGGCCGTGATGACGGCTTCCAGCAACGGCACTCCCGCCTGTTCCTGCAACTGGATAAAGTCCACCAGCAGAATGGAGTTCCTCACGATGATACCGGCAAGCGCAATGAAGCCGATCATGGAGGTCGCGGTGAAATAGGAACCAGTGAGCCAGTGGCCCGGCAGAATCCCGATGAGCGTGAGCGGGATCGGCGCCATGATGATGACCGGCGTGAGAAACGATTGGAACTGACCGACGATCAACAGATAGATCAGCAGCATCGCCACTGCGAATGCGATGCCCATGTCGCGGAACGTTTCATAGGTGATCTGCCACTCCCCGTCCCATTTCATCGCCAGCTTCTCTTCCGACCAGGGTTGTGACGTGTAATACTGCTCCACTTGATAGCCCTCTGGCGGCCGATACCCTTCCAGTTTCTTTCCGACACCGAGCACCCCATAGACGGGGCTTTCGGCCTTCTCCGCGCCGGGGCCACCCACATCGGCCACGATATAGACCACCGGCTTCTGATTCTTGTGATAGATCGCCTTCTCCAGCCTCGTCTGCTCCATGGTCAGGAGCTCGGACAGTTGCACCATCCCGCCGGTATTCGTCCGCAGGCCGATCTCCCCGATGTGCTCAAGTCCGGTCCGCTCGGCCAAGGGCAGCCGCAACACGATTTGCACCGGGCTTTTTTCCTGGGGGATGTGGACCAATCCGATCTTCGTACCTTCCAAGGCCATCCGCAACGTATGCACAATTTCCTCGGACGGAATGCCGGCCAGCGCCGCCTTTGCATGATCAACGGTAAACAGGTACTTCACCTGATCGGCTTCAATATAGTCGTCGACATCAACAACCCCGATCGTAGATTCCATCAACGCCCGGATCTCCCGCGCGACAGCGAGTTGCCGGCCATAATCAGGTCCGTATATTTCAGCCACCAGCACCGATTGCACGGGAGGCCCCGGCGGGACTTCGACGACTTTCACATTGGCCCCGTACGGACGGGCAATCTTCTGCACCTGCGGACGCAGCCGTTGCGCGATCTGATGACTTTGCGCGGAACGCAGACCCTTCGCCACCAGGTTGATTTGGATATCGGCCTCATGCGGCTGCTCCCGCAGATAATAGTGGCGGACCAATCCATTGAAGTTGAACGGCGAAGCCGTGCCGACATAGGCCTGATAGTCCCGCACCTCCGGAACGGTGCTCACGTAGCGGCCGAGCGCCTGCGTGACTCGTGCCGTTTCCTCCAGCGTCGTGCCTTCCGGCATATCCACCACCAGCTGCAATTCGCTCTTGTTGTCGAACGGCATCATCTTCACCACCACATGCCGGGTATAGAACAATAAGCAGGATCCGACCAGCAGCAGCGCAACGCCCCCCAAGAACGCATAGGCCAGAATCGGATGAACCAGCAGCGGCGACAGCACTCGCCGGTAGAAGCGAGCGATCAGCCCCTGATCATCCGTTTCATGATCGATCCCTTTCACGACGGATCCCGGTCGATAGCAGGTCTGGCAAAACCAGGGAATGACGATGAACGCGACGAGCAGCGAAAAGAACATGGCAATGGAGGCATTCACCGGAATCGGCCGCATGTAGGGGCCCATCAATCCTGACACGAACGCCATCGGAAGCAGCGCTGCGATGACCGTGAACGTAGCCAGAATCGTGGGATTTCCGACTTCGTCGACCGCATAGATCGACGCTTCCTGGTGGGGCTTCAGGCGCAACGTCAAATGGCGGTAGGTGTTCTCGACCACGACGATTGCATCGTCCACCAGGATGCCGATGGAGAAAATCAGCGCAAAGAGCGTGACCCGATTGATCGTGTACCCGATGAGCATGGAAGTGAACAGGGTCAATGCCAGCGTCAGCGGAATCGCCAGCGAGACGACAATAGCCGGGCGAAACCCCAGCGTCAGTCCGAGAAAAGCCACGACCGCGGCCACCGCAATGAAGAGATGCCAGAGCAACTCGTCGGCCTTCTCGCGGGCCGTCTCCCCGTAGTCGCGCGTCACCGTGACGCGTACATCGGCAGGAACAGTCACCCCCTTCATATCCTCAACCTTGCGGATGACGTTCTCGGCCACGGTGACGGCATTCGTCCCGCCCTGCTTGGCAATCGCCACGGTCACGGCGGGGCTTTGCTCCAGATCGCGCGCCCCGAACCAGACATACTGCTTCGCCTCATTCGGTCCGTCGGTCACTTCAGCCACCTGCCGGAGATAGACCGGACGTTGCTCATTGATACCAACGACTAAAGATTCCAGATCCGCACGGGATCGAAGGAATCGCCCCGTTTCCACCAGGAAACTCTGATTGCGGCTATCGAACCGGCCCGTCGGCAAGGCCCGATTCTCGCCGCGGATCACGCCGGCCACCTGCAACGGGGTCAGGCCATAGGCTTTCAATCGCGTCGGATCGATCTGTACTCCGAGTTCGCGCGCCCGCCCCCCGACGATGAAGCCGTTGGAAGTCCCCGGCACTTTCTTGGTCTCTTCCAACACCTGCTCGGCCAGTCGATGGAGTTCAAACTCGCCGTATCGCTGGCTCGACAGTGTGACGGTCACGATCGGCACGTCGTTGACGTCTTTCGGCTTCACCAGAAAGGGCTCGGCTCCCGGCGGCAGAAGATCCTGGTTCGACATCAACTTGTCATACAGGTCGACCAGACTCTGCTCCATCGGCTGGCCGACGTAGAACCGCACGATGATCAGTGCGCCGCCGGGGCGCGAGGTCGAATAGACGTACTCCACGCCTTTGATCTCGGAGATTTTGCGCTCGAAGGGCTTGGTCAGCTGTTCTTCGACGATCTTGGCGGAGGCGCCGGGAAAGGATAGCCACACGTCGGCCATCGGGACGACGATCTGCGGCTCTTCTTCGCGAGGGGTGACGATGATGGCAAACAGGCCCAGCAACAACGCCGCCAGCATGATCAGGGGCGTCAGCTTGCTCCCGATAAACAGAGCCGCGATCCGACCACTGAGCCCTGGGCGATACTGGTCCATAGAAATCAGCTAGGGCATTGCCGGAGCGGCAATGGAGTTGAGAATCTGCACAGGCGCGCCGTCGATCCCCCGGCTCCCGTCCAGCAACACCCGCTCACCCACGTTCACACCGGAGAGGATTTCGAGTTGTTGATCAAACCGCCGTCCGGCCTTGATCCAGCGGAGTCGGGCGACCCGGTCGGCCCCGACGACATAGACACTCGTCAGTTCCCCCCGCTCGACCACAGAGGACGCCGGAATCAGGATCGTGTGACTGATCCCTTTGTCCAGCTGAAACCGGCCGAACATGCCGGTCTTCAACCCGGCGGTCTTGGGAAGATCGACTTTTACCATGAAGGTATGAGTTTGCGGATCGCCGGCCGGCAGGATCTGGCTCACCACTCCGCTCAGCGCCTGCGCCGCCAACGCATCGATGAGCACGGGAATCTTGTCTCCCCGGGAAATCGATTTCAGATCGCCTTCCGCCACAGTCG
Organism: Nitrospira sp.; assembly: GCA_024998645.1. Taxonomy (GTDB): domain Bacteria; phylum Nitrospirota; class Nitrospiria; order Nitrospirales; family Nitrospiraceae; genus Nitrospira_D. Next base: position 103,808 of record JACOEJ010000001.1, read on the forward strand.
CCTCCAGGCGGAGTTGGAGAGGGTCTTCCATCTTCAGCAAGGGTTGACCGGGCGACGCCAACTCCCCTGCTTCCACTTTTTTTTCGGTGATCACACCGTCGAACGGAGCCTTCACCACAGTGTAGCTGAGTTGGGCTAGCACGGCCTTGCGATTCGCCTCGGCAACCTTGAACGTACGGGACGCATTCTCCACTTCCTGCTTGGAAACGGCCTCATCCTTCAGTAGAGAGTTCATCCTCTTCAGCTGTGTCCTCGCATTCTCCTCTTCCGCCTTGGCGCGCGCCAGATCGGCTTGTACATCGCGGTTATCGAGCTGAATGAGAGTCTGTCCCTTAGAGACACGCGTGCCTTCCCTCACCAATAATGTATCAATCGTGCCTTGGATACGGCTGGAAAGCACGGCCTGGAAAATGGGCGTCACCTGCCCGGTGACCTCGACGCGGACCGGTACCTGCGATGACGCAATCTCAACAACCGCAGCCTCAATAGTCGCCTGCGATGCTGCCGACACGACAGCGGTAGCCGGCTCCTCTTTGGAACCGCATCCGCTCAGCACCAGAAGCGCTGCGATAAGCCAACGTTTCACTCGACTCTCCCCGCCTCATCAACTTTCTACTCTTGTACACCTAACTTCCTCAGAAGCGCCATCATCGGACACCAGCCCGTAAACGCCGACTGAATCAAGTTCGCCGCCACAA
>JACOEJ010000001.1:104605-108837 GCA_024998645.1 Nitrospira sp.
GCCATCATCGGACACCAGCCCGTAAACGCCGACTGAATCAAGTTCGCCGCCACAAAGGCGGCAAAGTAATTCCAGTACGGATGGACTGTCGCCCCCAGGATAATGGCAAGCAAGACAAAAACCCCGGCAATCAACCGCAGCATCTCATTGAGTTTCATGGGACCCTCCTTTCCTCTTGCCTGTGTGAGTCCGCACGCAGGCAAAGGATTCGGCCAACCCAATCACGGCGTTTTCTTGAGGCTCAGCATATAGCTCGTCAGCTCATTCAGTTGGGGATCAGTGAGCGGGAACTTCGGCATAAACGACCCGGGTGACACCGATTGAGGATCCTTAAAATGCTTCAGATGCCATTCACGGTCCGGTCTCTTATCGCCGACGAAGGACAAGTCCGGGCCGATCGCTCCCCCTTCACCGTGAATACGGTGACAGCCGACGCAGCCGAATTGATAAAACAGCGCGCGCCCTTTTGCAATGGCCGGATCGATGCGCGGGACCGCGTAGAGATTCTTGAGGGAAATGCCCAGCAGGGAAAAGACTACGACGAGAAAGACCACCCCCGCTGCCAACGCGGCCGGCCGCTTGATCGGATTCCGCACCGGGTTCCTGTCGATGAAGGGCCAGAACAGCATGCCAAGGACGATGAGCATCGGCAGCACCCAGGTCGCCAGCGGCTCCAGCGGCCCATGGACGTACTTCAGCAACTCGTAATAAAAGAGGAAATACCACTCCGGCACCGGCACAAAACTCGTGTCGGACGGATTCGCTTTGTCGGTCAGAGGGAACGGCACCAGCAGGGCAAGACTCGAAATGACCGTGAATACCACCAGCATCACGACGGCATCCATATAGACCTGCCGCGGATAAAACGTCTCGCTGCCGAGCGACGCCCGCTCATCGGTCCAGGGACCGGCCGGCCCCACCCGCCGCAGGATGAAGAGGTGGGCGGCGATCAAGCTGACCAGGAGCGCCGGCAGAAAGAGCACATGGACGGCAAAAAACCGGGACAGCGTGAGCGCCCCCAGGACTTCCCCGCCTCGCATGACCCGCATCAAGAACTCTCCGACCACCGGCACGGTGCCCACCATATTGAGTCCGATCTGCGTCGCCCAGTAGGCCGTCTGATCCCAAGGCAGCAGATAGCCGGTGAAGGCGAAGGCCATCACCAGGAGAAAGAGCACCACGCCCACCATCCACATCACTTCGCGCGGCGGCTTATACGCCCCATACAGGAACGCCTGGAGCATATGCAGCCCGATCGCCACGACCATGGCGGAGGCTCCCCAGTGGTGGAGACCGCGCACGAACGCGCCGAATGTGACCTGTTCTTCAATGAACTGAATACTGTCGTAGGCATGATCGGGCGTCGGCGCATAATAGATGGCGAGGAACATGCCGGTGACGGCTTGCAGCAGGAAGAGAAACAGCGTGGCCGAGCCGAAGACATATATCCAGCTGGCGCCGCCCGGGATGGGCTCGTCCAGGAGAGTCCGCTCGACCGGCTTCAGATTGAGCCGGCTATCGAGCCATTGATAGATTCGCATGCATGCTCCAGGCTAACGGTAAAGGACGTGAGATCAAGGCCCGCTCCAGCTCATCGCCGGCGTCACAGTTCGACGACTTCCCGGGTTCCGGGCTTGAATTCCTTGAAGACCACGAGGAGACGGCCGTTCTCGATCTTGGAGGGCAAGAGATCCAGCGGACGCGGCGCAGGCCCTGCCACCACCTTGCCTTCGATGTCGAACACGCTGCCGTGGCAGGGACACTTAAACTGCTTTTCCTCGCCATCCCAGCGATAGCCGCAGCCGAGATGGGTGCACATCGGAGAGAACACTCTGACCTGCCCGTCCGGCTGCTTGACCGCCCAGACCGCCTTCTGTGATTGGCTCTTCAAATACCCGTCCTGAATCGTCGTGACATGGTCGAGCTGTTTGGGTTCGCCGGGGGGCACGTCTTCCAGACTGCCGACATCCACCCAGGGCCGCGCCTTTCGCTTCAAGGCCGGAGAAATGACATACCCGGCCAGCGGAATCGCCAGCCCGAGCCCGATCAAACCTGCCGCCACCTTTGTGGCCCAGCCGAAAAATGTCCGCCTCGTCCCGACAGGCGTGTGGGCCCCTCCCTCTTCACCGCGCTCCTGATGCTCGTTCACAATAGTCCTCCATTGATCTTCCAAAGATTATGACCGATGAGGACCACCGCGACCGCCCAGGCGACAACGGCAAAGGCTCTGGTTAACAGCCTGGGGGAAAGAGCGCGACTCACCTGTCTCCCGGCCAACATTCCTATGATGGCTCCGGCAATCAAGAACGAGAGGACACGCAGATCCAGCGGAACCAGACGGGCATACGCAACGACTCCCGTCAGCGCAATGAGCGTAATAATCATCAGGGAGGTCCCTACCGCCACTCGCATCGGAAATCCGAGCAGCAGCGTCAGCGCCGGCACAATCACAAACCCTCCTCCGACCCCGAAGAATCCGGTCAACAGCCCGACCACCAGTCCAATCCCGCTCACTTTCACCCAACAAGTCCGCGGAAACAGGTCCGCGCAGATGCTCCCATCCTCAGGATCGTCCCGCAATGTCGTACGCCACCACATCTGTCCGGCTGCCACGATCATCAGCACGCCGAAGAGCACGAGCGTAATCTCTTCCCGCACCAGCCGGTGCCCTGCGGTTCCCACCCACCCGCCGATCATCCCGGTGCCGCTCAACAGTAGCGCCGCCTTCACCTTCACGAGGCCCGACTGAAAGGATTCGACGGCGCCGATGCAAGCAGCGGCGGCGACAAGCGCGAGCGAGAGACTCACCGCTTCCTGCACGCTCGTCCCGAGCGCATAGACCAGGAGGGGAATCGCGATCAGCGATCCACCGCTCCCCGTCACGCCCAGCGAGAGGCCCACCAGACTTCCCACCGCGACAGCAAGGACTGAGGGCTCTCCGCCCGTCATACGCTGTCTCTTTTTACGCTCATGAGGCTCACAATACGGCTACGCCACCACCTGGGACTTGATGACCGCTTCGAGGCGCTTCAAACTCTCCGGCTGACCCAGCACAATCAGTTTGTCGCCCTCAGCCAGGAGGACCCTGGGACCGGGATTGAACTCAAGATGGCCCGATGTGCGCTTGACCGCAATCAAGACCAACCCTCGATCCTCGGCGAATCCGCAATCGCAGGGAGTCCGGCCATCAAAACGTGAACCCTGCTCAACGGTCAACTCTTCCATCTGAAGATCCAGATGTTCGCTCTGTGTCGCCAGTTCGAGAAAATCCATCACCGCGGGACGGATCAAGGCTTGCGCCATTTGCAGCCCGCCGATGTGATAGGGCGACGATACGCGGTTTGCGCCCGCCCGCATCAGCTTGTGCTCCGACCCCTCGTCGCCGGCCCGCGCCACGATATAGAGGTCTTTGTTCAGCCCCCTGGCCGTCAGCACGATGTAGAGGTTCTCCGTGTCCATATTCACGACCGACACCACCCCTTTGGCCCGTTCGATCCCCGCCCGGATCAGAACCTCATCCTGTGTGGCATCGCCTTCCACCGCCATCAGACCTTCCCGTTGCAAAACAGCGATCACGTCGGGATTCTTGTCGATGACGACGAACGGCAGCGGTTTCGCGCGGAGTTCCTTACAGATTCGCTTCCCCATGCGTCCGTATCCACATACGATGTAATGATTCTCTACCGTCTTCATTTTCCCCTCAGTCCAATACCGTCCGAAAATCGCCCTCAGCTCTCCTTCTAACAGCAGCCGCGCGAGGTTTCCCAATACATAGAAGAGGGTTCCCACGCCGCTGATGATCAGAACGATCGTGAAGGCCCGGCCGGCCGGCGACAGCGGATGGATTTCCTGATACCCGACAGTCGTGACAGTCGTCACCGTCATGTAGAAGGCGTCGAAAGCGGGCCAACCTTCGATCACGATATAGCCTAGCGTCCCCGATGCGATGACGGCCGCCACGGCCATAACCGCCAGCATCAGATGTCGCGTAGGATCCGACGAGCGAGACGTGTCTATCATTCGGCACAGCCCTTCACTCTTGCACGATCACGCTCTCTGCCGGCAACACCTGATCCAAGACGGAACCGCACTCATATTCATGCCGGCTTATCCAGCTTTTCGATACCCAGCGCCTTCAGAATCACTTTCTCGTAGTAGGGCTCGCTGATCCCGCGTTTCATCTTATGGAGGAAATATTTCTCCAGCCCGATCTTCGCCAGGTGGACCCACTT
>JACOEJ010000001.1:108937-116113 GCA_024998645.1 Nitrospira sp.
GCCACACAGACGCCGACCGAATAAATATTCTTGTACTTGGGATTGGCCTGATAGGCATCGATATTCACGAACCCTTTGGGGTTGCAGAGTCCCGGCGTACCGGCGACCGCATCCACCCCGGCGAACGGCGGAATGAACATAGAATAGCGGAACGGGATCTCCTGTCCGCCTTCGAGCAACACCTTGCCGGGCTGAACCTCTTTGATGGCACTGTTCGGAATCGGCTTGATGGCATGTTCGGCGAACTCGTCCTCCATAAGGCGGCGTGAAGCCCCCACCCCGGCCAATCCCATATGCCCGACATAGGGTTCCGGCGTGACGAAATAAATCGGCACTTTCTTCCGCAGCTTCTTTTTCCGGAGATCGGTATCCAGGATGAACGCCATCTCATAGGCCGGTCCGAAGCAGGAAGCGCCTTGGGCCGCCCCGACGACGATGGGACCGGGATTTTTAAGAAAAGCCTGATACGAGCCCCAGGCCTGTTCGGCATGGTCTACATTGCAGATGGATTGGGTGTAGCCACTGGGACCGAGCCCTGGAACCGCGCCGAAATTCAGCTTGGGCCCCGTCGCGATGATCAGATAGTCGTACGGCACCTCGCCCCTTGACGTAATCACCCGATTCTGCTCCGGTTCGATCCGGTCCGCCATGGCATGGATATACTCGATACCCTTTTTCTCCAACACCGGCCCCAAGGCAAAACTGATATCTTTCCTAGTGCGCCATCCGACGGCGACCCAGGGATTCGACGGCACGAAATGAAACGACTCGACATTGGAGATGACCGTGACCTTGTGTTTCTTCGCAAGGAGCGCCCGCGCCTCATAGGCCGCCGGCAACCCGCCGATCGATGCGCCGATGATCACTACTCGTGCCATAGGATTCTCCTTTCCTCAGAAGCCGTCAGCTATCAGCGTTCAATTATGCAAACGAGCCATCATCCCGAATGGTGTGAGCCTTCATGTCTAAAATGGATTCAGGATCATTCAATATTCATCATCTCGGATCATTGAGGTCTCAGATGTCACACGCGCGCGAATGCTGATAGCTGACCGCTACTAATTCACTCCGAATCGGTACAGGTCATGGCACGTGGTACAGCGGGCGGTCATGTTCGACAGGCGCTGTAGGATCTGTTGTGAAGTTTCCCTGTTCACAACCGCATCGGCCAAGGCATCCATGTCGCGGTGAATCGACATCCCCATCTGTTTGAAGGGGAGCGGAAGCTTCGCCATGATCGCCGGATTCACATCCACCGCCATACCCATGCCTACTGCGCGGGCGGCTTGTTCGATCTGCTGCCGGTCTGCCGGTTGATCCTGCCCTGCCACACCGGTGACTATTCCATGCACCGCTTTCAGCAGCTATCGCATTTCCCCAAGAATCAGATCTCGCTCGTGTGGAGCCAGAAGGATTTCCATGCGACCGTCAGTTCCTTTAGCCGTCCAACCGTTCACGAAAAACCAACCGGCCCCAACCAACGTCACAACCCACAAAACCACCGCAATCATACAGGAGCGTGCCTTCATTTCATCCTTTCAAGGAGCCTTCGTGGGATATCCCGCCACGCCGGCGCCATAGTCGTAGACAAGGCTCCCACCGTAGTAGCTGGCGATCAGCATCACGACGACGCCTGCGATACCCAGCAACAACGACACCACACGCTGTTCACGAATCCACCCCAGCCCTGTCGCCAGACGTAACCCTAACAGTCCGGCGAAAACCCAGAACGCAGCAAACCCGAGCATTTCATGAATCTCTATCGCACGTTCCGGCACACCGCCATGCTCGGCCGCATCTTCGGCCATCGCTCCTGAGACCACCGACACCGCCGCTCCGGCGAATCCAAGAACAAGGGTGTAGAGGCTGGCGATTCGGCACTCTTCAGGTCGCCACTTTCCTCCCAGCAGATCGAAAAAGACGGCTGCTGATAAGAGCGCGATCGGAAAGTGCACCAACATGGGATGAATGGGATGCATGGTTGTCCTCCAAGATGTATCTTCCCCAATTTATAGAGTGCAAGCAGAGGACCTAAACACGGCCAGGATCCGAAAGCTTATTCCCGACAGAAACTTCCAGCGATTCTACAGTCTCAGACGAGCGGAAGACTTCAGGAGGGGAGTCTTTCCCCAGCCCTACGAGCCTCACTGGGGCAGAACGGGGCACTTGCGGGGATAAGCCGAGGAGACCAGGGGGGAGCCATACAAACAGCATGGGCCTCCGGACATGCATCCGGAAGCCCATGGTGGACCCGTCTGACTGACTAACTTACTTTCGCACTGCGAGCCCGTGGGTGTCTGCGGTTTCTTTGTCGTCTTTCTTATTCGAAATGGCCGCCTGCCCCTTGTAGTGCCCGACTTTGCCGCCGGCATCCACATGGATCACACCGACACCGGGGATGGTCCCCTTGGCGTTGTGCGCGACCTTGTCGTTACCGGTTAATGGATTGGGGCCGCGAAGGCCGACGAAAACGTACTGTCCATCCGGCGCGACATCCATCAAATCGGGAGCCGGGTCCTGATTCGCTTCAGTCACCAGGTCAATTGAACCCACCGAGAAGTTACTGAGCGTGTCGATGATCTCGACGTTGTTGCCGGCTCGATCCGCACTCCAGACATAGCGGCCGACTCCGATCATGCCGTGCGAGTCGGCAAACTTGTCGTCCCGCTGCGAGACCAGCTTCGCGGACACTTTGGCGGGCAACCCCGAGATATCCAGCGCATATACATCGTAGGAGAGCGGGGCCACGGGCCATCCGCCGCCGGAATTGATATACATCGTGTCGCCGACTTGGACCCCGCCGCAGCCGGCCGGGTGAATCTGGTTGTTGTCCAGCATCGCCACCGCCTTCATCGGGGTCGCAGTCACGTCAAACACCAGCAACCCGCCGCCACGCAGCGTCACAAACGCATAGCGGCTCGACGATTCGGTGATGGGACAGATCGGCGACGTATCCGGTCTCTCGCCCCCTTCGAACGCGACCAGGTTCACGACATCTTTCTCAGGATCGAAGCTGAACTTATGCGCGGCATAGTCCGTCCAGATCCGGATGAATTTCTTCTCCGCAATGTTCGCGGCAATCGCCATCTTCTGATCGGGCGTCGGCCAGGCGGCGTGGACGTTCTTCCCCATGGACAGACAGGCATCCGGCTTCTTCGTCGCTGCGTCCATGAACAGCACGTGGCCGCTCAGGAAAGAGATGATCGCGTGGTCCTGATCCTTATTGAAAAACAGCATGTGCGGGCGACGGACAGCCTTCTTGGTCGCCTCCTCGCAGAACTTGCCGATGTCGCCGGCGAAGTCGATCGTCATCGTGGGCTTTGCCGAAGCAGGATTCGCCGCCAGCTGCGCGCCGTCATAGATATGGAGATAACCCCCGCTTTCCTTTCCCGTATCCGACTGATCGGTCAGCCAGACTTCATATGCAGAAACGGGCGCACTACTGCCAAACGTAGCCCCCAATGCCACACATCCGCTGACGATCATGGCGAGCGTCGACGACTGCTGATTTGGTCTCTTCATCGTTGGCCTCCTTCTATATCGCATGACACGAACGAAACGAATTCCTCGCTCGCCCCCTGGCACTCTGGCCAGTAGCTTAGAAGGATTGCGGTGTGAGCGCAACCGACCGGCCCGGTCAACCTGGGATCATTACGACCGAGCCAGCATCACGGCAGTAAACAACACGCCCAGCGAGAGCATCAGCGCCACACGAGGAAGCCAGGTGGCTGCAGTCAGGATAGTCTGATCGGAGGCAGTTCTTTTTTCAGGTGGAAGGGCCAGAATCGCCCGGACACGAGGGCCAAGCACGAGATCGTGAGCGAGGGTCATCAGCAGCAGTGCTGCAACCAGCGACAGCTTGATCCCCATGGGTGACGGCCATCGAGCAGGCTCGAAGAGCGGCCACCCGTGAGACAAGACCAGCATGGGTCCGGTCAATACCAGGACGGCCACCGCCCCCCATACGACCAGACGAAACCGTTTCGCCGACGTTCTGAACAACGCGCCGGCATCGGGCTTCGACGCCAGCGCGCGATAGGAAGGGGCCAGCACCAGCGAGAGAAAGATCGTTCCTCCCACCCAACTGACCGCTGCGATGAGATGTATCCAGACGAGAGTAAATTGCGACATGATGGATGCGACTCTACCGCTTGCGCGAGACCGGCACCAAAAAGGCTGTCTCCTTGATGCTCAATGGGGCGGTGGGCAGGGCGCGCTGAGCGAGGCTCAGCGCGCTGGAACCATCGACGGCGAGAAATCGAGCAAGCTGCACAACGAGATTCATTATCCGCACGTTTTGTTAGAACGAAAGCCCCACATACGGGCCGACTTGAAAATAATCATTATTGGTGTTGGTCATGCGAGCCGTTAGGTGGTACCGGGCATCCACCCCGACCATTAATGCCTTCCAGACCTGATACTCGAACCCGGCTCCGAACTGGACGCCCATATCAAGATACTGAGTCTGGTTAGATGGCGGACTGATCACATGAAAATCGAGGCCGATCGGGATCAGCCACGGACGGAACGCACTCCCCTCCATGAATTTGATCTTGGGTGCGACATTGATCGTCATCATCGTGAGCTGCACCTTTTGCTGGAGATCAGGCGCACTCGTCAGAAACCCTGCGGCATTGGTCACACGGCTTGAGTCAATGCGGTTCATTTGCAGCCCGATTTCACCGACCACCCATGTCTTGTCCATCGCTCCCCAGGCATTCTTCGACATGACGAGATCCAGGCCGGCACCGGCGTACCATCCTGCATTCCCCCCATTCACTCCTGAGTTACCGTTGGTGTCTGTGAAAATCTTCCCGCCTCGATCCTGATTCAAATTCATGAACCCGCCCTTGAAGAACACCATGTTGCCGGTACCGTCTTCAGCCGAAACCGGCAACACACCAGAGACAGCGAGCCCCCCGGCGATCACAACTCCGACACACCACACTCCAATGCTCCGCACGATTGTCAAAACCTGCATGATGTCCCCCTCCTTGACTGCACATCGAGGAGCACGGCCCTTCCTGCGAGCGCTCATGTGACAGACGCTCGCCGGCCCGAGACATCAGCCTGAGTAAGAAATCCCTCACCACTGCTCTCCCGTCTACTCCGCTACCATCGACACTTTTGTTCCTGCAGACTCCTGGGCGTCACGAGCACAACGGAACCCCATCCAGTTGATCTTGGTATTGGGATCCGTCCCGTTACGCATAGCAACGCGCATCGTCGTCGTGCTGTCCATCCACCCGCCGCCGCGGAAAGCCTTCTGCGTGCCGGTCTCCGGCCCCTTCGGATTACGATCCGGTGCGGACGCGTAATAATCCTTGTCGTACCAGTCGGACACCCATTCGGACACGTTCCCGATCGTTTGATAGAGACCATACGGACTCACCGCTTTGTCATACCGATCGACTGAAATGATCGGGGGATACAGCAACAGCCGCTCCGGACGATCGCGCACGGGGCCGGACAGTCCGGTTCGTCCGAAGTTCGCCCTCGTCGGTCCGGCGAGTTCCGGACCCCAGGGAAAGAGCCGCCCATCGGTGCCACGCGCCGCTTTCTCCCATTCCGCTTCGGTCGGCAACCGGCGCCCTGCCCACTTGCAGTACGCATCCGCGTCATACCAGGAGACATGCATGATCGGATGGTGCGCCATGGTCTCCTGGAAATTCCCGCCGTCATACCGCCAGTCCAATTGCGGCTTCCGATCGGTCGCCAGGATAAACTTCAGATATTCCAGCGCTGTCACTTCGTACTTGCCGATTTCGAATGCATCCAGATAGACCCGGCGCTGCGGCATTTCCCCGCGATAGGCGAGCCGATCCGTCTTCTTATCGCTGCCCATGATGAATTCACCGGCCGGAACCAGCACCAGTTCATCCTTGGTCTTCACGTTCGCCACCCGCTGCGCGGCGAGTTTCTTGCCGGCCTCGGTCCACTCGACAACAATATCCTGCGTGTCGAGTCCCCAGGCCACCTTCGCCATGACCAACAGCGCAGCCAAGACCAAAACCGCATTGACCACCCACTCCCATTTTCTGAAATGCTCCGCTTCCTTCCGCTCCATGACTCGGCCTCCTCTGATAATTACTGCAAATGATGCGGCGCCGGCTTCGAGGGCACGACGACTTCCGTCGTCAGCACCGGATCAGCACTTTGCGGCTGAGATGATTTCGCGCAGCGAAATCCTGTGAGATAACTCTTCCTCGTCGGCTCTCCGCCGTTGCGTCCGGCAGACCGCGCCACTTCCGGATCTTCGTTCCACGACCCGCCGCGGAACACTTTCAGTTCACCGACATCAGGACCTTTCGGATTCTCGTTAATGCCTTTGCGGTAATAGTCGGGATCAAACCAATCCGATACCCACTCGCTGACATTGCCGGCCAGCTGGTAGACCCCGTAGGGACTCACCCCTTTGTCATAGCGATTGATATTCGCCAGTGGAGGATACTTGGCACCCCGCTTCGATCCGGAATGCGCAATGTTGCTCTTGATCCACCCGGCCGGTTCATCGCCCCAGGGAAACATCCGGCCATCGGAACCCCGGGCCGCCTTCTCCCATTCCGCTTCGGTCGGCAAGCGCTTGCCCGCCCAGCGGCAATAGGCATCGGCCTCCTGCCAACTGACGTTGATCACCGGATGCGTCGCCATTTTGTCGGGAAACGGCTTGGCCCGCCAGAACTGCGGCCAGCTCGCGCCTGTGGACAGCACAAATCGGAGGTACTCCACATTCGAGACTTCATAGCGATCGATCTCAAATGCACTGAGCGTGACCCGATGCAACGGTTGTTCTTGCGGCCCTGCAGCCGGATCCTTCCGGGGATCGCTGCCCATCAAGAACTCACCGGCCGGTACCGTGACCATGCCGCCCGGCACCTCAATCATGGCCACCTGCTCAACCTCGTCTAATGGGGTCCAGAGCGGAGGCTGTGCCGAGGATTCATGGTTGGCAAACGAAAAACCCACAGGCTGAACAATCATCCATAGGGCCACTGCCACTGTTATGCTGAGCTTCACCGTTCTGGCCATACCTACCAGGCTTTCAGCTATCAGCCGTCAGCTTCGGAAACGAAAAGCTGCGAGCTGATAGCTAATCGCTGACTGCGTCAAATCCTCGCTTTAGTGATCCTGCTTATGGACCAGCGGATCGATTTCTTTCTTCGCGTCTTCGGTCAC
>JACOEJ010000095.1 GCA_024998645.1 Nitrospira sp.
TAAACTGTTGAATCGCCATCAGTCGTTTCTGCGCGTCTTCGGTGAGGCGGCCTTCATCGGGGATCAGTAGATAGGCGTATGCCTGTTCTCCGCCGCGGCCCACGCGCCCGCGTAGCTGATAGAGCTGGGCTAGACCGAACGTATCGGCCCGATTCACGATGATGGTATTGGCGTTCGGCACGTCGATGCCCGACTGAATGATGGCCGAGGCGATGAGCACATCGACCTCGTGCTTGACGAACTTCAACATCACCGCTTCGAGCAATTTGGGGTCCATCTGTCCGTGGGCCATCACCATCTGCGCTTCAGGAACCAATTGCTGGAGCCAGGCGCCGGTGGCCGACATGGTTTCCACCCGGTTGTGGACGAAATAGATCTGGCCGCCGCGCCCCAGTTCGCGCAGGATCGCGTCGCGCACGGCCTTGTCGCTGGACTTGATGACGGCCGTGCGAATCGCCAGCCGGCTGGCCGGCGGCGTGTCGATGATCGACAGGTCCCGCACGCTCGCCATCGCCATCTGCAGCGTGCGCGGAATCGGCGTGGCGGTGAGGGTGAGCACATCGACCTGCGTCCGCAGTTGTTTCAGCCGTTCCTTATGTTTGACTCCGAACCACTGCTCTTCGTCGATGATGACGAGGCCAAGATTGTGGAAGACCACGCTCTTCTGCAAGAGCCGGTGGGTGCCGATGATCACGTCAATGACGCCTGCGGCGAGATCTTTCAACGTCGCCTTCGTGTCTTTGGGGGGCTGCATGCGGGAGAGCACGGCCACTTTCGTCGGGAAGGGCGCAAACCGCTCGGCAAAATTTTCATAGTGCTGATGGGCGAGCAGGGTGGTGGGGACGAGGACGGCGACCTGGCGCCCGCTCTCGATCGCCTTGAACGCCGCCCGCATCGCCACTTCCGTCTTGCCGTAGCCGACGTCGCCGCAGACCAGCCGGTCCATCGGTTTCCCCGACTCCAGATCTCTGGCAATGTCCTGGATCGCCTTCAGTTGATCCGGCGTCTCTTCGTATTCGAACGCTGCCTCGAATTCGTGGTACAGCGTGCTGGCCCCGCCGTATCCGTCCCGCTTGACCAACTCGCGATTCGCATAGAGATCGATGAGATCCTGGGCCATCTCTTCGATGTCTTTTTTGACTCGGGCGGTGGTTTTAGCCCAGCTGGTGCCGCCCAGGCGATCAAGTCGCGGCACATGTCCGTCGGCGCCGCTGTAGCGCTGGACGTGGCTGAGGCGGTCGAGGGGGACATAGAGCGTGTCCGCTCCGGCGAATTCCAGGATCAGAAAGTCGCTCTCGAATTCCTGCACCGTCAGCCGTTTGAGGCCGAGGTATCGGCCGATGCCATGTTGTACGTGGACGACATAGTCGCCCACATTCAGATCTTCCAGTGAAGAGAGGAAGGTCGCGGTTTTGCTCTTGGGCTGCGTCTTATGGCGCGTGCCTTTGGCAAAGAGTTCTTCTTCCGTCAGGAGCGCGAGGCGAAATGTTTCGGACAACCAGCCGCTCGACAGGTCGCCATACACGACGGCAATCGGCGGTTTCCCGCTCTCATGTTTTGTCCAGGCAGCGGCGGACCATTCCATGGCCGGCAGGTCGTGTTCGCGGAGGAGGGCCAGGAGCCGGTCGACTTGCCCGCGGCTGCGGGCGATGAGCACGACGCGATGTCCGTCGCGTAGTTGGTCGAGGATCGTGAGCGTTTGGCTGAACGGGGTTCCGCGAATTCCCAGGCCCGCGCTGGCCGGAATCTGTGCCGGGAACGGCACGACCGGAGTCCAGGTGGTGTCGGGAGCGGTCAGCGGTTCTAATGCGATCGTTGGCCATCCAGCGGCGCCGATTTCGATTTCATCCCAGGTTTGGAAGAGCCGCTCGGGGCTGGGATAGGGATTGGCCGCGTCCCGTTCTCCGTGGCGGAGGTAGCCGTCCTCGATCTTTTCCCAGAGCGTGGCACAGGTGGCCTGGAGCGTGGCTGGTTGGTCGAAGATGAGAATCGGCTCTTTCGACAGATAGTCGAAGAGCGTTCCCATGTGCGGATAGAGATCCGGAGCGCGCCATTCCGCATCCGGGGCAATCGGGGCATAGGCTTCTGAGCTGTCCTCCGGACGGAGATATTCCCGCGCCGGTAAGATGGTGGCTTCGTCGATCTGGCGGATCGAAGTCTGCGTGGAGGCATCGAACAACCGGAGGGCTTCGATCGAATCACCGAGAAATTCCACGCGGAGCGGATCGGGGTAGGCGGTCGAAAAAATATCCACCAGGCCGCCTCGAATGCTGAACTCACCGGGAATCTCCACGACCGAGACGCGCCGGTAGCCGAGGCGCAGCAGTTTAGCCAGCAGCGTGTCACGCTCGACCGTGCCGTTGCGCTCCAACTGGAGCGTGGCGTGGGTCCAGGTGTCTTTCGGCAAGAGGCGATGCATCAGGGCGGCGACCGACGTGACGAGGGTCGTCTCCGGGGTGGATTGCAGGCGATGCAACGTCTGCATGCGGTGCGCAATCAGCCCGACATGAGGCGCCGTGGCCTCGTACGGCAGCGTTTCCCATTGAGGAAAGAGCGTCAGCCGGTCGCTCGAAGCGCCGATGAGCTGATGGCAAAATTGCAGGTCGTCAAAGAGGCGCTCGGCAGTCTCATTGTTGGCCGTCACGACGATCCAGGGGCGGTTCCGGTACGAGGCCAGCGAGGGCATGTTGATCAGGCTCGTGAGCACAAACGCTGCGGTCGATCCGTGCAAGCCCGTGACGCAGGGGCGTGCCGAGGTCTGCTTGAGAGCCGACACGAGCGGGGCGAGCCATTGATCTGAGGGAGACGGTGTGTGTGACACGGATTAGACTGAGACCGAGCGAATACGGTGAATCAATGCCGTTGTGGAGAACCCGGGGACCAGGGGAATGGTTCGTACCAGGCCTCCGCGCGCTTCCACAACGTCCCGTCCGATGATGCGATCCAGGGACCAATCCCCGCCTTTGACCAAAACATCCGGTTGAACCGCCGTGATGAGCGCCTTGGGATCGGATTCGGAGAATACCACGACAAAATCGACACATCCTAAGGCCGCCAGCACTTCCGCCCGTTGTGCTTCAGGCACAATCGGCCGGTCCGGCGCTTTGTCTAAGCTGCGGACGGATTCGTCGCTATTGACCCCCACCACCAGGAAATCTCCAAGAGCCTTGGCAGCCTGCAGATAGCGGGTATGGCCGACATGCATGAGATCGAAACAGCCGTTTGTGAAGACGATGCGGGACCCTCGTGCTCGGAGGGCCTGAAGCTGTTCAACCAGTTGTTCTCGGGTCACAATTTTGTGCGGCATGGACTGCCATCATACCTGTCGCGCCGGCTGATGGGAAGCAGGACTATCGGGCGCATGGATTTTCTGCCGGATTTCTTAAGTTCGTGAAAGAACGACCCGATACAGACGTTAACCGGGAACAGGGGAGGTCCCTGCGCGGTGCATCGGGACGGGTTTCAAGAGGCGAGGGAATGTCGGCGAACGATCACAGGCTCTCATCCGGTACCGGACGCAACGTCTTTACGCACGGCCATCAGGTCACACTGATCGGAATCATCACGCTCGCGACGCTCACGTCGGCGGTCGTGGGGGAGACCTGGTTGGAGCAGCGAACCGTGGCGACCTCCGGAGAAACGGTGTCTATTATTGCGGCGGAAGTGGCCGCCAAACTGGACATCCTGCTGAACGAACGGATCGGTGATGCGCAGTTTCTCTCGGAGTCGCTGGCGATGAACGGCGGGACGTCGGCTGCGCGAAACCATATTCTGGCCACCTTCCATCAGGCCTATCCGCAATATCTTTGGATCGGAGTGGCTGATCCGGAGGGACAGATTACCGAGGCTACGAACTCTCAGGCCCGCCGACTCGATGTCCGCGCCAGCCCTTGGTTTCAGGCTGTGCGACAGGGGCAGGCTGCATTGTACATCGGCGATATCGAGACCGACGAAGTCAGTCACGGCATGGAGACGGTGTCTTTCGCGGCGCCGATCGTGGACCATCAGGCCGAGGCCGCCCGCCCGTTGGTTCGTGGCGTGGTGACGACGCGGGTCAGCGCCAAACAGCTAGAGTTTTTGGTGACCGAGGCCATTCGTCTGTTCCAACGGCGGACATCGTTCTTTCACACGGTTGAATACAAAGTCCTCCGGGAAGACGGTGTGGTGTTCATTGATTCGGATATCTCACGCAAAGGGCAAGTCAACCTTGTGCAGGGGAATCTCCCCTCGGTTCGGCTCGCGGCGTCGGGTGAGTCAGGCTACGTTGAGGAACTGCATCTGGTCCGTCAAGTGCCGGTGCTGACCGGGTATGCCCGTCTGCAACGACAAGGCGATGCGGAGGGCCCCAAGTGGACGGTGCTCCTGCGAGTGGATCGAGCGGAGGTGGTGGAGCCGGTTTATCGTTTCTTTTGGACCGTGGGCGTCGCGGCATTGTTTATTGTGGGGCCACTCATTGGCTGGCTGGTCTACGCAACCCGTCGTGCCCAAGTCGAGTGGCAGGATGCTCAGGAGGAGCGGTTGCGGGCGCGCGCGAATGAGCGTCGATTACAGACCATTCTTGAAGTGGAGCCGGAAGGCGTCTTGGTCACCGACATCGATCGGCGGGTGCTCCAGATCAATCCTGCCGGCTGCGCGCTCTTCGATGCCGGGTTTCCCGAGGAAATATTGGGGCGGGATATCGCGCAATGGGTGTATGAGGACGATCGTCGCGCCTATGAGGATGCCCATGCCGCCGCCCTCCAGGGACGAGGGGTTTTGACCAGCGGGCGGCTGCTGGGATTGTCGGGGCAATCGCGCTGGTTTGAGATGACCTCGGTGCTGCTGCCCGGCGATCACGGTGCCCGTCCTTCCGTGCTCAGCGTCACGCGAGACATCACGGATCAGAAACATGCGCAGCGTCGCCAAGCCCTCCAGCATGCGGTCGCGAAAGTCCTCGCCGAAGCGTCGACGGTCGAGCAGGCGATTCCTGAACTGCTGCGTGTCATCGGATCGAGCCTCGAATGGCAGGTGGGCACATTTTGGCTGGTCCAGGAAAAGACACGCCTGCTCCGCTGTACGCAGACATGGGGCGCGCATCCCCATCCCGTGGAAGAGTTCTTGGAGGCCAGTCGTCACGAGACATTTTCGTCTGGTGTCGGATTTCCCGGTCGCTGCTGGGCGCGTGGTGAGCCGCTATGGGAGCCGGATGTCTTGCGGGATCACGACTTTGTCCGAACGGCGGCCGCTTCGTTGAACGGGCTGCATGCCGGCTGTGTGTTTCCCGTCTGGCTGCGGGCCAGCGTGTTCGGCATCATGGAGTTCTTCAGCCGGGAGGTCCATCCGCGCGACGCGGATCTCTTGCGAACGCTCGCCACGATCGGAAGTCAGATAGGACTCTTTCTCGAGCGTGCCGAAGTCGAAGCGGCCCTTCGGGAAAATGAGAGCCGGACCAGGCTGATCATTGATACCGCCCTCGATGCCGTCGTGACGATGGATCGAGACGGAGCCATCACTGAATGGAACGCCCAGGCCGAGCTGCTTTTCGGGTGGCAAGCACATGAAGCGATCGGACGGAATCTCGCCGCCACGATCATCCCGGCAGATCAACGAGCGGCGCACCGCGACGGTCTTGCGCGTTATTTGCAAACGGGCCAGTCACGCATCCTCGGGAAACTGGTGGAATTCAATGCCTGCCATCATGACGGGCGGGTGTTCCCTGTAGAAGTCTCCATTGCGCCCTTGCGGCTGGATGACACGGTCGTGTTCAGCGCATTTATCCGGGATATCTCCCGGCGCAAGGAGTCGGAGCAGGCGTTGTCGTCCTATGCTCGTCGACTGGAGCAGAGTAACAGCGATCTCGACGAGGCGCTCGCCCAGGCGCGTGCCGCCACGGAAGCCAAGTCCGCGTTTCTGGCGACGATGAGTCACGAAATCCGGACGCCGATGAACGGCGTCATCGGCATGACGGGACTGCTGCTCGATACCGAGCTGACGGCGGAGCAACGGGAGTACGGCGAGACGGTCCGCAATTGCGGAGATCATTTGTTGACGCTCATCAACGACATCCTGGATTTCTCGAAGATTGAAGCGGGCAAATTGAGCCTGGAGATCATCGATTTCGATCTGCGCCATGCCGTGGAGGATGCGTTGGATCTGTTCGGGGAACGGGCCTCCACCAAGCATCTGAATCTTGCCTGTCTGTTCCATGCCGAGGTTCCGAGCGCCTTGCGCGGCGATCCCGGACGTGTACGCCAGGTGTTGACCAATCTGGTGGGGAACGCCATTAAGTTTACCGAGCAGGGGGATGTGGTGGTTCAGGTCCGCCTCGCCTCGCAGCAGGCCGGCGCGGTCCTTGTCCGGTTCGACGTCACCGACACCGGTATCGGCCTATCGGAGACGCAACAGGCTCGGTTGTTCCAGGCGTTCAGCCAAGCCGATGGTTCAACGACGAGAAAATACGGCGGAACCGGATTGGGACTGGCGATCTGCAAGCGTCTGGTGGAAATGATGGGCGGCGAGATCGGCGTGGCCAGCCAGCCGGGATCAGGCAGCACCTTCTGGTTTACGGCGCGATTTGAACCGCAAGCTGCACCGGTTGAGGTCGTGGTGCCAGAAGTGTTCTCGGTCCGGGGGAAGCGGGTGTTGATCGTCGACGACAAGCCGATCAACTGCCGGATCCTCGACCTGCTGATGAAGAAATGGGGAGTCGAGTCTACGGTGGTCAGTGACCACTCGGCCGTCGTTCCTCATCTTCACGAACAGGCCCGCAAGGGAATTTCCTATGACGTCGCCATCATTGACGCTGATTTGGCGAAGTCTGACGGCCTGCAGCTGGCCCAGGCTGTGATTGCGGCAAGGGTATCGCCGCCGCGTGTGATCCTGTTGACCTCGGTCGGGAGGCGGGGCGATGCAAAAGCGGCCAAGGCTCTGGGCGTATCGGCCTATCTCACCAAACCGCTCAGAGAAACGCAGCTCGTGCGTTGTCTGGCGATGGTGTTGGAGCAGCCAGTTGTTTCACCCACCGGGGAGCAGTTGCAGCCGGGACCGGAGTTGGTGACCCGCCACACTCTCGCCGAGGCCGCCACGTCGGCCGGAATGAAGATTTTGCTCGCCGAAGACAACATCATCAATCAGAAGGTCGCCGTCCGGATGTTTGAGCGACTGGGGCATCGCGTCGATGTGGTGGCGAATGGACTCGAGGCAGTCGAAGCCCTGTCTCGCATCGGATATGACCTGGTGTTCATGGATTGCCAGATGCCGGAAATGGATGGATTCGAAGCCACCCGCGAGATTCGAGCGCGTGAGCAATCAGGCAGAGGCTCGGGGCTGCATCCCGCTTCGAGCGCTCACCGCCGGACTCCCGTTATCGCCATGACGGCCAACGCCATGCAGGGGGACCGCGAAGCCTGTCTGCAGGCCGGCATGGATGACTATGTCTCCAAGCCGGTGACAAGCGACGCGTTAGCCGTGGTGTTTGAGCGGTGGCGTCCGCAAGCCGTTCAGCCGACGGTGTCTGCAGCGGCGAAGATCGACGGTCCCACGATTGATCCGCTGGTGTTTGACGGTCTCCGCGTGTTGAGCGACGAGGACGATCCCGGGTTCTTATCTCGGATCATCGGTCATTTCCTGGCAGATACGCCCACTCGGCTGACTACGCTGGGGACGGCCTGCCGCAAGGGACGAGCGGAAGATGTGCAACGAATCGCGCACAGCTTAAAGGGCAGCGCGTCAAACCTGGGCGCGTTGGGTCTGGCCAGAATGTGCGACCAGGTCGTCCTGGCCGCGCGTGATGGATTGGAGACGGTTCCCGCTCTCTTGGCCGAACTGGAGCTTGAGTTCCAGCGAGTCCGGGGAGAGTTGGAGCAGGATCTCAAGGAGGCGGCCTGATGTCATGTCTTCGAAAGATGCGGACGATGGTCTCGAAGGGACCGTTCGCTCTTCTGGCCGTCGTTCTGGGAGCGGCCTTAGTTGGTGCTGTGAGCTTACAGTTGGTGGAGCGGGAACTGATTACACGGACGGGAGTCAGCTTGGCGCTTGGGGCGGCTGAGGTCGCAGGGAAGCTTGATGTGATGCTCCAAGAGCGGGACGGAGATATCCAAGTCCTCGCAGCAGCTCCTCAGGTGCGGGGCGCTGATCCCGTGACGATCCGTGCCCATCTGGAAGCGGTTCAACGGGCCTATCCGGTCTATTCGCGGCTTGCGGTCGTGGATCGGGCAGGACATGTTGTGGCCTCCACGGATGAAGGATTGATCGGCCTGGATTTGCACCAGGCCTCGTGGTTCCAGTCGGTATGGCATGCGCCACGCGTGCATGCGGAGACCATCAGCGACCCAGGTCGAAGGGGGGGAGCATTGATGGCGGTGGTGTTTGCAGCTCCGATCAAGGGGGCGGATGGCACATTTCTCGGCGCCGTCATGACCGAGGTTGACCGGGCCCTCTGGTATCGGCTGGTGGAAGAGACAGTCAACCAATTTTCCCTGCAGGCGCAAAATTTCGGGACGGTACACTACCAAGTGTTGAACGCCGAGGGCAGCCTCTTGCTGACGTCGGAACAGAACGATGGAGGAGGAAATCTTCAGATGGCCGGACTGCCGTCGGCGCTCAAGGTGACCATGGGTCGGTCCGGTTATGTCGAAGAGGAGCATCCGATCAGAAAAGTTGCAGTCATTAGCGGCTATGCGCGGATGAGCGGGGCCCGGTCTATCACTGCCTTGCAATGGGGGCTGCTGGTGCGGGCCGATCATGAGGAGGTGCTCGCCAGTATTCGAAGTCTGCTGATACAACTGGGGCTTGGCGGGATGGTGGGTTTTCTCCTCATGCTTACCGCGATCTTTTGGGCCGGGGTTAGCCAGCGGAAGGAGCACGAGCGATCGATGCAAGCGGAACGGTCCCTTCGTGAAAGTGAGATGCGGGCTAGAAGCGTCATCGAGAGCGCGTTGGATGCCGTGGTGATGATGGATCGGGAGGGACGCATCATCGAATGGAACCGGCCTGCTGAACTGATCTTCGGCTGGTCCCGCCAGGAGGCCCTGGGACGTAACCTTGGTGAGACGATCGTTCCGCCGACTCTGCGTGAAGCCCACGCCAAGGGCGTCAAACACTATCTGGAAACGGGCGAGGGGCCGGTCTTGAATAAGCGGATCGAGATCACCGGATTGCGGAAAAACGGTTCGGAGTTTCCGGTGGAATTGACGATCATTCCGATCAAGCTCGAAGGAACCACGATCTTCAGCGCGTTTCTTCGTGACATCACCGAGCGCAAGGCGATGGTGAAACAACTGGAGGAAGGGGCTGTCTATTTCCGCATGTTATCCGAGCTGTTGCCGTTGAGCCTCTTCGAGCTGGATGCGCAAGGCCGGTGCCTGTATCGCAATCGGGCGCTGCAACGCTTGCTCGGTGAACAGCACGAGGGCAGCCTGATAACCGCGGACGGATCGGTGGTCGCTTCTACCTGGACGGAGTGGATTTGCGATGATGACCGGAAGTCCGTCGCTGAAGCCTGGTCATTTATGCTGGGGACTATGGCGCCGATCCATCTAGAAAGCCGCCTGGCCCTACCTGGATCAGAGCCCTGTTGGGTGCAGTTGTCGGTCTGGCCGCTCGCGACCGATAGTGGGCTGCGCTATTTGGGCGTGATGGAAGATATTACGGTGCGAAAAAAGACCATTGCACATACGATGCAGTTGATGCACCACGGCCGGTTTGAATTAAGGACTCTCGACGAGGCCAGACATCTCGCAGAATTGCTGGCCTATGCGTTCCCGGATCCTACGCGGACGCAACTGGGATTGACAGAACTCTTTGTGAATGGAGTGGAGCACGGGAATCTGAACCTGTCCTATACGGAGAAGTCGGCGTTACTCAACATCGGCACACTTGATCACGAGATCGCGCGCCGTCTGATGTTGCCCGACTTTGCGCAGAAGCGGGTGCGAGTCTCACTGGATCGGACTGAGACAGCCTTGCGGATGTCCATCACCGACGACGGGGAGGGATTTGATTGGAATCAGTATCTCGATCTCGATGGAGTCCGGTCTGCTGACGGGCATGGACGCGGTATTGCGATGGCCAAAGCCATCAGTTTCGACCAGCTGGATTTTCAGGGGTGCGGCAATCAGGTGGTGGTTTCGGTCTCACTAAAGGAGATCGATACTGACTCATGGCCGGAAGAGAAGCGCAAGGTCGCTTAGCGGCCGGAGAAGAGAGCGCGAATCGACATTCCCCAATCGAGTGAGAGTTGCTGGACCTCGGAGGGCAGGGGCGCTGCTGGCGGCGAAGTGATAGAGGGGGCTAACGGTGCGGCCACCGCCCCACGATGCACCATCGGCAATTCCTGCAATGCTCC
>JACOEJ010000096.1 GCA_024998645.1 Nitrospira sp.
GTGTCGCGCTCTTCCATCGTCATGGCGGCATACTTCAGGAACATTTGCGGGCCGCGGCGGCGGCGCCACGTGAGGAAATTCAGGAAATGGTCCTTGCACAGCGACTTGGTCCCCGCCGGTGCGTAGGGGTTGGATTGACAGTTTGGTGCGCAGCAGTTGACGTCATGCATAGTGTGCCTCGTGTAATTGATCTCAGTATGCCGGTGGGCACCTCTCATTTTCAAGGCCTCAGTGCCTGACTTGATCCCTCCGGCTTCATAGGATAAGGACTGTCCATGCGATTCATTACCCCGCTGATTGCCACGATTCTGCTGTCCCTTATTCCGGCCGGTTGCACGTCTGCCTCACGAGAGGGACTGCCTCCGGGCAGTCCGTTCCAGGCTGAAGGGGTGGTAAAGCCGGAGGCGCTTCCGCAAGGGATCGCGGTCGGCGATGTTACCGGGCATAGCGCCGCGTTGTGGGTGCGAACGGATGGTCCGGCGATGGTACATATCGAATGGGCGCCCGCGTCGGCCTGGGGTGCGGCGGAGAAGATGGGGACGGCGGTGTGGCCCCTCTTGCGGACGAATCGGGTGACCACGGCAGCGGAGAGCGATTTTACGGCGACGATGCCGCTGTCCGACTTGGTTCCCCGCACGCGCTATCGGTATCACGTGCTGGTGGAGCATGTGGCACAGCCACATGAACATATCGAAGCGGTGCTGGCGGCGCGCGGGGAATTCGTGACCTTGCCGGATGAGGGGACATCGGTGCCGGTCACGTTTGCGTGGAGCGGTGATCTGGGCGGCCAGCAGCGGTGCCGGGTCGGAGCGGAGGGGTATCCGATCTTCGATCTCATGCGGCGACAGCACCTCGACTTTTTCTTGTTTCTGGGGGACACGATTTATAGCGATGATATCTGTCCTGCTCCTCCGAACGAGCCGGGGGCTGATTTTAAAGCCACCACGCTGGACCAGTATCGGGCGCGGCATCGGTATCAGCGCGGGTCGTTGCCGCTGCGACGGTTTCTGGCATCGGTGCCGGTGTACGTGATCTGGGACGATCATGAGGTGAAGAATAACTTCGCCGGACCTTATGAAGAGCAAATGCCGGCTGGTCGTCAGGCCTTGCGCGAGTATTGGCCGATCGCGTCGCCGCCCGACGATCCGCAGCGGCTGTATCGGACGGTCCGCTATGGCGCGGACATGGAACTATTCATTCTGGACGATCGCCAATATCGCAGTAAAAATTCGGATCCTGACGGGCTGGAGAAGACGATGCTCGGGAAGGAGCAGTTGCGCTGGTTGTTGCAAGGGTTGCGCAATTCGCTGGCCACGTGGAAGGTGATCGCGACGTCGGTCCCGCTTTCGATTCCCAAGGGGGGAGGGGCGACGGTCCCCGGTAACGATGGATGGGCGGGCGGGCCTGATGGCACCGGGTTTGAGTATGAACGGCAGCTGATCGTCGATACGATTCTCACGCAACACCTCAAGAATGTGGTGTTCCTGGCGGGGGATGTGCACTACGTGCAAGCCAGTGCGTACGACCCGAACGGGGACGGGGTGCCGGATTTTCATGAGTTTGTGGCGGGACCGCTCTCCGCAGCGCCAGGCCGCATGTCGCCTCCGACGCTGGCGCTCAACGCGACGAATCTTATTCAAGAGGGCGGGTACTATAATTTCGGTCTGGTGCGGGTTTCCGGCTCCGCGTTCGATGTGACCGTGCTCGACGACAAGGGAACGGTTCGTTTTTCACATCACCTCTCGGCAAAGTAGCCGACCGGCGCTAATATCCCTCTTGCATTCCCGACCACGGGCCAGTTACCGTACCAGTTCGGTTCGGGCCGGTATGCAGGAGTGTTCCCACTATGCTGTTCCAGGTGTTGTCGGTCGTTGGCGCTTTCATGGTGCTGACCGCCTATGCGTTGATCCAAAGCGGGATCTGGCGCGAACTGGATACAGGCTATCTGGCCTTGAACATCATCGGGTCGCTGCTGCTGGGCATCGTGGCGATCGAGGATCAGCGGGCGGGGTTCATCTTGTTGGAATTTGCCTGGGCCGGGCTCGGGTTTATCGGAGTAGTGCGGGCAATCAAGGCACGGAAAACAGCGGAAGCGGTCTTATAAATCACGTCGGATAGCACGACACAGAGGGGAGATTACGTCATGGCAGGGTTGATGTCAGCAGATGAAGTGTATCAGCGAGCAGAAGATGCGGCGGCAGCGGCAACGAGCCCGGATGAAAAGGCGTTGCAGATCGATTATCAGGCGCTGAAGGAAAAGTTCCGTGCTGCCCTGGGCGATCGCAAAGTGGCCTTGTTCCATATCAATAAGTTTTTGCCGGAGGGGTACGAAGATCAGGGCCGGTTCAATCTGGTGTTGCTCACCGCCGGCAATGTCGTGTTCGATATCGTCATCGGCGATTCCTACTTCCGGTACGACGTGGTGTCGGTCGGGCAGTTGGATAAAGTGCAGGTGATCGATGCGATGTGGGACAACAAGGAAAAGCGCAAGGAAGAGCCGTTCCTGAGCCTGCGTTTGATGCACGGCGAAGAAGCGCATCTCTTGTTGGCGTTGGACGACGAAGAGCGGACCAGCCTGCTCAAGTTTGCCGGCGCTGTGTCAGCTGCAAGAAATCCCGAGAAGTAGTGATTCACAGGGCGCTCAAAAAGCCTGCCCGGCGAGGCCGCAGCAAGTGCGGAGATGAGGCGTACGCTTCGGTACGTTGAGTCTCTGCGCGATGCAAGAACGAAGCTGGCGGGTTTTTTCAGCGCCCTGCTAGGCGCGGCGGTAGAAGGGCAGATCCACTACCGTCGCGTCGTGCTTCTTGCCTTCGACCTCGATCGATAACGTTGTTCCGGCCTTACTGAAGTCTCTCAGCGGAAATCCAAGCGCGATGATGCCATTCTGATGCGGTGATGTCGTGGCGCTGCTCATCCAGCCCACTTCACGGTCTCCGCTGAACAGTTTGGCGCCTTTAGGTGGAATCGTCGCATCCCGTAACACGAGACCCACAAGCTTTCGCCGCACGTTGCCGTAGGTATCCATCCGCGCGACGACCTCCTGCCCGGGGTAGCAGCCTTTTGTGAGGCTGAACGCCTTGCCTTCAAGATTCGCTTCCGGCGGGACGATTTCTTCGTTCAGTTCAGATCCGGCTTTCGGAATGCCGGCTTCCATGCGAAGGGCTTCACGGGCCTGGCTGCCGACTGCCTTGATGCCGATGCCTGCACCGGTTTCCATGAGGCTGGTCCAGGCCGTGGCGATTGCCTCGGCGGGAAGCAGAATTTCCAGATCGACTTCGCCGGTTTCTTCTGTCCGGATGACGAGGGCCTGGTGTCCGCCGATCTGGGCGGTCACAAAATTGACCGGCTGCAAGTCTCCGCAGTCGATGCCGAAGGCAGATTTCACAGTCTGCGCCGCCTTGGGCCCGCTGACCAGCAGCAATCCCCAGCTCTCTGCACAGTTTTCCATCTTGGCTTTCGTACCGTAGAGGAGAAACTTCTTAAGTGCGGCATAAGTCGCGTCGCCGATTTCCCCGACGTCTTCGAGCATGACCGCGTCGGTCTGCACGTAGCAGCGGAAGTAGGTGAGCATCTTCCCCTTGTGCGTCAGAAAGCTCGAGTAGCGGCCTTGGCCTGGCTGCAGGGAAAGGATGTCGTTGCTGATGACGCTCTGCAGCCACTTCACTCGATCATCGCCTGTGACTCTGACCTTGCCCCGATGGGAAAGGTCGGCGACTCCGACGGCCTGACGGACAGCCTGGTATTCCGCGCGCCAGTCTCCGTAATGGGCGGGCATCTCCCAGCCGGTGATCTCTTCAAGCGCGGCACCGAGTTGAACATGCTGTGCGTGCAGACGGGATTGTTTCATCGGACGCCCTTCTGTACTTCATCGACCAGATCTTTGGTGCGGGCCGAGAATTCATTGCGTGAGACGATCTTGGTCACCCCCAGTGCCTTGGCCCTGTTCCAGGTGTCCACTTCCTCATGGTTCGCGTATGCAAGAATGGGAATAGCTTGTGATTGGGGGTTTGCTTTCAGGGTCTCAATCGCCTGAAAGGCATCGAGGGTCAGATCGTTCATGTCCAGAATCACGGCTGCCGGGGTCGTGGCAGCGGTTTTCTCTGCGATGTCCTGCTGGGCTCTGGCTTTCTCGATGCGATAGCCGCCGGTGCGTAAGGCGTCGCGGACTTTGGTGTAGAAGAAGATATCGGTCACGGCGACGAGGATGGTGCGTTCGGTGTTGTCCATGCAATCCTAATTTAAGGAACTGATCAGCCGTCCCAGCGATTTCTTTGCGAGAGCATAGTTCGGGTTGAGCGTGAGGGCTTTCTTGTAAGCCTCGATCGCTTCGGTCCAGCGGCCCTTTTTCTCGTAGACCCGGCCGATGTTCAGGTGCGGGAAGGCCGGACTTTCATAACGTCTGGCCTGCATGGCTTTCTGAAACCAGACGATCGCTTCATCGAAGTCGCCTTTTTCGATCAGATAGGCGCCGATGTCATTGTAGGGGTTGCCGAAGTCGGGATCCTGCGCGATGGCTTTGTGACATTCCTCGATGGCGTCATCAAGCCGTCCCATGAAACTGTAGGTCCAGCCGAGAAACGTATAGGCTTCGGCCGTGGGATGCACGGCCAGCGATTTCTTATAGAGATTGACGGCCTCTTCCAGGTCGCCCTTCATCTGGCGCTCATAGGCCTGCTGGAAAAGGTGCCAGGCTTCGCGCTTGTCCTCTTCACGGCCTTGGCCTTGCTCTAAAAAATCTTGTACATCCATAATCAGGCTGATGAAAAAGGTTCCCGGCTTCGTTCTCGTTCGTGCGAACTCCTCAACGTACTGAGAAGTACGCCTGCGGGTTTGCACTCTCTGCGGCCTCGCCGGCTAACCTTTTTGATCAGCCTGTGAAGGTTCAGAGATTTTTCCCACATCCCTATTCGTTCTTGAGCTTCTTCTTAATCAATTCCGCTCCGTAGCGTCCTGAGAGCAGCATCGAGCCGAAGGCCGGGCCCATGCGCGGGGTGCCGTACACGGCGGCGACGGCCAGTCCGATGACAAAGCAATTCGGATAGACTTCGCCGGTATGATCCATCACTTCCTGCTCGGATCGCGAGACCCACATGGCGCCGTTGCCCGGCACGGGCTTGTAAAGTCCGCGCTTGTGCAGCAGGTCCACGACGATGGCATCGTGTCCGGTGGCATCCACTACGATCTTACTCTCCAGCGCGATGGGATCGACGTGGATGATGTCGTGACCGGCCATCTCGGCCGTAGTGTTGTTCACCACGATGCCTTCGAGGATGCCGTCCTTCCTCAAGATTAAATCGACCACCCGGGTGAGGTTCAGAACCTTCGCCCCGCCGCGGTAAGCAGCGGCGACGAGCGCGCCCGTTGCATGCGGGGGATCGACCATGTACATCCCTTCGCACTCGCTGATCTTCTTGCAGGGCACGCCGATCTCTTCGAGGATCTCATTGGCCGGCTCGCAGATGGTGGCCTTGTTCATCAAATAGCCGCCATGCCAGAAGCCGCCGCCTAGCGCGAGGCTCTGCTCGACGATGAGCGTACGGAAGCCCATCTTCGCCAGGTCGTGGGCGCAAATCAGACCGGAGGGGCCGGCGCCGACGATGATGACGTCGCTCTCGATGAGTGAATCGAACTCTTTATAGTATTCCCGCGCGATCTGCCGGGTGATATCTCTTTCCCGTAATGGGGCTGGCGTTGGCTTTCCCATGCTGAACTCTCCCTCGACGGCTGCTGAAAATGGCCTCTGGCTTCGTTCTCGGCTCGCCCAAATCCTCAACGTACCCCGGAGGCTACGCCTCCGGTTTGGTCTCTCCTGCGGCCTTGCCGGAGGACCATTTTGAGCAGCCTTATCTATAAATCTCGGATCCGGACTTCTTAAACTCTTCCGATTTTTCCATCATGCCGATTTGGATCGCTTTTTGTTCGTCGACCTGTAACTGCGCGGCATAGTCCCGGACGTCCTGCGTGATCTTCATGGAACAGAAATGCGGCCCGCACATGCTGCAGAAGTGTGACACTTTCGCGGCATTGTCCGGGAGTGTTTCATCATGGAAATCCTTGGCTGTGTCGGGATCGAGGGAGAGATGGAATTGATCTTCCCACCGGAACTCGAAGCGGGCTTTCGATAGGGCATTATCCCTGATCTGGGCGCCGGGATGCCCCTTGGCCAGGTCCGCCGCATGAGCCGCGATCTTGTAGGTGATGACGCCGGTTTTCACGTCTTCGCGATCCGGCAGGCCCAGATGCTCTTTCGGCGTCACGTAGCAGAGCATTGCACAACCGTACCAGCCGATCATCGCCGCGCCGATCCCTGACGTAATGTGGTCGTAGCCCGGCGCAATATCGGTGGTCAGCGGGCCGAGCGTGTAGAACGGCGCTTCGTGACATTCCTTCAGCTGCTTCTCCATGTTGACCTGAATCATATGCATCGGGACGTGACCGGGACCCTCGATCATCACCTGCACATCGTGTTTCCAGGCGATCTTGGTCAGTTCGCCCAGCGTTTCCAGTTCGGCAAACTGGCCTTCATCGTTGGCGTCGGCGATAGAGCCGGGGCGCAACCCGTCACCCAGACTGAACGACACGTCGTAGGCCTTCATGATCTCGCAGATTTCTTCGAAATGGGTGTAGGCGAAGTTCTCTTGATGATGTGCCAGACACCACTTGGCGTGAATCGATCCGCCGCGGGAGACGATCCCGGTCATGCGTTTCGCGGTCATCGGCACATAGGCGAGGCGGACGCCGGCGTGGATGGTGAAGTAGTCCACGCCCTGTTCGGCCTGTTCGATAAGTGTGTCGCGGAAGATCTCCCAGGTCAGGTCTTCGGCTTTGCCGTTTACTTTTTCGAGGGCCTGATAGATCGGGACGGTGCCGATGGGGACCGGAGAATTGCGAATGATCCATTCGCGCGTTTCGTGGATGTTCTTGCCGGTGGAGAGATCCATCACGGTATCGGCGCCCCAACGGATCGACCAGATCATCTTCTCGACTTCTTCCTCGATCGACGAGGCGACGGCGGAGTTGCCGATGTTCGAGTTGATCTTCACCAGGAAGTTGCGGCCGATGATCATCGGCTCGGTTTCCGGATGGTTGATGTTGGCGGGAATGATCGCGCGGCCCCGCGCGACTTCCTCGCGCACAAATTCCGGCGTGATGACCTTCGGGATATTGGCACCCCAGGCCTGTCCGGGGTGTTGCGCGATGCCGCCGCCATGCCCGTTGCGGGACGCGAGTTCTCGCGCCACTTCGCGGGATTGGTTTTCTCTGATGGCGATGAATTCCATCTCCGGCGTGACGATGCCTTTGCGGGCATAGTGAATCTGGGTCACGTTCTGTCCGGCTTTGGCGCGGAGCGGTTTACGGATATGCTGGAACCGCAGCTCGTCGAGTTTCGAATCGGCCTTGCGCATCCGGCCATATTGGGAGGAGACATCCGGGAGTTCTTCGACGTCCGCCCGGTCCAGCACCCACTGGCGGCGGAGCGGGGCGAGCCCGGCGCGCGCGTCGATAGTGACGGAGGGGTCGGTGTAGGGACCGGAGGTGTCATAGATCGTGATGGGTTCGTTGGGAGTCGGCGCGCCGCCGTTCATGGATTTGGTCGGGCTGAGGCTGATTTCCCGCATCGGCACGCGCACGCCGGGATGGGCGCCGCTCACGTGGATCTTGCGCGACGCCGGGAAGGGCGCGGTCGTCAATGTGGCTGCCTTGTTCGCTGTATCCTGGCCGTTCGATCCGTTGGTCGATCCATTCATAGTACCCATGGGATCCCCTTCCTCTTATCTATGGGCGGAGCCGGTGATGCAAAAAAAAACCGCACCTGACAGGAGGGGTGCGGCTAAAAGTCGTCCCGGTGGTCCGGCGACGCGTCCGCTTCCCTACGCTGGTATTACCCAGGTCAGGTTGTGAGGGTCGTCCGATCGTTCGGACTCTCAGCCTGATGGCCCCCCTAGCTATGAGAAAGATCGTATGCTCGGCTCCGGTCGTTGTCAACGGGCTAATAGGCCTACCGGGCCGCTAGGGCTTCTTCACGAAGCCGGTTCGTTGATTGTGGGGTGGGGCTAACGTAGAATCCAAGACTCTGGATCATTGCTGAGGTGTATGTGAAAGCGACGATTACCGTACCTAGACCGATTACCGACTACCAGGGCCTCTCGTCCGAGGAGCTCTTTCGCCGAACGGCCGAGGCGAAGCGCGCCTTAGGCGATCGGGTCATGATTCTGGGGCATAACTATCAACGAGACGAAGTCATTGAGCATGCTGATTTTCGCGGTGATTCGTTGTTGCTGTCGAAGCTGGCAGCGGAGCGTTCCGAGCGGCCGTATATTGTGTTCTGCGGCGTCCATTTTATGGCGGAGACCGCGGATATCCTGAGCCGGTCGCAACAAACGGTGATACTTCCTGACATGGCCGCCGGCTGCTCCATGGCGGATATGGCGGCGATCGAGCAGGTCGATCAATGTTGGGAGACCTTGGGACGTATTCTGCCGGTGGAAGAAAGCGTCATGCCGGCGGTCTATGTGAACTCCGCTGCAGTCCTCAAAGCCTTTTGCGGCGAGCATGGCGGGATTACCTGCACGTCATCCAATGCCCGAGCGGTGATTGAATGGTGCTGGGCCAGACGCGAAAAGATTCTCTTCTTCCCCGACGAGCATTTAGGCCGCAATACGGCCAATAAGATGGGGCTGCCGCGCGAACAGATGATCGTCTGGGATCCGTATCAACCCAACGGCGGTAATACGCGGGAAGCAATCCAGCGGGCCAAGCTGATTCTCTGGAAGGGCCACTGCAGCGTGCACCAGATGTTTCAGCCTGTCCATATCGACAATTTCCGGAAGCAATTTCCCGACGGCAAAGTGATCGTCCATCCGGAATGCCATGAGGATGTGGTGAACAAGGCGGATCTCTCG
This sequence comes from Nitrospira sp., assembly GCA_024998645.1. Taxonomy (GTDB): domain Bacteria; phylum Nitrospirota; class Nitrospiria; order Nitrospirales; family Nitrospiraceae; genus Nitrospira_D. Next base: position 8,904 of record JACOEJ010000096.1, read on the forward strand.
GGATCGACCGAGTTCATCATCAAGACTGTGACGGCGGCGCCGGCCGGCACTGCCTGGGCGGTAGGCACAGAGTTGAATCTGGTAAACCGCTTGAAGCGCGATCTGACCGACAAGAAGGTGTTCTTCCTCTCTTCCACTGTCTGCCAATGCGCCACGATGTTCCGCATCGACGGAGCGCATCTCTGTTGGGCTATGGAGAACCTCGCCGACGGCCATGTCGTGAATCACATCGTGGTTCCCGACGAAGATAAGCGTTGGGCGAAGATTGCATTGGATCGAATGATGTCCGTCAGCTAGCCACAGGATGCTGAAACAGCTCCCCGGCTTCGTTCTCGCTTCGCTCAACCCCTCAACGTACCTAGAACCGTACGCTTCGGGCTTTCGCTTGCTGCGGCCTTGCCGGAAAGCTGTTTGAGCATCCTGGGATATCTCTGTCGTCAGTTTAGACTGGTGCCGTCCCCAGTTATTCCGGTATATTCACCCGTCAATTCACTTGGAACGACCTGGCGTCTGCTCTATTGCTATGGATTACAAAGCCACACTGAATCTGCCGAAGACCGATTTCCCGATGAAGGCCAACCTGCCGCAGCGGGAGCCGGAGATGCTGGCCTGGTGGGCGCAGGAGAAGCTCTATGAGCAGATTCAGGCGGCCGGCCAGGGGCGCCCGCGCTACGTGTTGCACGATGGCCCTCCCTATGCGAACGGGCGCATTCACATCGGTCATGCGCTGAATAAGATTCTTAAAGATATTATCGTAAAGTCCAAGACGATGGCGGGTTTCCAGGCTCCCTACGTGCCGGGCTGGGACTGTCACGGTCTGCCGATCGAGCATCAAGTGATGAAGGAGTTGGGCGACAAGAAGAAAGACCTGGACACGCCGGCCATTCGCAAACTCTGTCGTGAGTATGCCGAGAAGTACGTCACGATTCAGCGCGAGGAATTTCAGCGGCTTGGAGTGCTGGGCGAGTGGCAGCAGCCATATCTCACTATGACGCCGGCTTATGAAGCATCGATCATTCGCGAGTTCGGAAAGTTTGTGGAGCGTGGCGGGGTCTACAAGGGCCTCAAGCCGGTGCTGTGGTGCACGCAGGATCAAACAGCCCTGGCAGAAGCGGAAGTCGAGTACGACAATCACACGTCGCCGTGGGTCTATGTGAAATTTCCGATCGTGACGTCGCCGTCGGTCCTCAGCACGACATTCCCCGGCATCGCGTTTCCTGACGGCATCAAGTCGGTGTCGGTCGTCATCTGGACCACCACACCCTGGACGCTTCC
>JACOEJ010000097.1:0-5848 GCA_024998645.1 Nitrospira sp.
TGCATACCCAGTTCAGCCTCCTCGACGGCGCGAATCAGATCGAGCCGCTCGTGCAGCAGATCAAGTCGTTCGGCCAGCCGGCCGTGGCGATGACCGACCATGGCAACATGTTCGGCGCGATAGAGTTCTATCGCAAAGCCAAGGATGCGGGAGTCAAACCCATCATCGGGTGCGAAGCCTATATGGCGCTAGGAAGCCGCCACGCCAAGAAGGACAGCGGGCTCGCCCATAACGACTACTACCACCTGATTCTCCTGGCTCGAAATCTGACCGGCTATCAGAACCTCATCAAGCTTTCAAGTAAAGCATACCTTGAAGGATTCTACTATAAGCCTCGGATGGATAAGGAACTTCTCAAGGAGCATCACGAGGGGTTGATTGCCTTGTCTGGTTGCCTCAGCGGCGAGATTCCTTACCTCATCGGCCAGAAAGATATGGACGGCGCCATGGCCGTCGCAGGGGAATTCCAGGAGATCTTCGGGAAAGAACATTTCTACCTCGAAGTGCAAGCCAACGGGCTCGACCACCAGCGCATCGCCAATACCGGCCTGATCGAAATCCACAAGAAACTCAACATCCCGATGGCAGGCACCAACGACTGTCACTATCTCAAGAAAGAAGATTCGCATCCGCACGAACTGATGCTCTGCCTCCAAACCGGCAAGACGCGCAGCGATCCAAACCGGATGAAGTTCGACACCGATCAGCTCTACGTCAAATCGACTGAAGAAATCACGCCGGCCTTTGCCGAATTTCCCGGCGCCGTGACGAACACCTGCCGCATCGCGGACAATTGCGACCTGGAACTCGTCCTCAACAAGACGCACCTGCCGCAATACAAAGTCCCGGAAGGCTATACGCGCGAATCCTACGTGGAACATCTGGCCATCGAAGGACTCAAGGCGCGGCTGAAAGAACGACCCAGCACGATCCTGCCGGCCGCCTATGAATTGCGACTACGCGAAGAGCTGATGGTCATTTGCTCCATGGGCTTTGCCGGCTACTTCCTGATCGTGTGGGACATTATTCGCTTCGCCCGCTCACGCGGTATTCCCGTCGGGCCTGGACGCGGTTCGGCTGCAGGAAGCCTCGTCGCCTATGCACTGCGCATCACGGATCTGGATCCGCTCGTCTACAGCCTGCTCTTCGAGCGGTTCCTGAATCCGGAACGTGTATCCCTCCCCGACATCGACATGGACTTCTGCATGGATCGCCGCGGCGAGGTGATCAACTACGTCGTGGACAAGTACGGCAAAGACCATGTCGCGCAGATCATCACGTTCGGAACACTCGGAGCGAAAGCCGCCATCCGCGACGTCGGGCGTGTGCTTGAAATTCCCTATGCCGAAGCCGACAAGGTCGCCAAGCTGATACCCAACCAGCTCAACATGACGCTGCAACAGGCCCTAGAGCTGGAGCCGAAGCTCATGGAGCTGATCAACACCGACGCCCGAATCGCCGAACTCATGAAAGTGGCGCAGTCGCTGGAAGGTTTGGCGCGGCATGCCTCGACTCACGCAGCCGGCGTCGTCATCTCCGAAGGCCCGCTGACCGACCATGTCCCCCTCTACAAAGGGGCCAACGACGAAATCGTGACGCAATACACGATGGGCGACGTCGAAAAGATCGGCCTGGTCAAATTCGACTTCCTCGGGCTTAAGACCCTGACGATGATCCACCGGGCGGAAATTCTCATCAACGAGACCCATCCGGATCAGCCTCCGCTCGCGGTCGAACGGCTCCCGTTCGACGACGTGAAAACCTTTGAGCTCCTCTCGTCCGGCAAGACCACCGGGATCTTCCAATTGGAAAGTTCCGGCATGCGCGACCTGCTGACCGGCTTTAGGCCGGACCGGTTTGAGGACATCATCGCCATCATCGCCCTCTATCGCCCCGGTCCGATGGACCTGATTCCCGACTTCATCAAGCGCAAGCAAGGCAAAGTCCCGATCACCTATGAGACGCCCGAACTTGAGCCGATCCTGAAGGACACCTATGGGGTCATTGTCTATCAGGAACAGGTCATGGCGATCGCCAACAAGGTCGCCGGCTTCTCGCTGGGACAAGCCGACATTCTCCGCCGCGCCATGGGCAAGAAAAAGCCGGAGGAGATGGAGAAGCTGCGCGTCAAATTCCTGGAAGGCGCGAAGAACAACAAGATCGCCGAGAAGAAGGCGGAGAAGCTCTACGAGCTGATTCAAAAGTTCGCCGGGTATGGATTCAACAAGTCGCATGCGGCGGCCTATGCCGTCGTCTGCTATCACACGGGCTATCTCAAGGCGCACTACCCGACCGAATTCATGGCTGCGCTCATGACGACGGACATGGGTAACCAGGATAAGATCGTCGGCTACTTCACCGAATGCCGCGATCTCGGCATCAAGGTGCTGGGACCCGACATCAATGAGAGCGGCAAGAACTTTACGGTCATCGACCGCGCCATACGGTTCGGCATGGCGGCGATCAAGAACGTGGGCGAAGGAGCGGTCGAATCCGTCCTGGCCATCCGCGCAGAGAGCGGTCCGTTCAAATCCTTCTTCGACTTCTGCCGCCGCGTCGACCTCCACAAAGTGAATAAGCGCATGTTGGAAGGCCTGATTAAAACCGGCGCTTTCGATTCCACCACCGCGAAACGGGCCCAGCTCATGGCCGTGATGGATCAAGCCGTCGAAGACGGCGCGGCCGCGCAGCGCGAGCGCGACCTCGGACAAACCAGTATCTTCGGCGATGAGCATAGCGGGCCCGACACCTCAGCCACGCTGGCGACGCCCCCGCTCCCCACGATTGCCGAATGGGATCAAGCGCTGCGATTAAAATATGAGCGGGAATTGACCGGCTTTTACATCACCGCCCATCCACTCACCCGATACGAAGCGACACTCAAAGCCCTCTCGACGGCTACGACGGTCGGACTCTCGGACGTGTCCGACGGGAAAGAGGTCAGGATCTGCGGCATCATCGCTTCAGTCAAATCGATGATCACTAAAAAAGGCGATCGGATGGCGTATCTGAACGTCGAAGATCTTCACGGGACGGTCGAAGTCATCGCCTTCCCGGATCTCTTTAAAACCGCGGGCGAGCTGATTGCACCGGAGCGGCTGGTGCGCATCACCGGCACCATCGATCGCGGAGACAAAGGCACCAAGCTGCGCGGCGCGAAGATCGAGCCGCTCGCCGATGTGCAGACGCAATCGATCAAGCGCGTGCAGATCAGACTGTCGGATCGATCGGAGGCCACCGACCAACTTCCGAAACTCCGTGACATTTTCACGCGTTACCCCGGCAACACGACGGTTTCACTGACGTTCTCGATGGGGAATGCCCTGGAGGCCGATACGGTCCCCCTGCCGAACCACACGATTTCACCCAGCGAATATTTTGTGGCAGACGTTGAAGAAGTGCTAGGCAAAGGGGCCCTGTCTTTGCTATCTTAGTGTACGTAATTGGGGGTATGCCTCCATAGGATTCACCCTGGAATACCGAGCTCCATGCGCGACTATCTCGAGTTTGAAAAGCCGGTCCGCGAGATCGAAGAAAAGATCGAAAAGTTAGCGGCGGCCAATTCAGGCAAAGCCTCCACGCAGGAAGAAATCCGGAAGTTGCGCGGGAAGCTTGCGCAGGTCGAGCATCAGCTCTATAGCACATTGACCCCCTGGCAGCGGACCCAACTCGCCCGCCACCCCCAGCGCCCCAGCACACTCGATTACATCAGCGAACTCAGCCGCGGGTTTTTGGAACTCCATGGGGATCGCTCATTCGGAGACGACCGGGCCATCGTCGGGGGATTTGCCAAGTTCAACGACCGGACGGTCATGATCATCGGCCATCAGAAGGGCAAGACGCTGAAGGAACGCATGCAGCGAAACTTCGGTATGCCCAATCCGGAAGGCTATCGAAAAGCGTTGCGCCTGATGCGATTGGCGGAAAAATTCGGCCATCCCATCATGACCTTCATCGATACCCCGGGGGCCTACCCAGGGATCGGCGCAGAAGAACGCGGACAGGCGGAAGCCATCGCCCGCAATCTATTGGTGATGTCACGGCTCAAAGTCCCGATTCTGTCCGTCGTAATCGGCGAGGGCGGAAGCGGCGGCGCACTGGCGCTGGGAGTCTCAGACCGCGTCCTCATGCTGGAACATTCGGTCTATTCGGTGATTTCTCCGGAGGGATGCGCGGCCATTCTCTGGGACAACCCCGCTAAGGTTCCGGATGCGGCCATGGCCCTTAAGATCACGGCCCAGGACCTGATGGGTCTCGGCGTGATCGATGAGATTGTCCCTGAGCCCTTAGGCGGAGCGCACCGTGAACCTAAAGCCGTCTGCGACCGGGTGGCCAAAGCTCTCACCAATCAACTCTTTCAACTGCTCGATCTCCCCCACAACGAACTCCTGAACCAGCGCGACCTCAAATTTCGCAAGATGGGCGCCGTTGAAGGGCTCCCGGCACAGGCCTAACCCGCAACAGTTTCCTATCCCAGCAACCCCGCATCCCTGAACCGCCGTTGAATCGCCGCCTGCATGGTTGAGGCCACTTCCCCCCGGCAAGCATCCAAACTCGAATCTTGTAGATACCGATCCACCGTCCGCGGCAGTTTTTTCCACCAGGCCTTCGCCGAGATCCGCGCCTGATCCGCCTCTACACCACCCCCAACAAGCAGCTTTCGAATCTCATACTCAAAGAAGGCCACGTGCGTTTCTTCGTCATCCACGATGGACTGCATGTCCGGACGTAGCCCAACGAGCAACTTCGCAAACTCCAACCCCAGCGCTTCGTATCCGAACAACAGCACGGCCAGCGACGGCCACTGTTGCGGCACCGTCGGCAAGACCTCACGCCCCCAGGACTGATAGCCCACCAACGTTTCAAAATGTTTCAAATGTTCTTCCTCATCGGCTTCGTGCTGTTTGAGAAAGGCCAGAACATTCGCCGGCACATCGCGCAACTGCGCCGCCCGCACAGCCCACAGAGCCATGGCCTCGGCTTTAAGAAATCGCTCCAACAAGGATGGTTCGCACTCCGGCGGCAAGCGGAGCGGCTCGGCGTGATCGTGTAACGGTGACATAATCGATCGCCATAGTACGCGAGCCGCTTTTTATTGTCCAAGAGACCTATGGGACGCACATGTTGCCCCGATCCATTGACTGGCGTAAATCCGACCTTCTATTGTCAGAATCCATCGCATTTGAGACATTACGTACAGCTACTCACCAGACCGACGATATGTCCGCGCACCGTAGATTGACGTCGGTCCACCAACGAGGACAGAATTCCATGAAGAGCCCCGCTGCCTTGTCGCTATCGACGCGCCTATGTCTATTCAGCCTCTGCCTCCTCACCAGCACCTTCTTGCTCACGGGATTCGGCTGTGTCAGCCAGCAAACTTATGACAAGACCAAAGACGAAACGAATGAACTGACCCGCACCCTGGATGCGACACGCACCGACATCACCGAGTTGGATCAGCGCATTGCGGCGCTGAAGGCCGCGAATCGGCAAGAAGATGCCGTCGCCACCGAGCTGCGCGCGGCCATCCAGCGGGAAGAGGAAACGCTGCCGGTTCTCAGAAAACGCGCGGAAGAGAAGCTCGCCGCCCTCCAAACACAGGTGGCAACCCTTATGAACCAAAGCCGTCTGCTCGCACGAGAAATGGCGGACGCGAAGCGGGAGGGCGCCTCATTGCAGGCGATGGTAACGCAGCACAAACAGGAGATTGAGGAATCACGCGCGCTGCTCACCCCGATCACACCGGCAACGAGTGCGCAGACCCAACCGACCGTGCCGCCGGTTGTTCCCTCGATCACGCCGATAAATCCGGCCGTGTCGCCGCAACAGACGGCACAAGCCGCTC
>JACOEJ010000097.1:5948-9441 GCA_024998645.1 Nitrospira sp.
CAAGGCCCGCCGGAGGATCTGCTGAAGCGAGTACCTGTCGTCGAGATCGGACAACCGGAGCCGGCCGACAAAAATTACATCCTCTATATTCCCGGAGGCAAGACCATCCCCGTTCAAATGACGGTGAAAGGTCCCCTCATCGTCAATCCTGGTGAAGCCACCACCCGCATCCAACTGACCCAGAGCCTCTACCTCTATAAGGAATGGTCCAGTCTCGACGGAAGAAACTGGACCCATCAGGCCTTTCAAGGCCGCGTCGCAATCGGACTGGCCCCACAGGGTGGCATTGTCGAGGTCTTTGTGAATCGACCAGATTAGCGCGGCTTCAACCATTCCACCGCCCCTGCACCGGCTGCGCGACCGCTGGCAAAGCAGGCCGTGAGCAGGTATCCACCCGTCGGCGCTTCCCAATCCAGCATCTCTCCGGCGCAAAAGACTCCCGGCACCTCGCGCAACATCAATCTGGCATCGACCGCTTCAAAAATAACTCCACCAGCCGAGCTGATCGATTCTGCCAGCGGCCTGGTCGCAATCAACTTCAACGGCAGCGACTTGATCGCGGCGGCCAGTTTGGCCGGATCGGCAAAGTCTTCTTTTGACACGACTTCGCGCAAAAGCCCGACCTTGACTCCGGTCATGCCCACCCGCCGCTCCAAATGCGTCGCCATGGTTTTTTTCCCGCGCGGCTTGGCAAGATCGTTCGTCAAACCGGAGAGGTCACGGTCCGGCGCCAAATCCAGCCGCAAGACTGCGAATCCCTTGGTGGCAATTTCATCGCGGAGCAATGCGGACATCGAGTAAATCACACCGCCTTCCACTCCGGTCGTCGTCACGACGAACTCGCCTTGCTGCCACTTCTCGCCGCCCGCCGGCGTCTGAATTTTCAACGCCACAGACTTGACCGGGTGGCCCGCAAACTTATTCTTAAAAATCTCCGTCCAGGCAATATCGAACCCGCAGTTGGCCGGGCGCAATGGACTCACCGAGACGCCGCGCTGTACGAGCCATGGCACCCAGGCCGCATCTGAACCAAGTTGCGGCCAACTCCCTCCGCCCAGCGCCAGGATTACCGCATCGGCACGAACCACCTGACTCCCCTCCGGGGAATCAAATTGCAATGCGCCTTGCGCATCCCATCCGCGCCAGCGATGCCGCACATGAAACCGAACGCCTGTCTGACGCAGTCGCCGCAGCCAGGCCCGCAGCAACGGAGCCGACTTCATGTCTTTCGGAAATACTCGACCGGACGATCCCACAAAGGTCTCAATCCCCAGTCCCTTGACCCAGGCGCGCAGCGCCTCCGGTCCAAAGCCCGCCAAGAGCGGCGCAATCTGAGCCCGCCGCACCCCATACCGCGACAGCAGTTTTTCGACCGGCTCGGAATGCGTGAGGTTCAGTCCCCCCTTCCCGGCCAGCAAGAACTTACGCCCTACCGACGGCATCGCGTCATACAGATCCACTTGGGCTCCCGCTGCGCTCGCACTTTCAGCCGCCATCAGGCCTGCCGGACCGCCTCCGATAATAGCGATCTTCATCGGGCACACCCCGATCCGTTCCCATGCATCTCCCGCATCGTCATTTCGTACTTCGCTTTCGTGTGATTGATTGTTTCAATACTAGCTGGAGCACCACCGCCTGATTGAATCGTTCGTCCCGGGCAGAATACACCAGTGTGACAGGTCCTTCCTTCGCCTGCTGCCGGACCGCATCAAGCAGTGCCTGCTGTTCCCGTAATTCAGCCCGATACCGCTCGCAAAATTCTTTCCACTTGGCCGGATCATGATTGAACCAGCGCCGCAAGACCGTGGACGGGGCAATGTCTCGCATCCACAGATCGATGCACGCCGCGACTTTCGAGACGCCCCGCGGCCAGAGTCGATCCACCAGAATACGGTAGCCGTCGCCCTCAGCAACAGGCGCATAGATGCGCTTGATTCTGACCAGGGTCGAGGCCATTACAGTCCGATCGTTTCGATCCGCTGCAACTCTTCCGCAGTCAAGGTGAAGTGATCCGCTGCCAGATCTTCCTTCATATGTTCGGGATTCGTGGTACCCGTCAGAGGCAACATCCCGATCTGCATGGCGAATCGAAAGACAATCTGCGCGAGCCCGGTCCCGTACTTCAGCGCCATCGCGCGCACATCAGGTTCCGTAAAGACCTCACGATTCGCCGTGAGGAGCGAGAAGCCCTGATAAATAATCTGGTTCGCCCGACACAGATCTCGCACTTCTTTGTCCCAGCCGAATGCAGCATAGCAACGATTCTGCACGACCATCGGCTTGTGCCTGGCCTTGGCACACAGCAGCGAGAGCTGTTCAGCCGACACATTGCTGACACCGATCATTTTGGTCTTGCCGGAATCGTAGAAAGACTCGATCGCTGCCCAGACCTCCCAATCCGCCGCGCCCAATCCCCGCCTGGAATAGGGCCCATGCAGGACATAGGAGTCGAGATAGTCGGTGTGGAGATGCGACAAAGAACTCTGAAAGGACTGATTAACCTGTGTCGTGAGATCAGCACTCGCCTCATAGGGCGTCCGATGGTCCTGCCCGTCAACCGAGGTAAACTTGGTCTGAAGAAAGAGCGCTTCCCTCTTAAACCCCTGTTTTGCCAGGGCCAACAGCGCATCTCCGACCAGGGCTTCCTGATAGTGGATGAGCTGATTCGCCGTATCAATTGCCGTAAAGCCTGACGCCACGGCGAGTTGCACCAACTGGCTCGTCGCCTCTTTCTTCCAAGCCGTGCCGTACATAAACGACGGAATCAAGATACCGTTATATGTTGTCAAACTCATAAGCAGGCCTCCTGAATGCATGCTGACGTAGCGAGCCCCCGCTTGTCTAGTAGCAGAATCTAGACTTGGTTGTTTCAAACCATCCGCGGAGTTGATAGAGTGCGGCGCTGGCACGCCAGAGGAATACAGAGCACAAAGACTATGGACAGCGAAGAGACACTTCCCGTCGTCGAATTGAGAGTCACACCCCGCTATAGCCAGGCCAACCCCTGGGTGATCCAGGCAATCTCGGGATTCTTGTCTGCTTATTTTATGGAGTACCCGGGCTTTCGGGTGCTGAGACACGCCGATGAGGCCTCATCAGGTATGCACGTGTGGACTTGCGAGATTCCCGCTTCGCTGAAGGTGCCTCGCCTGCTCAAACGGCTGCAAGCCGACATTCCACCATCCAAGGTCGTGCCCCCGGACGAAGCTGCCTCCTCGCCGCCTCGATACATCATCGACCGCCTGGAAGCCTAGCCTCAACGGACCCATGGGATGATGCCGAGCTTCGGCGCCACCCCGCCGCCATCAGAATAGCTGTACATGGGAAAGGATTGGAAAGCAGAGGCTATCGAGGCTTGAACCACTCCAGCACGCGCTCACAAGCGGATTCGAGCGGGCGATCAGCCATGACTGCAATCCCGGCCAGGGCGAGAAGACTCATTACAAAGCTGGCTTCTTCAAGGTCTGTCATAGGGAACGCCTCCTGTTGAGAC
>JACOEJ010000098.1 GCA_024998645.1 Nitrospira sp.
TTTGACCCCCCTACCCCCTGTCATCGCATGCCTCGCTCGCGAGCCGTCTTTTGCTTGTGATGGAAGCTACACAAGGGCTGCAGGTTGCGATCGTCATCGCTTCCACCTTTGGACCTTGGCAGGATATGATCGACGTCTGTGGTGGCAGCGGTGCACTTGCAACAGTATGGATGACGCTTGATATATTCCTTCCTGAACTGCTGCCACTTGTATCCATAGCCACGCTGCGTCGAACTCCCTCGCCGATCGTCATACAACCTGACCTCTGGTACCGGCTTCGCTTGGCGTTTGTGCGTTGGACATGGTCCAATCACCGGACATCCCGAGTAGGAACAGGGTCGTAATGGCATATTCGGCATCGTTATTCCCTTATCCCTGCATCCGATTCACGATCTCCCGCGCCCGCTCCAGCACGGCAAGATCACCTTGCAGCTGCCCGATCGCGTGATCGAGATCCGTGGCCGGCACGAGATCACCGAGCACAACAGGATCAAGGTTGATTCGAACAGCCTGCGCTGGCCGTTCAACCTCGCGCTCAACCTTCATCGCCAGGTGCTTCTTGCAGTAGTCCTCGCCATTCACTGGATAGGCTGAGCACCAGCGATGCTTGCGCCCTGGTGCGTGGCAGTGGCGCTTGCCGGGAGCCTGCATCGTCGTGGTGGCATCGCCCGTCTCTTCGCCATCCTCAAGATCTTCCTCTCTCACTGTCGGTCGTCCCATGATCGGTCTCCCTCGCCATCCACACATCATGCACTTCAACCACTCAACCTCATCGCTGTTGATATCCAACTCACCTGACGCATCCGACAGGTTCGCGTTCTGACACTTCGGACAGATCCTCATGCTGCCGCCTCTCCCATACTCCAGACCGTCGCCACGCCCTGCATGACCGGCCAGAGCAGATCACTCGGCCAGCTCCACCATCCATCCGACGGATAGGCCTTCTGTAACCATTCCAGCCAGACTTGAAACGCTTCTGGATCACGCGCCAATACCGGAGCCTCCAGACATCGCCGATGCCAGCGGCAGTACACCTTGCTCCCGCCCGTAAGGGAATCCGTCACCGGCATCTGACAGGCGTCATTCCAATCGCAGATCCGCCACGTCATCCCGGTCTTAGGGCTGATCGCCGTGCGCATCGTTACAGCGCCTTTCCTACCAACCGACTCAACCGTTCACGAACCTCTTCAGGCATCGGCACCAGCTCAGGCGTCGGCCGCGGGAGCGCCTTCACATGCTTGGCATTCACATGCTGAAGCGCCGTCTTGAGCTCCTGCACGCTCGGCCAGTCCTTCCCCTGCGCATAGACCTCCGCCACCTGCATCCAGGCCGCGCCCTGCGCCCACTTCAGCTTGTCGTAATAGAAATTCATCTGGGCTTTTGATTCTTCGCTCGGGACCATTTGCCCCGTCTGTGGATCCTCAACGATCCCGCGGTAGCGCCAGCCCCACGGCTGCAAAATCAGCAGCTTCCAGCCCCGCGAAAATTCTCCTTTCGGCATCGCATACGACTCGCTCATAGCAGCTCCACCAGGCTTTTCGGTTGGGCCTTCGGACGATCGAATCGGCTCACCGCCTGCCGCCCCGTCGCCCATTCCGTGCGCAATTTCTCGGCGTCTTGCAGCAGGAGATTCACTGGGTGCATCTTCTCGACATACCAGCTCGATCGATGCGTCACGTAGAACGCCGCCACCAGCGGAGCCTCTTCGACCCCGAGCTTATCGACCAGCTTGCAGAGCTGCGCGTTCACCGTTTGGTTCCGTACCGGATCCACTCGGTATCGCGCTCGATACGCTCCCGCATAGGCCTCGTAGGTCGCCGCGCTCTTCGCCACCGGTCGGGGCAGGTCCTCGACGTGCCCGACATCTCCATTCCCTTCCTGTTCCCTTCCCTTCCCTTCCCTTCCTGTCGTCTCAGGTGCTTCCCCATCGCTTCCCTGGTTCTGCTTGGGTGCTTCACTGGTGGTATCTAGTTTAGGAGGCTCGGGAAACTCTCCTTCTGACTGCGCTTCCTTGCCGTTGATTCGCTGATGTTCAGTGAAGGTAGGGATCAATCCATAAACCTTTCCTTCCACTTCATAGCGCTGGAGATAGCCATGCTGTTCAAGAATGCTGAGCGTCTCGGCCATGTCGAACGGGAGAAACGGCAGGATATCGAGCTTGAGCGTCCGTGGCTTCCAGGGGAATCGCCCCATCTTGTCGCAATGCCCCCAAAGTCCGGCAAAGACGAACATCGGATACTTCCCGGCATGCTGCAGCTCTAATTCCTGGAGCCCCTCATGGCGAAAGAAACTCGGCTTGACCGTGCGAATCCTCGCCATCCTCAATCACCTCTCCGTGGCGTCATCATTCCCTCACCATCCCGCCGCCCACCCCTATCAAATTCAGTTGTCAAAGAATCCTTTACAACTGACGTTCGAGTATCAAAAATACTGTTCAGTTGCTCGAAGTCCTCGATCTACTGCCGAACCCGCAACTCCTTTGCCTGCTGCTGAAACAGCACACTGAGATTCCTTGCTAAATCGCTGGACGCTGCTGGACCAATTTCAGCTGGAAGGGTACAGCCCTGTTCCATTAAATCGGACGTGATACGCTTCCCACACTCCTTCGCTGCCTGTTCCAGGCCATCCGCATAGGCAGCGCGGTAAAGGATCTTTAGAAAATCTTCTAAGGCGTTTTTTCTTCCCCAGTAATGAAAATTCGCCAATTCCTCGCACCTGCCTTTCACCGCCTCGTCATCCATCGTCCCCTCACCATCCCGGCAGCAAGGCTGTCACCTTGCCGGTCTCATAGGCGGTGGCGATCATGGGCCTGGCATGCTCCGCCACTGTCTTGCCGTCCGGCATCACGATATGCGCCATGAACTCATCCTCAAATCCAACAATGCCGCTCTCGACCGCTTCCAATTTCGCCTTCACCACGAGCGCCAGCGCCCGCCAGAGCCGTCGCAACTCGGCCTCCCAGGCTTTCACCGCCTCACCCTGCGTTCGTGGCTTCCAGTCATATCTGGCTTGATGCGTGAATCGTTTCTCATCGCGTTTCGGAATCGGCAGCACAAACCGGACATAGCGCCCCTTGGCCCGGAACTGAATCCGCGCTTCCGTCTCGCCCCAGCCTGAGACGAACTGATCCGCGCCATAGCGAATCAACATCGATTCAATCTCCGCCTTCGACCGCTCGATCGGCACGCTGGTGCCTTCCGCGAAGCTCATGCCGTCAATCCCTTCCGTCTCCCGCGCACATTCACCCGCTTGCCCACTAGTGAGCCCGTATAGTCCGGTTCGCCCTTGCAGGGATTACAGAGCCGATGATCCGGCCCGGTCGAGTGCATCCAGGCCTCGCAACATAGACACCGCCGGAGCGTGGTTTGTTGCGCCTTCAGAGACAGCGCAATGCGCTCCCGGATCGCCTCAGTTTTCGTGACATGCTGGCCGCTCATCGCGTCACCCACATCGCCAGCGCCACAGCCAGCACGCCAATTGTGAAACCCCACTGAAATTGCGTCATACCCTCACCGCATCCGCATCAGCCAAAAGTTGATCTGCATCACCCCGAACCAGTAGCCCACATTCCGCCAGTGCCCCTCATAGGCATAGGCCAGCATCGCCGCCACGTTCAGCACCATCGAGATAGAGAGAATCCAATCGCCGAGCCTCACGCTGTCACCCGTTTCGGCAGATCATCAAGGCATTCTTGCAGCGAGAAATAGACCGGCAGGCCGAGCACTTTCGCACAGTCAACCGCACAATCGGCCTTAGGATTCTCGCCAGGGAAGCGCACGAGACAGTCGCAGGCTTCGACGCGGTTGCGATCCAATCGGCTCCACTCGGCCGAACTGGTCTGCATCAGCGGATCATGTCCAGCTCGGATTACCTCGACGGCGAGATGAAGCGCCTCGACAAACCTGTCGGAAGGCCAGGCGAGATAGATGCGACGGCGTTTATCCACTAACAACCTCCAGCGCCCTCACGGCAAGGCGATAGTCTCGCTCCAACTGCTTTTCATACGCCTCGCGCATCAACCGCATGAGTCCACTTTTAATGTCATCGGAAGACGGCAGACCCGTTCCATCACAAGCCTCGCATTCTTCACCGTCCTCTTCTTCATCTTCTCCATTGCCCCCACACCATGCGCATACAAATACGTTCTCGGCCTGGATCGACTCCTCTAAGTCCTGATTGCGGTGCCGCCAAGACAGGAAATCGAGAAACATTGATTCGCTGGCGGCGGCCATTACCGCTCCGGCTCCTTGTAGAGCCCCGCCTGCCCGGTGCGCACGTCCATCGCCAGCCGATTGATCTCTTTGAGGATGCACTGCTCGCGCATCTTGAAACTGGCCAGCTGCTCTTTCCGCTCTTCCTTCAGCGCCGCCAGCGCATGAATCTGCCGGGCCAATTCGCGGCCCATCTGCTCGGTCGTTACCCCCCCCATAGACCACCTCACTATTTTCATGGTTGAAATTTCTCAAACTCTTTGAGTGCCTTCAGGGCGGCCGCAGAATCACCGAACAGAATGGCCTGCATCACGCCCTCGTTGGCCTGATCCAGCTTGTTCACGCACGCATACCGATCTTTCAGCGCGGCATCTTTCCAGGCCTTCACAATCTTCTCGGCCTCCCGGACGTGCTTGGGCTTCCGTGGGTCTTCGCAGATCCGGTCTCGTGTTCTGATGTAAATGGACCGGAGGCGGGCTTTCAGATACTTCAGCTGCTCAGAGCTCATCGCGCACACTCCTTCAGATAGAGAGGTGGGGCTGGATTTAAACCAGCATCTTCATCGTTCGCGTTGACTAGAAGCAGCCTTAACGCTTGCTCGTGGTGATGATCCACGCCACCCACCCCATCCATCCGCTTCACCAACCGCCGCGCCGCTTTCGCACTGACTGAAAACACCCCGGCTCGCAAGGCCCGCATCTGCCGATGCCGCACGCGCATCCGCCGGCCATTACAGGCACGACAGCGCCGCACCCACGGCTTGCTCACCGGCAGGCCACAATCGAGACAGCCGCCCTTCATCTGATCCCCGTCATCGCCATCAGTGACACCGGCCCAACACGAACTGAACGGTTAAATAACTGAGCGATGAACATAGAACGATCACCGCAACAGCTCCTGACGAGACGATCAGGAAGGTAAGAAAATTTAACCAACTATCCTTCATCGCCCCGCCTCCACCGTCTGCACCTGCTTCTTTTCGGCCCAGCGATCCTTCAGCACCCCCGCGCCAATGGCCAGCAGGAGCAATACCGTCAAGACGGCCAGCACCCGATTCGCAATCCGCTCGCCGCGCTCCACTTCCGCCGACATCTCACTACAGACCCCGCCGAGCAGCCACTTCCGCTCAGCAGCAGAAAAACCTGCCTCCTTTTGCGTCCGGCCCGGATGCACCGGGCGCTTCACCTGAGGCGTGTTCGCTCGATGCGTCCGCATCGAGTCCCGAATATTCGTCGTGGATGCCGCCTGCGATGCACACTGCGCCGGGGTCAAGGTTGCCATCGTGTCCTCCTTGTGAGTGGGGCCAGGTCTCAAAGAAGGCCGCCACGCGCAGCGACAATTGCTCCAGCGCGTCATGCAGCCCGTCGAATTGCAGGTCTTCCAACCGCGTATTGCCGAGATAGCTGTAGAGATTCATCTTCTGGAATTGCAGCTCACGCCACTCTTCCGACTCACCCAATCGCTGGCGCTGTTTTTCGGTGAGATTCATCGCGTGCTCCACTGCACCACGCCCGGCGCGCGCTCAGCCTTGGCCTGAACCATCTCCTCCCGCACATTGGCGACCAGTCCCGCCGCCTGCCGTGTGGCCACGCGCAGGCCCACGAGATACCCCACGCCGATCAGCACAATCCCCACCGCAATGCAGGCCACCCCGAGCGCCGCGAGCCAGAGCAGAGTCATCGCCCCACCATCGCGTCATAGAGCTGCACACCGAGCCAGCCCAGGCCACCCACCAAAATGACAAAAATCAGAATCTGCACCGCCGGGTTCAACAACGCCTTCAATCCGTTCTGTGAATCATTCGTCATGAATGCCCCTCCATGTTCCGAGGTTGAGACACCGATGCCTGCACCTTCCGAATCTCCGCTACCTTCGACAGCAGCAGATCCGTCACGTAATTGAGCGGGAGCCCGACCACTTGCTTGAGGAGCGCCTGCGCGAGCGACCACGCCCAGGCCACCCGTTGATTCTCCACCGGCACCACCGCGAGCAGCTCCCCGCAGGCCTCCACCCACGTCGAGCACGACTCCGGCTCCCACACCTTCAGCGTGGCAGCCTGACGCTCCAGATCCTTCCGCAGCTCGGCCAAGCAATCGCCCTCGCGCAGTCGGTGCGTCATGCGTTCACCACCTTTCGCATCCGTGGCTCTTTTCGCTTCAGCTCGTTAACCGCTGCCGTCCGCATGAACTGGCTGAACGTGGAGTGCTCTTCCTCAGCCACCCGTTCGATCCGCTTGATGACTGCAGCGGAGAGCCGCACGCCTTTCATAATTTGCTGCTCCATAATTCTCAGGCTCCTTTTCGCGTTCCCAGTTTTCATGGGAAGCGTTGTATACCAGATGCTAAACATAGTCAAGCATAAAAATCACGAAGGAATCTCCGGCGCTTGACTGGTCGTTGAACAATGTTATACGGTAGCTATGCCGAGAACTAACAAGGCGGAGGGGGGGTGATTATGTTGGCTCACATATCAGAAACGCAGGTCGGAGTACGGATGTCGCTGAAAGAACGCAAAGCGATTGAGGAAGCGGCGAAGAAGTCAGGCTGGTCTGTCTCGCAGCAGATTCGGTATGAACTGTTCAAGCCGCGAGGGCTGTGGCAGGAGGTCACACCCTATTTGCCTGGATCGGATGCCCCCGGTCGAAAGACCGCGTGATCCAGGCCCCGTGTCGTGGGGCGTAGTCAGTTTGGAGAAACGTATGGCGAGAGGGATGCTGAAGATTTTGGTCGGGGCGAAAGGATTTGAACCTTCGACCCCTGCGTCCCGAACGCGGACGACTCAAGCCGCGGCCTAAATCTTCCGACAGGAATACTATTTACGTGAAATAGGAGGCATTATGACTGTCGGAGAACTCTTAACCCTCTATCTGCGGCATCATCTCGCCGGCAAAGTTTCGGCACCGTATTACGATCGACTGATCCGACAAGTGTTTCCGCCGTTGGCCGCGTTCGAGCTTGACGCATTGCCCAAGCTCGTCCTTTTGGAATGGTGGAAAGACCTCTCGGATCGACCAGGCCATGCGAACAAGGCCATCGGTCTTTTGCGCGCCGCGCATCGGTGGGCCACTGGCTTGGATCTCGTGCAGACCACCTGCCCCGCAGCGGGAATCATGAAGCGTCCAGAGCGCACGCGCAGCACGACCACCAGCCCCGACGAATGGGCCAAGCTGCTCCCTTATCTGGAAGATCTCAGACTGAAGCACCGTGTATATTTCTGGGCGCTCTATCTGCTCGGCTCGCGTCCAGGCGAAGTCCGCACCATGAAGCCCGAGCAGCTCTTTCTCGATCGCACACTCGCCGTCTGGGTTAAGCCCACCAGCAAGAACGGCCGGCCGCATGTCGTGCCGCTCCCCGATCAGCTTGTACCGATTCTGCGGTTGTTACTCAGAGCCAATCCTCCGGACGCCCAATGGCTCTTTTGGGGCGAGACGCCGGATGTCGTCTGGTGCCGCACGTCGGCCCAGAAACTATGGGAAGGACTACGGGCCAAGGCCGGGTTGAATCATCTCTGGCTCAACGATCTGCGCCGATCGACCGCCAGCGACCTCTTGAACCAAGGCGAAAGCTTAGGTATCGTACAGGGCGCGTTGAACCATCGCAGCCTCAGCCAGACCGCCAAATATGCCTATCTCGCCGTCACCCCATTAGCCCATGCGCTTCAAGAGCGGGCCGATACCATCGTCAACGCCATCTAACCTAGGAGACCTCTCATGAGATTCGTTGCCCTCAGTTTGATCGCACTTCTCGCCGCAGGCTGCGCCTCGATCACGTCCGGCACCACCCAGGAGGTGAGCTTCCAGTCAAACCCTGACGACGTCACCGTGACCATCACGAAACAAGTGCACGATCGTGCCGAGGAATCGAAGGTTCAGTACTCTGTCGTATGGAAAGAAGAAGTCAGAGTGCTCGGGAAGACGCCATTAACGAACCGCCTTGATCGGGCCGAGCACCAGACCATCACATTCTCCAAGGACGGATATAAGCCCCTCACCATGCCGCTCACGACGACGCTCAACGGCTACTTCTGGGGCAACATTGTCACCGGCGGATTCATCGGCTCCACCACCGATAGCATGACCGGCGCGATGTACGAATATTCCCCGAGCCAATACTTCGTGACGCTGATTCCCCTCGCGGCCTCCTCCATTGATTCCGCGACGCAGCAAAGCGCCCGTGAGAAAGCCAAGGGCTTCATCGTCCTACGCTATTCGAATCTCATGGCCGATCTCAGCCGTGGCCACGGCGAAGACTTACAAGCTGTCCTCCGCTACCTCCACGTCGACCCCGCGCAGGACACCGAGGCAATCCGTAAGATGCAGGCCCTGTCGCAGGTCTATCCTGATGCCGCCATCTATGCCGATCGCGTGATTGAGCTGTATCTCAAATAGCCTGGTTACGGTGCAGACGTCTGCACCGTCGGCACCCGAGCCATCCACCCGGCCCATTCCTTCAGGTCCCGATTCTCGGCCTCGCGCAACATCGAGGCGGCCATCGCCTGCTCGGCGCGGGCGCGCAGGATCGCCCCGTCGAGCCGCTCGCCGCAATTCATACAGCGCCACCACCAGGGGCCGTGCCGATAGAGATGCTCCCGCAGCATGCAGCCCTGGCAGCGATCGCAGGTCATTAGCAGCTTCTCCAGACGCCCCGCTCCAGATAGCCGTGCCAGCCCTTGCCGGTCATGAACTGGATCGAAGGACTGACCGTGATAGTCCCGTCTTCATGTTCAGTGACGTTGTGAATCGTCGGCCTGATGCAGCCTAGATCTCCGTTCGGTGCGCGGACGATCCAGAGCTTGCCTTGACGCGCCTTGGCATAGCCGCCAGGCTCCAGTTGACTCTCAGCCTCGTGCGGAAGGTCCACATCCGGCAATAATCGACATCCGATCATTTCTCTTTCTCCTTCGCCGTCTGACACTCCTCCGGCGTGCCGCCGAGCGCGAGACAGGCCGCCTTGAGTTCAATGACGATCTCCTGCGCATCCTCGCGCCGGTAGCAGCGGTACCAGATCCCTTCGGCCATCT
>JACOEJ010000099.1 GCA_024998645.1 Nitrospira sp.
GCCAAGTGGAAGAAGCAGCCGGTGTCCCAACCGGCGAATGCCTAGCCTACCGGCTCAGTTCTTTGTCCAGTCTCAGCTGGATCTCGTCGAGCCGTTTCATCGGCATCGTTTTTCCCATCGCCACTTCTAAGCGTACTTCCCGCAATGTGCTGGCCAGCTCCCGCACCGCGTCGAGTGTAGGATCGGCTTTTGCGCCCTTGGTGGCGAGTTCCAAGACCGTCACCGCTTCTCCCAGTTCCTTCGCTGCGTCTCCAAAGTTGCGATCAAACAGGTTGGCCTTTGCTTGCACGACCCGAGATTTCGCATCCACGAGCCCCTGGCGGCGCCGCAAATCGCGCTCAATGCCCTGCGTGGTATCCAAGACATTGCGCGACAGTTTCGTGATCGATTCCTGCAGGTCGGAGACGGTGTGCTGGAGTGTGCCGACCGGGCGCTGACCGACATAATAGCCTGCACCGAATGAGGCGGCGATCATGATCAGGGTTCCGAGAAATTTGAGCATGGGCCTCCGGATGTCTAGGACCGGCGCGTGGGGCGTGCGGCGCGTGCGGTCTGTTGCAAGAGGCTGCCGGCTGCGGCGATCCGCACTGCCTCATCGGAGTCTTGCAGCCCTTTCAGAAGAATCGGGATCACGGGCCCGGAGAGCTTGCCTAAGGCCTTCGCGGCCATGAGCCGCGGGAGTGGTTGTTGATCCTGGAGCAGCGCCTGCAGCACCGACAACGCTTCCTTGTCTGAGGTTGCGCTCAACGCTTGGGCCGCGCTTCCGCGAATGGACGGATCCGGGTTTCTTGCCAGATCGGTCGCGAGCAGCAAGACCGAGGAATCACCGAGGCGAAGCAGGCTTTCCGCAGCGCTGGCTCGCACTTGTAGGCTGGGGTCTCTGGTGAGGGCCTGCAACAAGGGACGATTCTCCTTAAGCCCTAATCGGCCCAGGCTGCCGGCTGCCACGCCGCGCACCATCGCCATCTCATCGCCCAACGCATGAGTCAGCGGGGCGACTCCTCCGGGGGATCCGAACTCTCCCAGTGCTCCGGCGGCAAAGGCCCGCACAGATGGATTGGGATCATACACAGCCTGACTGAGCACGGCCAGACTTGCCGGACGTTTCAGCCGGCCGAGGACCCCGATCGCGGCCATACGGACTTCGGCATCCGGCAAGGTGGCGGCGTTCGTGATGTCGATGAGCATATCGGTCTGGCCCATCTTATAGAGGGCCGCATAGGCGAAGATGGCCTCGGGGCCTTCTTCGGTCCGACCGATTTCAATCAACCGCGGTTTCATCTCCATGACGCGGGCATCACCCAGCGCATTCATCGCCGCGATGCGGACGCTCGGCGCCTCGTCGTTGATCGCCCGCTTCAGGGCACCTGACTTGGCGGCGAGACCGGCGCGTCCGATCGCTTCCGCGGCGCGTGCGCGGACCAACACCGAGCTATTCAGCAGGCCGTCTTCCAACAGCGGGCCGGTTTCCGGAAGGCCCAGTTCGGCCAGGACGGTGTAGGCAGCGATACGCACATGCTCTTTCTGATCGCGCACGCGGCTGGTCACGAGGCTGAGCGCGAGGGGGCTGAGCAATGTCAGATCGTCCGGTTGGCCTTCAGTCTTGATACGAGGATACAACGGCAGGGCTTCTTCCCCGCGTCCGAGTTTCACAAAGCTCTGGAAGGCCAGGCGGAGCATTTCTTTTGACGGCGTGGCGTCTTTAGGGAGCGCCTGAAAGCGTTGCACGATGGCCGGGTAGTCGCCTGCTTTAAAGAGAGTGGGGAGATCTTTGTCTTGGGCGGAAGTCGGGGAGGTCGCCGCTAGGGTTTCACTTGGCGCTGCAAGGAGGAGAGGCAGACCGATCATAACGGCGCAGCAGAGTGCCGCAGCAAGGGCACTCCGTTGCGCACGATCTGGAAATCCCACCACAGAGGCTTTTACCATGACGACGGCGTGCGGGCAGCGGCTCCGCTGTACATCGTCTCGACGTAGTCCTTCACCATGCGTTTCGTGCAGAACTGAGGGGCGACAGACCGGATACATTCCTTCACCATTTGGAGCCAGCCTCGCGGCGTGCCGTCGAGGTCGCGCTGATAGTAAAGGGGTACGACTTCTTGTTCAAGCAGGCGGTAGAGCTCTTCCGAGTCATGGACATCCTGCTCGTGCTGGTCGGTCGAGGGTGGCAGCGGGTCGACTCCCCAGCCGTTCGCGCCGTTGTAGCCTTCTTTCCACCAGCCGTCGAGCACGCTGCAATTGATCACGCCGTTCAGCGCGGCTTTCATGCCGCTGGTGCCGCTGGCTTCAAGGGGGAAGCGCGGGGTGTTGAGCCACACATCCACGCCCTGCACTAAGAACTTGGCCATGTGCATGTCGTAGTCTTCGAGAAAGGCGATGTGGCCGCCGAGCTTGTGGTCGTTACAGAAATTCACGACCTCATGGATGAAGTAGCGCCCCGGCTCATCGGCGGGATGGGCCTTGCCGGCGAACACGAGCTGCACCGGCCGCCAATGATTTTGTAGCAGGCGCTTCAGCCGTTCGAGATCGCGGAAGAGCAACGTGGCCCGTTTATAGGTGGCGAAGCGGCGGGCGAATCCAATGGTCAAGGCTTCCGGATCGAGCAACGTTCCGCGGGCGATGACTTGCGAGGACTGCAGATGGCCGTTGATCCAGCCGGTTCTGGCGCGCTCGCGGACGAAGCTCATCAGTTTCCGTTTCATGAGCTGCCGCACTGCCCAGAGCTGGCTGTCAGGGATATCGCTGACGCGCTGCCACATGGCCTGCTCGTCGCAGCGTTCGGCCCAGTCCGGGCCGAGGAATTTGCCATAGAGCTGGCTCATCTCCGGACCGATCCAGGTCGGGGCGTGAATGCCGTTCGTCACACTCTTGATCGGTACCAGGTCCGTCGCGAGGCCGGGCCAATGGTGCTGCCACATCTCGCGGGAGACCCGGCCATGTTCACGGCTCACGCCGTTCACGTGCGCGGCCTGGTTCATGGCCAGTGCCGTCATATTGAAACCCTGTCCGCGCGATTCCGGTGTTTCACCCAGCCGGAGGAATTCATCGCGGCTCAATCCCAGTTGTTCCCAATAGCCGGCGAAGTAACGATCCATCAAATGATGGGGGAAGACATCATGGCCGGCCGGGACCGGGGTATGGGTCGTAAAGACCGTACTCTGGCGAACCAGTTCACTGGCCTCTGCGTGGGTCGATCCCTTCTGGACGAATTCACGGATACGTTCCAATGTCAGAAATGCCGAGTGTCCTTCATTGGCATGGAAGACGGTCGGATTGATCCCGAGCTCCCGCAGCATGCGCACGCCGCCGATGCCGAGGAGGATTTCCTGGCAAAGACGAATTTCCTGGTCGCCCCCATAAAGACGGGCCGAGAGCGCTCGATTCTCCGGATTGTTCTCCGGGACATCGGTGTCGATCAGATAGAGCACGATCCGTCCGACTTCGACGCGCCACACCTGTGCAGCCACCGTACGATGGCCCATCACGACGGTAATTTTGCAGGGTGCGCCTGCCGGGGTGAGGGCCGGGCGGATAGGGGACTCTTCGCGGTTGAACGGTGCATAGGCTGCTTCCTGCCAGCCCTCCGGGGTGATCCGCTGACGGAAATAGCCTTGCGGATACATGAAGCCGATACCCACGAGCGGCACACCCAGATCGCTGGCTTCTTTGCAATGGTCGCCCGCGAGGATGCCCAGGCCGCCGCTATAGATGGGGATGGAAATGTGCAGACCAAATTCTGCCGAGAAATAGGCGATGGACGGGCTCTTCGGATGGCCGAACGTTTTGCCGTACCACGTGCCGTTGCCCAGTCGGTATTCATCGAAGGCCTTCATTACTGCGGCATATTGCCGGACAAATGTCGGATCTTGCCCGAGATGTTGCAAGCGTTCCGGTGTGACTTCTCTGAGGAGCCGTACCGGATTGTGATACGTCAGATACCAGAGCGTCGGATCGATCAGTTCAAACAGGGCGCGAGCTTCCGGTTTCCAGCTCCACCAGAGATTCTGCGAGAGTTCGGCCAGACGGATCAAATTCTGGGGGAGGTGTTTGGGAATAGGATTCGAGTTCTCGACAGTATCCACACGGGCTCCTTTGCGTGAGACAGTTTGCAGGATGCTGAATAAGTCTCCCAGCGGCGTTCTCGCATCGCTCAGAGAATCAACGTACCGAAGCGTACGCCTCGCCTTTTCGCTCGCTACGGCCTGGCTGGTCGGCCTTTTTGAGCATCCTGCTGCCTATGAGGCTAAATCCGGGCATTTCCGCCGCACGGCGTGCGCCGGTCGGAACGTTCGGATGGAGTGCTTCTGTGTTGTGAGAAGCGGTCAGGCGTGTCCGGTCTTGTGCCATGAGTTCCATTCCTCGGAGAATGCCACGGCGGCGTAGCGTTCGCCAAGGATTTTTGCAACTCGGTTCAGGTGCTTGGTGAGTTGCTGTAGCTCGGCGGGGGTGAGATCCCCGCGAAAACGCGGATGGAGGCCCCAGCGTGTTTCGACTTCTTCGCCGCTCACGTTCGACATGAGGCTCACGAGCTTAATGTCCTGTCCCGTCGGACCTTTCTTGGCCGGCTCACCGTTGCCGACGGCTTTTGCTGGTTGCTGAGTCGGAGTCGAAGGCGCGGCGGTAGGAGGTGCTTGTCCCTGCAATACGGCGCTGACTGCGGGAATAATGGCACTCGCACAGAGCGTTGCAGCGGCGATGACCTGGCCGTTCTGCGGGGCTCCCAGTGTCTGGGCGACGCGCTCAGCGAATGCCTGAAAGAGTTCATTCTTCGGTTTTGAGTCTTCGGTAATGAGGAACTTGTACTTCTCGTAGAGATCCCGGCTTTCCGCAACGGCATTGCCGACTGTCAGGACGATTTCCATCTGATCCGCATTGTTGCCGAAGGCCGGCTCCAGCACGGTCTTCAATTGAGTGGTCACCGCGTCTTCCAAGCCGTTCATGAATTCCAGTTGATCCTTGATCGGGATGTGCAGCGCCGTCAGCCGGTCGGTCAGGTTGAACATGACCTTCAGAAATTCGAGATAGATGCCCCACTCATCCTGCCGCTTCAGCTTCAGCGCCTGTTCCGGGGCGTTGCGCTTCATCATCGTGACGGACTCGCCCGAGACGGCGAGCATGAGTTCGGCGAGCTGGCGAAGTTGCGCTTGATATTCTTTATTGGCGGTTCCCATAAGTGCTCCTGTTCAAGGAGCGCGATTATAGCGGAGGGACGTTTGGGGATGGAAGGGGTGGTTTCGGGGATCTCGCGCAGGGGATGGTTCGTTGAGAAGGGGTTCGGCGGTGTGTTATACAGCCCAGCCCGCTGATTGGTATCATGTCGTTCGGCCTTCCCCTGGTAACTCATGGAACGAGAAGTTAAAACGTACGTTCTCAAACGCTCTGACGATGACGCTGTGCCGCGTAAGCTGTCGATCGACTATGCCGCGGCGTTGAATTCGCAGCAGTTGGCGGCGGTGACAGCGGGCGAAGGCCCCTCGCTGGTGATCGCTGGAGCCGGCAGCGGGAAGACGCGCACGCTCGTCTATCGCGTGGCTTACCTGATTGATTCCGGCGTCGATCCCTCGAACATTCTCCTCCTCACCTTCACACGCAAGTCCGCACAAGAGATGTTGCAACGGGCCGGTGAACTCATCGGCGCGCGCAGCGAACGCGTGTGCGGCGGCACATTTCATTCGGTGGCGAATCTCTTGCTGCGCCGTTACGGCCGATCGATCGGGGTGGAGCCGGGTTTTACGATCTTGGATCGCGGCGATGCGGAAGACTTGATTGCGCTGGTCCGGTCGCAACTCGGGCTGAATGAAAAGGACAAGCGCTTCCCCCGCAAGGGGACGATCATGGAGATGATCAGCAAGAGCGAGAACACGCTCCGCTCGCTGGAAGAGATCATTCTCGACGAGTTTGGACACTTTGCCGATCACATCGAAGATTTGAGTCGGTTGAAAACAGCCTATCAGTCGGCGAAGCGGCAGAAGCAGTTGCTCGACTATGACGATCTACTGGTGATGCTGCGGCAGCTGTTGCTGCTGGATGAAACCGCGCGGATGACGATCTCGCGGCAGTTTCGCTACATTCTTGTGGATGAGTATCAGGATACGAACCGGTTGCAGGCTGAAGTGGTCCGGAAGCTGGCCGCCACCCATAATAATGTGATGGTGGTGGGGGACGATTCTCAGTCGATCTATGCGTTCCGCGGGGCGACATTCAAGAACATCATGGAGTTTCCGCAACTCTTTCCTGGCACGCAGATATATAAGCTGGAAGAAAATTATCGCAGCACGCAGCCGATTCTGAATCTGGCGAACTGCATTATCGACGAGGCGGCGGAGAAGTATACGAAGCGCTTGTTCACACGGAAGATCGACGGGCCGTTGCCGTCGCTGGTGGAAGCGGCGGGCGAGAATACGCAGTCCCGCTTTATCGCGCAGAAGATCCTGGAGCTGCGAGAAGAGGGCGTGCCGCTGAGTGAAGTGGCGGTGCTGTTCCGGTCCAGCTTTCATTCTTTCGATTTGGAAATTGAGCTGTCCCGCAAGGGTCTGCCCTTCCTCAAGCGCGGCGGGGTGAAGTTTATCGAGACGGCACATGTGAAAGATTTGCTCGCGCATGTGCGGGTGATCGCGAACCCGCTGGATACGGTCAGCTGGAATCGGGTGCTGATGTTGGTGGAAGGGGTCGGGCCGAAGAAGGCGCACGATCTGCTCGCGGCCATTGTGAAGGGCGGGCAGCCATTCGATGTGTTGCGCGGAGTGAGCGGCCGTTCCGGCCAGGGGCTCAAGAATCTGGCGAATACGCTGGAGAGTCTCTCGGGCACCGATGATCGCTCGCCGTCGGAGCAGGTGAACCACATCTACGAGTACTATCTTCCGATTCTTAAGGAACAGTACGACGACTATCCCAAGCGCACGCGGGATCTCGATCATCTTCATACGATTGCCGAAGGCTATCCCGGCGTGAATGAGTTTCTTGCCGATCTGGCCCTGGAGCCGCCGGACGGGAGCGCATCGGGTGTGGATGCGCCCGATCGGGATGATGAGCGGCTGGTACTCTCGACGATCCACTCGGCCAAGGGGTTGGAGTGGCAGGCGGTGTTTGTGATCTGGATCGTGGACGGCCGGTTTCCGTCTGTTTATTCGTTTGTCGCGGATGAGGATTTGGAGGAGGAGCGGCGGTTGTTCTATGTCTCCGTCACCCGGGCCAAGCGCCATCTCTTTCTGACCTATCCCATTAATGTCTACGACAAGAGTAGCGGGATGTTGCTGTCCAAGCCCTCCCGGTTTCTGGACCATGTCTCCTCCGATCTGTTCGACACGGTGGCATTGGTCGAAGAGGGCGGGCGAGGGGAGTGGGGGCGGTCTCACGATCCGTACTATTAGTTCACGGGGTATCTCGATCCCTCTCTGTATTCTGTCTGAGGTCGCATGCGCGGCTCCCTGATGCAACGATCCTTCATGGTTCTCGTCGGCCTGGTTCTGCTCTGCTCCGTGGGGGGGATCTCGCCGTCGGCTGCAGAGCAGAGGGCTTCGGGGTCTGCCCGGATGTGGGAGCAGCTCATCCGCGGGGCGACGGCGCTCCGATTGCCCACCGGCTTTCTGAAGGCCATGCCCTCGGATTTTGTGCAATTTGAGTTCGACGATCTGCGCACCTATGCGGCTGAGTATCATCCGGGGGAGCATCGGATGGTGTTGAACCGGACGCTTTCGTTTCATGCCGCGGGGCGTGATGTGCGGCCGCTCACGACGATGACGCCGAAAGAGTTGGAAGTGCTGTATCATGAGTTGTTCCATGCCTATATCGACTATCTTGAGTCGAGGGAGGCTGGCGGGGCGTTGCCGGGTCCTGAGCAGGAGCTGATCGCGTTTGCGCGCGAGATGCAGGTCTGCCGGTACCGGGAGGTGTCCATTACGCCGGTGGTTCAGCGGAGCCACGAGACGGAGATCCGCTACCTCTCAGATCCTGAGGCCTGGGAAGCCCTGAATGAAACCTGGGCGGTATTTGTCGGGTGGTCTATCTGGAATCAGTTGGAGATCGAAAAGAAGGGGGGGCGGTCTATGAATGAGACCCCTCAGCTCTCCGGGGAGTGGGTGTCTCGGTTTCGTCGGGCGATTGAGGCGGGTGAGCTCCGAGGGTATTACGTCCCCCAAGATCCCGATGAGCGACGGGTGACGCAGAAGCGTTTTCTTGCCCCAGGGTCACAGCTTTCGCTGGAGGAAAGTCGGCGTCTGATGAAGCAAGTGCTTGGTTTGCCAGAAAAATTCATCGGGGCGGCCGAGAAGGCGGTCGGTCAGGTCAAAAATATTTCCGTGGGCCGACCTTGCCCGGTCGCGACCTCATAGGGCGAAAAAAATGGCAGAGAGGCCATTTCTCCTCTTGACATGGCGCAACTTCGTCAATAGAATCCAGCGTTTC
>JACOEJ010000100.1 GCA_024998645.1 Nitrospira sp.
TGATTGTGGCGGAAGTGCTCTCCGCAGATCATGACGGACTCTCGCGGCTGGTGCTGTTTCGGAATCTGCATCCCAACACACCCTTCATCGCCGTGACGCGCGAAGACCAGGGCGCGGGGCTGGCCTATGGTGGCGCTGCCGCTCGGGCTCTGCATGCCTGGCTCGTCCCAGTCGCATCCGACTCCATGGCCGGACTGACCGACACCACCACACGCGCCCTAAAGGGTGAATCGCCGCCCCGGTAGGAGACTCACGCCCGCTGAAGCTCGATGCCATCCGGCACAGACTCCTGCAGACCTCACCCGACCGTCCGCCGGTCGGCGAGGCATCAGGCGGGAAGCAGGCTGTGAACGGCTAATACCCCATCGCGATGTTCAATTTGGCGAGAATGGCAGGCGTTAGCGTGAATTCAGCCTGCACCTCGATGCGATGCGGAACCAGCAGCGTCGTGTGGAAAACAATGTCGCGTATAGGAATCTTGAACTCGGGATCTTGAGGCGTACTCAGCTCGACCGCTTCGACAGAATTGGTGATCGCTCCGCTGTCTTGCGGGCCGTAGGTCGTCATGACGGCGTCGATAACCTCCTTCACTTTTTCATTGGGCTCCACGCCCTCAATGCCTTTGAGCAAGAGAGGAATGACCTCCTCTTTCGCCTGATCAGACAAGGTGAAATTTTCAACCCGCTCTTTCCGGCGCAGAGACATCAGATCATTGTCGAGATCCTTGCTGAAGGCGCCGTACGCGAATCGGAAAAACTCGAAATGAAACCCCTTGAAACCTTTTCCGAACGTCTGGAGCTCGCAGAGAAAACCCAGCTGCTGCAACTTGACGTCACTCAGCAGTCCATGCGGTTCTGCAAGGTACAGCACATAGAGAAGCAATGCTCGGTCCACCGTAATCTGATTCGGCTTTCTCATCTATTGTCTCCGTGAGTCTTCGAATGATCGAACTATAGACAGCCCGCTGGAGAATCGTCAAACCCATCCGCTCGCCATTTCTCCCCTTGACCCTCTGCCGGCTTTGGTCTTTAATATCCTTCTTTACAGGAAGGTCGGCCGGACTCTATGCCCAAACATGCGAAAGAGATGGAAGCGCTGAAAGCGCACCTCGGCAAACACCAGCTGAAGTATACGCGCCAGCGCGAACTCATTCTTGACGCCTTCCTCCAGCAGGAGCACATCACCGCCGAAGAGATGTATCACCAACTGGCGAAGAAAGACCCGCACCTGGGGCTCGCCACCATCTACCGTACGCTCAACCTGTTTTGCGAAGCCGGACTGGCGCAAGCCCGGCATTTCGGTACGCAAACGCAATATGACAACATTTCCCACAAGGGTCATCACGACCATCTGATTTGCACCGACTGCGGCAAGATCGTGGAGTTTGAAAACTGCGAGATCGAAAAGCTCCAGGAAGAAGTCGCAACCCGGAACGGCTTCACTATTTCTACTCACCGTCTTGAACTCTACGGCCTCTGCGGACGCTGCCGTCATTGACCCCTGCCATTTTTTTTGCTATCTTATTGAGACGATTTATCAATTTCAATTGCGAGGCAGATCACCGATTATGGCTACTTTTCTGGAACGATTTCGCTCGTCCATGATATTTCTTCATCGTCGCCACGTGCCGGGCCTGCTTCTGGTCCTCATCACATTCTGCTCATTCCCCTTTCTGCCCACAGATTCGTTCGCCGCCGACAAATTGATTGTCTACTCTGGCCGGGCAGAGCGTTTGATCAAGCCGGTGTTCGATGCGTTTACCGCGAAAACCGGCATCCAGGTGGATCTCCTGTCATCCGGCACCACGGAACTCGTCAACCGGCTGAAGGCGGAAGGCGATCGCACTCCCGCAGACCTTCTTTTGACCAACGACGCCGGAAGCCTTGAACTTGCGCGGGGAGCCGGATTGTTGCGGCCGCTCAACATGCGTGAGGTCGAGCGAGCCATTCCTTCGCAGTTCCGCGCCGCAGACAATAGCTGGGTCGGTCTCTCCGGCCGGTTTTGGATTATTGTGTACAACACGACGATGGTGAAACCCGATCAGCTCAACTCTCTGCTCGACCTGGCGAATCCCCAATGGAAAGACAAGCTCGCGATTCCCAACTCAGGCAGTGAATATCTTCAGGCGGGCGTGTCGGTGATCCGCGCCACTCACGGCGACGAGCGCACCAAGAAATTCCTGGAAGGCCTGCGTGACAACGCCGGTTCGCAGGTCTACCAGAAGAGCTCTCAGATCGTGGATGCCGTGGCCAAAGGGCAGGTCGCCGTGGGCATCGTGAATCACTATTACGTGTACCGCCATCTCGCCACGCAGCCTACCGCGCCATTGGCCGTCATCATGCCGGATCAAAAAGAAGGTGGTATGGGCGCGATTATGAACGTGACAGGGATCGGCATCACCAAGCCGAGCACGCATGTCGACAATGCGAAGCTGCTGATCGAATTTCTCGTAGCACAAGCCGGACAGAAGATGTTCGCCGACCTAGATAAAGAGTATCCGCTGCACCCGGAGGTCAAGGCAGATCCGGCATTGGTCGACCGGAAGAGTTTCCGCGCGGCCCTCGTGCCGCTGACACGATTGGCTGAACTCCGGGAACCAACCCTTACGCTCATCGAGCAAGTGGGCCTCCGCTAATTCACGAGGCCCGTTGTGACCACGCTTCGCCAGCAGCTCGCCTCTCCGCTGCAACTTGCCGCAATCGCCACCGCCGGGCTGATTCTGCTCCCGCTCGGCTATGTCACCATTCTTGCACTATCAGCCGACCCGGCCGTCTGGTCCCGCCTGTGGGCGACGAGAATTCCTGAGCTGCTGTTCAATACCATTACTCTCGCAGGGGCTGTCGCCGTCCTCACGTTAATCCTGGGGGTCTCCACGGCATGGCTGGTGATCCGTTTCGATTTTCCAGGACGCCGCCTCTGGGAAGCCGCATTGATCCTTCCCCTCGCCATGCCCACGTATGTCCTGGCCTACGTCTACACCTATCTTCTGGGATTCGGCGGACCGGTGGAGCACCTCTGGCAACTCTGGGCTGGACCGCAAGCCCGCATCGTGTCACCGCAAAGCTTTTGGGGCACGACGCTCGTCATGGCCCTGGATACCTTTCCCTTCGTCTACCTGCTCACCCGAAGCGCCCTCTTAAGCCTGAATGTGTCGTTCGAGGAAGTATCACGAGTCTGCGGGGTATCCCGTCTCATGACGCTCTGGCGCGTGACTCTCCCCCTCATGCGTCCGTCGATCGCCGCGGGAGTTGCGTTGGTCATTCTCTATGTGGTCTCTGATTTTGGCGCAGTCTCGCTGCTGCGCTATCAGACGCTTACCTACGCCGTGTTCCAACAAATGACCGGACGTTCCGACAACACCGCCGCCAGTATTCTGAGCGTATTGCTGGTTGTGCTGGCCCTGCTGTTTCTCGTCACGGAGCGCTGGTTCCGTCAGCGCAGCCGCTTCTACCAGACCACCGGCCGCTACCGGCCTCCGCAACGCATCCGCTGTTCCTGGCTCGGAACGGCTTCGATCACCGCGTTGATGAGCCTGATCGTTGCTATGTCCTTCGGCATTCCTGCCTACTTGCTGATCACATGGAGCCTCTCGCCGGAAGCGCAAGCCATCATCGATAGTCGATTCTATGGATTTATCTGGAACAGCGCCCTGCTGGCCGCGGCGGCGGCGACGGTCGGTGTGGTCATCGGCCTGCCGCTGGCCTACCTCGCAAGCCGGCGTCCGACGGCTCTGAATATCGGCTGTCTCCAAGCCGCCTATGCCGGCTATGTGCTGCCGGGTCCGGTCGCCGCACTCGCGGTGCTCGTGCTCTGCCTGAAGATCGCCCCGGTCATGTATGGGACGATCGTGCTACTGGTAATCGCCTATGTGATCCACTTTCTTCCGGCCGGGCTACAGTCGCTGGAACCGGCACTGCAACAGATTACGCCGAATCTCGAAGAAGTCGCCCGCACGTTGGGACTGGGCGTCCGTGACACCTGGCGCCGCGTGACCCTGCCGCTGGTGCGCAACGGGTTTGTCGTCGCCTGGGTGCTCATGTTTCTTCAGACGATGAAAGAGCTGCCGGCCACGTTGCTCTTACGCCCGGTCGGCTTCGACACATTGGCCATCCGCGTCTGGCTGGAAGCGAGCGAGGAGTATTTTCAATTAGCGGCGCCTGCGGCACTGCTCATCGTCTTATTAAGCCTGCCGGCCTTATTCCTCTTGGTCTCAAAAGACTGGAGGGCCGCGTAAGAGACGGCACCTCAACCCCAGCGGTGGAATGTATGCACACTGAAACACATCACGTCCTGAACCAACCGGACCTCTACCAACCCGCTTCCAATGTGCTGGAGCTGCGCGCCGTTGCCTGCGCCTATGAAACCGGCCGGCCGGCAATCCGTAATATCTCCTTTGCTGCGCGCGAGGGAGAAATCCTCTGCCTGCTGGGTCCCTCCGGTTGCGGAAAGACCACGATCCTCCGGGCTATTGCCGGCTTCGAACCGGTCCGATCCGGCGAACTGTTTCTCTCCGGCCGCCCGGTGTCGAATGCGAACCTCACCGTCCCGACCGAAGAGCGTCACGTCGGCATGGTCTTCCAGGAATATGCGCTGTTCCCTCATCTGCGCGTGGCGGACAACATCGCCTTCGGCCTCCAACATCTCTCGCGAGGCGACCGGAAGTGCCAGGTGCAAGAGATGCTCACCCTCACGGGGCTTGAGGGATTTGATCGCCGCTATCCGCATGAACTGTCCGGCGGGCAACAGCAGCGCGTCGCGCTCGCCCGCGCACTCGTGCAGAATCCCGTCGTTCTCTTGCTGGATGAGCCCTTCAGCAATCTGGACCCCGACATGGCCGGACGGATGCGCCAGGACCTGCATGCGCTGCTGCGGCGCACCAAGACGACGACGATCCTCGTGACACACGATCACGAAGAAGCCTTTGCCATGGCCGACCGGATCGCAGTCTTGAACCAGGGCGTGCTGGAACAGATGGATACGCCGGAGTTGATCTACCACATGCCGGCCAGTCCCTTCGTTGCAGATTTTGTGGGACAAGCCGACTTCATCCAGGGCGACATCCGGGACGGGATGATTCACACCGAGTTGGGTGAATTCCCCAACACCCTCCCCGGGGCAGAAGGTACCACCGTGGTCGTGATGATCCGGCCTGACGATATCCACCTGCTGCCGGCCAAAGGCGCGAGTGCCCGTATCATCGGCCGCCAGTTCCGGGGATCTGAAAATCTCTACACTGTCCGTCTTCCCTCCGGGCAGATCGTCCACAGCAGTGAGGGCTCGACGAGTGTATATCAGGAAGGGACCGCCGTTGAACTCCAAGTCTTGGCCACCCACACGGTGGTCTTTCCGGCTCCCTCCTCCGTGCCCTAGGTTCCAGCCACTGTCATATTGACAGGCCTTTTCACCATCTGGCATTGATGATAGACGATCCGGCCTCTGTCCCAGCCGGTCCTGACTCAGAACCAGTACTACTGAAGGAGTACGTGCATGGACTCACTGAAACATGTCGTGGACTATGGCATCATCGGACTATTGCTCGGCCTGAGCCTGTGGTCGGTCGCCGTCGCCGTTGAGCGCTGGCTCTTCTACCGCAACATCAATGCCGCTCACTACCCCAACGCCCAGGTGTTTGAAATCGCCCTGACGAGGCGATTGGTGATCATCGGGACGGTTGCAGCCAACGCCCCCTACATCGGCCTCTTGGGCACCGTCCTGGGCATCATGCTGACATTCCACACCATGGGCACCTCCGGCACCATGGCGGTCAACACGATCATGATCGGATTAAGTCTCGCCCTGAAAGCTACTGCCGTGGGATTGCTCGTCGCGATTCCCTGTGTGGTCATGAATAACATTCTCCGTCGCCGGGTCGCCGAACTGCTGACCCAGTACAAGGTGGATCATGGATCGTCAGCAAGTTGATCAAATCAACGTCATCCCGCTCGTGGACGTCATGCTCGTGCTGTTGGTGATTGTGCTGACGACCGCCACCTTTATCAGCACCGGCCAAATCCCCGTCAATCTCGCCAAGGCGAAGTCGGTCAGCGACCGCAAAGATGTGCCCCTCATCATCACGCTCACATCGGAAGGTCATCTGTTTTTAAACGACAAGCCGATACCGGACGACGGCCTGCCCTCCGCCCTTGGCGGGGAATCGCGCAACTCTGCCGTCGTCGTTCGGGCGGACAAAGTGACCGTACTCGAACGGTTTGTGGCCCTCGTCGATGAAGTCCGCGGGTTGGGCTTTCAGCAGGTCAGCCTTGAGGTGATCCGGTTGTGACACAAGCCCGGAATCATGATCGACTGAGCGCAGGTAGGGCACACAAGACCGGATGGCTGGTTTCAATCGGCCTTCATGGCAGCCTTGTGCTTGGAGCGATGGTCTTGCTTCAACAGATGCAACTGGCACGGCTGGAGGAACCATTCGAGTGGAATGTCGCCATGGTTCAGCCGGCCGCGTCGCCTCAATCGCCGACTGCCGCCAACGAGTCGCCGCCGATTCCGCCGACACCAAAACAGTCGCAGGTTCTCGCCCCGAGACCACCGGAACCCACACCTGCTCAGCCCTTGCCGTCTCCCGTCGTTCCTGCCCCAGCACCGCCGATTCAAACCCACATCACACCGCCCCGTGCTGAGCCGGCGCCTTCTCCCCCGATGCAAGCCGCGGCACCCTCGAAGCCCGAACCCACGCCTGATCCAGTTCGCGAGGAGTCACACCCTCGGCCATCCGCTGCCATGAAATCACATGAGGCTCCACCCGCAACAGCCCCGGCCGACATACCAACGCCCGCACGTTCACAGGCACCCACCGAACCACTATCAACCTCCGCGCCAACCAGCACAGCAACCAACTCTCCAGAACCGGCACCCGTCCCGCCTGAGCCTGTTCGCACACAGGTAGAAGCCCCACTGCAACCAATGCCTACGCCCAGCAGGACCGCAGATACATCCACGACCATCAATCAGCCTGCGACGCCTGCCGCCACGGACGTTGCCGCGCTCACTTCGCCAGGTCAGTCCAGCACAGCAAAATCGGATGACGGCTGGCTCTCAACCCTGATGGGGAAATGGATTGCTGATCTGGAAAAGCACTATCCCGCAACCCTACGGCTGGAAGGCGTGCAGGGAAAAGTTGTGCTCGTGGCAATACTTCATGAGAACGGCACGCTGACAGATGTGAAAATTGCTAAAAGCTCAGGAAACACCGTGCTTGATCAAGCGGCGATTGCCGACGTGGAGCAAGGCCCACCGATCAAGCTCTCCCACCCGCTCGGCCGCCCGCAACGCCCCGTCA
Source organism: Nitrospira sp. (assembly GCA_024998645.1). Lineage (GTDB taxonomy): Bacteria > Nitrospirota > Nitrospiria > Nitrospirales > Nitrospiraceae > Nitrospira_D. The sequence continues at coordinate 7,295 of JACOEJ010000100.1, forward strand.
AGTTTTCGATCAGTTACGATCTGAAAACGGCCCGGTGATCACAACTCTGCTCCGTGTTGCATTAGACCATTACGGATACCGTAAACGAGATCGAAGCCCCGAAGACACCGTCATGCTTCCTTGATCATCGATGATGACGGCCTCGACATCCGGCAGACGTTCGACCAACGCCATTCCACGCTCTGGCCCGAGGACAAAAATTCCTGTATCAAGCCCATCTGCGACGGTCCCTTCGGCGGCAATCACGGTGACGCTCTGGCATCTCCTCGCCGGCTCGAGGGAGACCGGATCGAGGATGTGGTGATAACGGATCCCGTCCTGCTCAAAGTACCGCTCGTAATCACCGGCCGTGGAGATGGCCTCGTTCTTGAGATCGATCGTCGCGACGAGCGCTCCCTCCTGCCGTGGATGGCGAATCCCCACAGGGAATCCGTTCATGCCGGGCAGATCACCAAAGGTCTTAATGTCGCCTGAGAGCGCCACCACACCTCCCTGCGCCCCCGCCTTCTTCATCGCTTCAACGACTCGATCGGCAGCATAGCCTTTGCCAATTCCGCCGACATCGATACGCATGCCTGGTTTTGGGAGAAAGATCGTGTGGGCCTGGCGATCAACTTGGATCGTAGTCCAATCAACGAGCGGCTTAAGCGCTTGCAACTCTTTCTGGCTTGGAATACGCTGGCGTTCCGTGACACTCCAGGCCTCCACCGCCGGTCCGACCGCAATATTAAATCCGCCTTCCGTAAGCCCGGCCATTTCGAGCGAGCGCAAAACCAGGTCCAGCGTTTCCGGACCGATCGCCACGGGATGGTGCCCCGCGGCCGCATTTACCTGAGATAACTCACTTGTTTGAATCCAGGTACTGAGAAGCTGCTCAAGTCTCTTGATCTCACGAAATCCTGCCTCTATGGAAGTTTGAGC
>JACOEJ010000101.1:0-4757 GCA_024998645.1 Nitrospira sp.
CTAAGATCGATCGGGGCGGTTTCGTCGATCCAGGGTGGCGGGTACTCCTGTGAGTCTCCCAGGTCATAGGCGGAGGTGCTGCCGAGTACTACAAGGCGGCGGTCCAAGCCGCTCAGAGACGCAGTGAATTGCCGGACGAGATCAATTGGCGTTGCGGGAAAGCACCAGAGGAGATCGGCATCGCGTGGGATATTTTCCCAGGTGCCCGGCTGGGACAAATCAAACCGGAGACGTTGAACTGGCGGTACATAGCTGAGATGCTGCTCCGGTGCCCGGCTTGTGGCGAAGATTTTCGGCGAACGACCGGCAATGAGCGGCCAAAGAAAACGGGCAGTGTAACCTGAGCCGAGTATGACGAGGGGCTTGGGTGGCACGATGGAACACTCCGTCGGGTTTCACCCACAATGTGACAGTGCAGCACCCGCGAAGTCCATTGAAAATATGAGCGTGTCGATTGGCATTAGTTTTCCATAGTGCTATAAGCAGATGTTAGTCGCGGCTGCATCGTACATAATGGAGTAGCTTAGACGTGGGGGATTTACCATGAAGAAACCTATATCGATTGTGCTCGCGTTGTCAGGACTGTTTCTTCTCACCGGTTGTCCAAGCGACGGTGGTGGCCCTGGAGGCAATTTTACGCTCGGTGGGTCGAGTGCCCCGGCTATCGCATATGTGGCCAATCAAGGCACCAACGATATTTCGGCGTTCACCTTCAACAGTACGACAGGTGTATTAACTGCGGTGACGGGAGCCCCATTTTCAGCCGGGACAAGTCCCAGTTCCGCTGCGGTTTCTTCAAATGGCTCGTTTGTGTATGTGGCGAATTCGGGAGCCAACACTCTTTCAGGATTTACAGTGAATAGCACAACCGGAGCACTCACAGCTGTCGCCGGATCACCTTTTGCCACCGGAACTACCCCAAGTGCTGTCACGGTGTCTCCGAATAACGCCTTTGCATTTGTCGCAAACCAAGGCACCAACAATGTGTCGGCCTATTCGATTAACAGTTCAACCGGGGTGTTGTCCGGAGTTGCCGGGTCCCCCTTCGCGGCAGGAACAAATCCAGCAGCAGTGGCAGTCTCTCCCAACAGTTCATTCGCCTATGTGGCGAATGGAGGAGGGGATGTGTCTGCTTACACAATTAATTCAACTACGGGAGTCCTCTCGGCTGTGGCCGGCTCCCCCTTTGGGGCGGGAACTAATTCCAGCGCAGTTGCTGTAAGTCCCAACGGATTGTTCGCGCTTGCAACGAATCTGGGTTCCAACGACATTTCCGTCTATTCGATTAACGGATCGACGGGTGCCCTGTCTGCAGTGGCCGGATCGCCGTTCGCTGTAGGGACGAGTCCGACCGGCGTAGCCGTGTCGCCGAACGGGTCTTTTGTGTATGTGGCCAATCAGGGGTCTAACAATGTTTCAGCCTTTACGATCAACAACACGACCGGAGCATTGGCAGCGGTCGCGGGGTCGCCCTTCTCCGCGGGGACGAGCCCGGCTGGAGTGACGGTCTCCCCCAATGGATCGTTCCTATATGTGGCTAACGGGGGATCCAACAATGTGTCCGCGTTTACCATCAATAGTTCAACGGGAGTTCTTGCCGCGGTAGCCGGATCACCATTCAGCGCAGGCACGACCCCCTCTGGTATAGCCACGCCTGGGCGGCCGTAGCGCAGAGCCTCCCTCCTGGACTGTGACGGGTTACATCTACACTCGAGCCCCTAGCGTGAGCCAATAGAGTCCCTTCCCATGGCGTGGTAAGATTTCTCGCCATGCCACTGTCTTCCTTTCATCCCCTCATCGCGGAATGGTTTCTGACGCAGGTCGGGCAGCCGACGGATGTGCAGCGGCAGGCCTGGCCGGCGATTCAGTCGGGGGCAGACGCGCTCATTGCTGCGCCGACGGGATCGGGCAAAACCCTCGCGGCGTTTCTGTCCTGCATCGATCATCTCTTCAAACAAGCCCTCGCTCGTGAACTCGACGATCATACGCAGGTGTTGTACGTCTCGCCGCTCAAGGCCCTGAGCAACGACATTCAGAAGAATCTTCAGAAACCATTGGCGGAAATCGGGCAGATGGCGTTGCAAGCGGGGCTGCTCATGCCGGAGCTGCGCGTGCTGGTGCGCACCGGCGATACCCCGATGGCGGATCGGCAGCAGATGCTGAAGCGGCCACCGCATATTCTCGTCACGACGCCTGAATCGCTGTTCATCCTCCTGACGGCGGAGAAAAGCCGGCGCATGTTGCAGACCGTGCGAACGGTCATCGTCGATGAAATTCATGCCTTAGCGCCGAACAAACGGGGCGCCCATGTGGCTCTGTCGCTGGAACGACTGGAAGCGTTGACGCTGGTGAAGCCGCAACGCATCGGCTTGTCGGCTACGCAACGGCCCATCGAATTGGTGGCGGAGTTTCTTGTCGGAGCTCGCCCGCGTCCGACGATCATCGATGTCGGGCATCGTCGCGAATTGGATCTGGCCGTTGAAGTGCCGAAGGATGAGCTGAGTGCCGTCGCGACGAACGCCATCTGGTCCGATGTCTATGACCGTGTGGCTGAACTCGTTCGACAGCACCGGTCGACGTTGGTGTTTGTGAACACCCGACGGCTGGCTGAACGGGTGTCGCATTATCTGGAAGAACGGCTCCACGATCTTGGCCCTGACGTGGTGGCGGCGCATCACGGCAGTCTGTCGCGACAGATTCGCCTGTCGGCAGAAGAGCGATTGAAAACCGGCAAGACGCGTGTCGTTATTGCCACGGCCTCATTGGAATTGGGGATCGATGTCGGCACGGTCGATCTCGTCTGTCAGATCGGTTCGCCGAGAGCCATCGCCACCGGGCTGCAACGGATCGGCCGCGCGGGGCACTGGATCAAGGCGATTCCCAAAGGTCGCATCTTTGCCATGACGCGGGATGAATTGTTGGAGTGCGCATCGCTCGTGCGCGCGATTCGCCGGGGGACGTTGGATCAGATTACGATCCCGCCCGCTCCGCTGGACATCCTGTCCCAACAGATTGTCGCAGCAGCGGCCAGCCAGACCTGGATGGAAGACGAGCTTTTCGCCTTGGTCCGTCGTGCCTATCCCTATCGGGATCTTTCGCGGGCCGAGTTTGATGGCGTCCTGCATATGCTGGCCGACGGGATCGCTACCCAGCGGGGGCGGGGTCTGGCCTATCTGTTTCACGACCGGATCAACCGGCGGATTAAGGGGCGGCGAGGGGCGCGGCTGGCGGCGATCACCTCAGGCGGCGCTATTCCCGACACGGCCAATTACGCGGTGGTGGCGGAGCCCGATGGGACGGTGGTGGGGTCGGTCGACGAAGATTTCGCGGTGGAGAGTCTCGCCGGCGACATCATGTTGCTGGGCAATACGTCGTGGCGCATCAAAGGTATCGAGGCGGGGAAGGTCCGTGTGGAAGACGCCCAAGGCGCGCCACCGAACATTCCGTTCTGGCGGGGCGAGGCTCCGTCGCGGACGGCCGAATTATCGGCGGAGGTGGCTCTGTTGCGGCACGCGATCGCCGAGCGCGCGCTGTCTGATGATTCGGCCGTCAGCCATCAGCCGTCAGTCATCGGTTGGCTCAAGAGCGAATGTGCGCTGGATCAGCGGGGCGCGCAGCAGGCCATTGAGTACGTGCTCACCGGCAAGGCCGTGCTGGGGACCGTGCCGACGCAAGACACGATCGTCGCGGAACGGTTCTTCGACGAAAGCGGCGGAATGCAGCTGGTTCTGCACGCGCCCTTCGGCGGGCGGATCAACCGCGCCTGGGGCCTCGCCCTGCGCAAACGGTTCTGCGTCACGTTTGATTTCGAGTTGCAGGCCGCGGCGACAGATAACGGTTTGGTGATTTCGCTCGGCGAGAAGCACAGCTTCCCGCTGGAGTCGGTCTTCGGCTATCTCCATTCGAAGACGGTCCGTGAGGTGCTGATCCAGGCGGTCTTGCTCGCGCCGATGTTCGCGACGCGTTGGAGGTGGAATGCGTCGCGTTCGCTGGCGCTGCTCAGATTTTCCAACGGCAAAAAGGTGCCCCCGCAGATTCAGCGGATGAAGTCAGAAGATTTGCTCGCAGCGGTCTTCCCGGATGCGATCGCCTGCCAGGAGAATCTCACCGGCGAGCGGGCGGCCAGGCAGATTCCGGATCACCCGCTCGTGAACGAAACCATCCGCGATTGTCTGACGGAGGCGATGGATCTGGAAGGGCTGACGACCGTACTGAAGGCCATCGAAGCCGGCACAATTCGCTGTGTTGCGGTGGATACGCCCATGCCATCGGTCTTTTCCCATGAGATTCTGAACGCCAACCCCTATGCCTTTCTCGATGACGCGCCGCTGGAAGAGCGCCGCGCCAGGGCGGTGGAAATGCGGCGGACCCTGCCGCCGGAGATGCTCGGGCAGGTCGGCGCACTCGACGCGGCGGCGATTGAAGATGTTGAGCGGGAGGCGTGGCCGGTGGTCCGGGATGCCGACGAACTGCACGATGCGCTGCTGACGCTGGTCTGGGTACCGGTCAAAGAGGGAGCGGCTTGGGTTGCGTTTCTCCCCCGCCTCATCGAAGAAGGGCGGATCGTGGAATTGTCGACGGGAAGTGAGGGGCGAGCGGTGCAGGGCTGGGTGGCGGCGGAGAATCGGGATCGGGTTGAACGATTGTTTGCGGACGGTGATGAAGAAGTCCTGGTTACGGTGGTGCAGGGGTGGATGGAGAGTATCGGGCCGACGACGGTGCCGCAGTTAGCCGACCGGCTGCATCTTTCCCTCGAT
>JACOEJ010000101.1:4857-7576 GCA_024998645.1 Nitrospira sp.
CGTCTGGCGAAATATGAGCCGGAGCTGTTGGACCGTCTCTGTCTCAGTGGCGCGGTCAGTTGGGGGCGGATTTCGCCGCATCCGCGTCTGGCCTTCTCCGGTGAATCTGAAAAAGTTCGGCGAATTGTGCCCACCAGTGTCGCACCGATCAGTCTGTTTCCGCGTGAGGACGGAGAGTGGTTGATGGCGGCATTCGCAGAGGGTGCGGCGCAGGCCGGACCGGATCCCTATGGTCAGTTGAGTGCCGTAGCCCAGGACCTGCGCCGTGCATTGCACGAGCGCGGCGCGAGCTTTTTTGCTGATCTGGTGCGGTTGACCCATCATCTGCCGGCGGAGGTCGAAGCCGGGCTCTGGGAGTTAGTCGCGGCCGGCCTGGTGACGGCCGACGGGTTCGACAATCTCCGCGCTCTCATGGATCCACGGCGCCGCCGTGCCGAGGGTCGGGAACGGGCGCGCCGTCCGCGTCATACTGCGGGGCGCTGGTCGCTGCTTCGCAGAGAGACTCAGCACCCGGCACCCAGTACCCGGCACTTCTCTGCTGAGGCCGTCGCCCGCCAGCTCTTGCGCCGGTACGGGGTGGTCTTTCGGGATCTGTTGGTACGGGAATCGTTGGTGCAGTCGTGGCGCGATCTGCTTGTGGTGTATCGGAAATTGGAACTGCAAGGGGAGCTGCGCGGCGGGCGATTTGTGACGGGCTTTGTCGGGGAGCAGTTCGCGCTGCCGGAAGCAGTGGAAGCCCTGCGTGCGTTGCGAAAGTCTATTGGCGGCGCTGCGGCAGGACAAGAGATCAAACTTTCCGCGTCCGATCCGTTGAATCTTGTCGGGATCATTCTGCCGGGGCCGAAAATTCCGGCCGTGCCCACGAACTTTCTTGTTCTTAAAGACGGGATGGTCGTACGCACGGCGTTGGGAAAGCAGTCCGAAGGAATGCCGGATGTGCCGGTGAGTATGGTGCGGAGGATGTCAGACGGGTAGGGCCAGCAGGGGGCAGCGGGCGCCACGGAGCACGCGTTCAGTCGTGCTGCCTCGCATGAGATCCAGTAAGGTATGTTGTTTCGACGTCGTCATGACGATGAGATCGACATCGAAATCCTTCCCCATCGCGAGAATCACCTCCACCACATTTCCCTGGCAGGCCATCGTGTGCCAGAGCCAGCCGGTCTTGATCGGGTAGCGGAGCGAGTGCAATGTGTGATCGTCTCCCACCTGCACGACGATCACCGTAAGATTGTCGCAGCCCAGGGCGGACGCCAACTGCGCGGTCGTGTCGATGGCCAGTTGCGGGCTGTATTCCGCGCTCACCGGCACCAGTACCCGGCGGAGCTTCGGTTGCCCTGAATCCTTTACAACGAATCCTTCAACCTGCGTGGGGACGAACAGCGTGGCCATTTGACTTCCACGGGCGACCGGTTCGGCGACACCTTCATATTGCCAGCGGGCAAGTCCCTCGTGCTGATTTGTGGCCATCACCAGCAAATCGGCCGGGTGCTTGGCGAGGTATTGGAGGATGGCTTCGGTCCGGTTCTTCGCCACCGTGCGGGTCTTCTTGATCGCGATCCCCAAGTCGGCCACCTGTTCACGTGGACTGCCGTGAGGAAGGAGCCCCCAGCGTTCAAGCAGCGGGCGGACTTGTGGAAAGTCTTCGAAGTCTGCCCGGGGAACATCCGGATCGATGTGCATGATCGACAACTCGCCTTGAGCGGCCACGGCCAGTTTCACCGCGTGGACCAGCCCGGTGTGGCTGTCCTCCGAAAAATCAGAAGGATGGAGGATTCGTTGAAAGGGGAGTGTCGCGGCTGAGGCGAGAGGTGTGGTCATGGGTGATCCAGGTGGAAAGCTGTGGCTGTGCGGCGATAGGGCTCTGCCGTTTCTTGAAGCAGGGCCAGCCGTGCGGCGGGGGGCTCCTGCGAGGCTTGTTGTATCTGGGTATAACGGGCCTGGACTGCACCGCCGTAGGCGCGCTGCTCATTCGTAGGAATGTCGAGCAGGGTGCCGACTGCTGTGAGATATTCGCCTGAGCCACGAGCGATGTCCTGCTCCAGATTGGCCTGATTGTAGGTGATAAAGGCGATGGTCTTGTGCTCGGGGTTGAGGATGCCATCCTCATTCCACCAGGCGTGGCCCGATGTGGTGCCAAGGATATTCGACGACGTGTCGGTCGTCTCTTTCAGCGTCGCCTTGACCGTACATCCGGTCGCAATCATGTTGATCGTCAGAAAGGTCGACGCGAGGAGAAGGAAGCCTACTTGTGTACGCATGGCATGTCTCCTTCGGATAAGGGATATCTCATGGCCTTAACAGGAATTAACTATATCACAGCACCCCTTAAGTTTAGCTAGGGGGGATCCGATAAGGCCCACAGGTAGGAACAGACGTTATGGCCGTTTCAGCGCTGACACCGTTCGACCCGTCCAAATTTTTCCAGGCTCCGGCTGCGGATCCCTCAACCCTCCAGAGGCTCGATACCAAGGTGTCGGCCGTCTCGGCGGCGGCGGATCTGAGCGGTCGTCTGAGCGTCACGACGGCCGAAGGCGATAAGATCACGCTGACCGCTGATTTTGAGGCCCGGTATCGGGCAGTGAATTATCAGGCGCAGGCGCAAACCGAGAACGGGACGGCGCAGGTCAGCGCGACGAGCATCGAGGCCTCATTGAAGAAACAGTATGGTGTGACCGTCGAGGGAGATCTCAACGAGCAAGAGTTATCCGATCTCCAGAAG
>JACOEJ010000102.1 GCA_024998645.1 Nitrospira sp.
TACCTTGAAGTCCAGGTGGTGTCGAACGACCGCATTTTCGCCCCGGAGGTAGCGGCCGCGTTCGGCATCACCGGAAATGATCAGATTGTCGTCATGGTTCATTGCGGGTCGCGCGGGTTCGGCCACCAGGTGGCCAGCGACTATCTCAAGGTCTTCGAGAAGGCGATGCGACGATACGGCATTACGGTGAAGGATCAGCAGTTGGCCTGCGCGCCTTTTCTGTCCGAGGAAGGCCAGGACTATTTCGGGGCGATGAACTGTGCGGCCAATGCGGCGTTTGCCAACCGGCAGGTCATTACGCACCAGATCCGCGAGGCGTTTGCCGCGGTCTTCGGCCGTTCGGGAGAAGAGTTGGGCATGGAGCTGGTCTATGACGTGGCTCACAACATAGCCAAAGTGGAGCGGTACCCTGAAGGGGAGTTGGTCGTGCACCGGAAAGGGGCGACGCGCGCGTTCGGCCCGGGTAGCCAGGATTTGCCGGCCTGTTATCGGTCGGTCGGCCAGCCCGTGATCTGCGGCGGCTCGATGGAAACGGGGTCCTATCTGCTCGTGGGCACGACGCGGGCGACGGAGGACACCTTCGGTTCGACCATGCATGGCTCCGGACGCACAATGTCGCGAACGCAGGCCAAGAAGTCGATCCGCGGTGAGCAACTCCAGCAGCAGATGAAGCAGCGGGGCATTCTCGTGAAGGCGGTCTCGATGTCCGGGCTTGCTGAAGAGGCCGGATTCGCCTACAAAAACATTTCCGAAGTGGTGGAGTCGGTCGAGCGCGCGGGAATTACAAAAAAGGTAGCGGAACTCCGACCCATTGGCAATATTAAGGGGTAGAATTATTTTGCTTATGAGGTCTTCCCGTGGAACATCGACAGCATCCTCGTTTTCCCGTCCGGTTTCGCAGCTCCTTCAGCTCCGCTAACATTGTTTCAGGTGAAGGCAACCTGGTTGATCTCTCTATCCGGGGCTGCCGGATTTTGAGTGCGACTGAGGTCAAAGCCGGCACAACACTACAGCTGCGTGTTGATATGTCAGGGGGGCAGCCGCCGATTCAGGTCACGCAAGCGATTGTCCGATGGTGCCGTGACCGCAGCTTCGGGTTGGAGTTTGCCAGTTTGACTCCCGATGAATGGGCACGACTCCAGCAGGTGGTGAAAGAGCTCGAACTGGAGCCCTATCAGCGTGCCGGCTCATCGGATCAGGCCGTCTGAGGTCTTTTTCTCTTAACGCTTGCCTTGAGGGCGTGTTCTCAGCCGGTTCCTCGCAAGTCCAAACATCAGAGGAGGTATTCTCCGATGCTTCGTGCACTCATGGTTAGTCTCTCGGCGACGGTCCTCATCGGGGGCATGCTCTATTACACGCTCAAGCGGTCTGATGTTGTGCAAGGGCAGGAGCGGGAGGCGCGGGTAAGTCAGGCTGCGCAGCAGGAAGCGTTAATGGTAAGCCGAGCCTTTTCATCCATCAGTGCGGCTGCGCTGGTCGTGGATGTGGCCAAGGTACAAGAGGCATTAGCGGGAGCATGGCGGACCAGCAACCTGGCCGATACGATGGTGATCGACCATGGCAATCGGGTATTCGCCGCGTCCAATGCCGGCTATGTAGGGCAGCAGATTCAGGATACGAACTGGGCGGCCATTCGTGCGCAGAATCGGGAAGTGTTGATTCGAGACGAGCCGGCGCCGGGTCAGGAGCGCCTCACCGTGATTGAGCCGATTCAGGACAAGGGATCCACTATCGCCTGGGCCAGGCTCACATTTGTGCGATCGATACAGCAGGATGCGGTGCGCAGCCCGCAGGAACGTCTTGAGCAGGTCGGCCGGATGATGGCACCCGTGTTTGTCTTTCTGGCGGCGGCAATCGGCATTGCCATGCGGTTTGCGACGTCTCGTATGCAGCAACGCATCCAGTCTGTGGTGGCCGCGGCCATGACCGAATCGTCGATCTCTCAGGGGAACGAGAACACGTCGGTCGATGGTGAGGCTAGGCGCGATGTCGATAGCCGTAGAGCAGCGTGATGTTGATGCGCCGGCTGAGGTAGTCGTCGCGGAAGGTCACTTCGTCGGTTTCGTGAAACAAATCTGAATTGAAGACCACCGCACGGTTGGCGCGATAGGGTACCCGGATGGTCTGTGCACCGGCCTGTGTCAGCCATTCGAGAATTTTCGGTTTATTCTGCTCGCTGTTATAGGCCGCGAAGTTCCAATCCGCCGGCGCTTCTTTATCGTAGACCACGAGCCCGCCCTTCTCGGGATTCAGATTCGCCTCGTCCGGTGTAATCCAGAAATTCACATTGACTGCAGCGGCGTCGGCATGGATGGAGAGGCCGCGTCTGGCGCTGTCTTGCTTAAAGGCCCAGGCCTGGGTGAGCCGATGGTTTTTGAAGATGCCGGGAAAGGCGCGACGCAGTTCTTCGGCGATTTGCAGCAGGAGGGGCGTGGCAAACCCGTCACCCAAAAACGCACCAAGGTAGCCGTTCTCATAGTCTTTCTTCCAAATCGTGGATTCCAGGCAGAAAGTTCGCAGCGCCGCCAGCGCTTCCGGCTTGAGCAGTTGATCGATAAACGTGACCTCCGGCCGGTGCCCCAGATAGCGCGCTTCGATGGCCTGGACATCGAGTTGCGGATTCAAGGCGCCATCCACCAGCCGTTCGCAGGGGGCGCGATAGAGGAATTGATTGAAGGAGGGCGCAATGGCAGTGAGTGCAGTCGGTTCGACCAGGCACCGGTTGCGGGTGGGGTAGGCTGCTGCCAGCGTGATTTCAAACCGCTCCAGCGCCTCAACATAACTCCGGTGTGAAGCATCGAGGCGGCCACGCTCGATGAGTAGTCTGGTTTGTTCGGCGTCATGCTTGAGCCGCGACCGAAAGAGAGCGGTCTCTTGAATCGGACCGCTATGATCGTGTTTTGCCGTTGCCACTTGAGAGAAGCGGGCAATGGCGCCGACGTGATCGCCGTTCCACATGGCCGCGATTCCCAGGTTGTAGAGTGCCTTCGATGAATTCGGCACAATGGTCAAGGCCTGCTGGAATGAGGCGAGGGCATCATCGATTGCGCCGGTTTCCATGAGCGCCAGGCCGAGATTGTTCCAGGCTTCGAAGTGCGCGGGTTTCAGCCGGATGGCTTCGCGATAGGAGACGATCGCATCCCGGAGGGCATTTTGTTCTTTGAGTGCGACGCCAAGGTTGTTGTGGGTGTCGGCGTGTGCCGGATTAAGGATGAGGGCTTTTCGATAGGTCTCGACTGCGGCATCAAGGCGATGCAGGTCTTTGAGGACGTTGCCGAGATTGATGAGGGCATCGACGTATTTGGGATTGAGAGCAATGGCCCGTTCATAGGCACGGATCGCTTCTTCGGATTTTCCCGCTCGTTGAGTGACGACGCCCAGGTTGAACCAATAGAGCGGGGAGGAAGGGGTGCCCTCGACGGCCTGGGTAATGAGCTCAATGGCTTGATTGTAGCTGCCGACGCGATAGGCCAACAATCCTAAGAGGTGGAGCGCCTCAGGGTGGCCCGGCACCATGTTCAGGGCCAGTTGATAGTTTCGCTCAGCCTCAGCCAATTGGCCGGCCTGATGATGGCGTTTCCCTTGGTCGAGCAGTGTGTGAACGGCGAAACTATCGGACGTGGAGCCGGTCTTGGCCTGACGGGATTCCTGTCGGCGGCGGTTCGATCGATTCATCGGCGGTTCCTGGCGGTATCGACGGCAGTGTCGATCATCAGGTGCAGCCTATACGAAAAAGATGCGTGGGGTCAAAGGGCGGGAAACGCTAGGCTGCCGCTGCGGTTTGGCGTTTGGCGACCTGGCCGAGGATATCTAGTGCAGCGACGCGATAGGCTTCCGCGTAGGTGGGGAAGTTGAAGACGTTGTCGATAAACGATTCGACCAACGCGCCTTGCTGCAGGGCCATCTGGCCGATGTGCACCAGTTCCGTGGCGGAATCTCCGACGATCTGGATGCCCAGCAATCGTTCGCCGTTCGGATCGGCGATCATTTTCAGGAGTCCGTGACCGGCGCCGGAGATTTGTGCGCGGGCGACTTCTTCAAACTTGGCTCGACCGACGAGAGGATTCCGAAATCGCTCGTTGGCCATCTTTTCATCCAGGCCGATACTGGCCATTTCAGGAATCGTATAGACCCCGATAGGAATGGTCGACGCGGCGTCTCCGATCGGCAGGTTGAGGGCGTGGCGCACGGCACGGCGGCCCTGCTCCATGGCCTTTGACGCGAGGGCCGGCGCACCGACCATGTCGCCGACGGCATAGATGTGCGGCACGACTGTTTGGCAGAATTGATTGACGGACAGGCTGCCTTTGTCGTTCACCTCAAGTCCGGCCGCACTCAGATTGAGGTCTTCGATATTGGCCTGGCGTCCTAATGCGACGAGCATTTTCTCGCTCTTGATGATCTGGCCGTCTCCAAGCAGCGTCACCACATGGGTGGCGCCATCCCATTGGACACTTTGGATCGATTGTCCGCCAAGGTAGTGTCCGCCGTGCTGTTCAAAGCTGGCGACGAACTGCGCCACGAGCTCTTGATCCATGAATTGCAGCGGCGCTTTGGCCCGGTCGATCAGCGTAACTTCAACGCCGAGGAGGGCGAAGATCGAGGCGTACTCGCAGCCGATGACGCCGCCACCAATGATTGCCAGAGACCGCGGGAGGTAGATCATCGACAAGAGAGAATCGCTGTCGAGGATATGTTCATGATCGACGGGGATCTCTTGAGGATTGCGCGGGCGTGAGCCTGTGGCGATAACAAAATGGTCGGCCGTAAAGTGTTGACGGGCGCCGTCCACGGTTTGCATTTCTATGGTTCGATCATTGAGAAACCGCGCGCGGCCGTGAAACAGCGAGATGCCGTTCCGCCGCAGTTGTTTGCTCATGTAGGTATCGTGCGTCTGGACGACTTCTTCCAGGCGGCTGAGCAAGGAAGAGATTTCGGCATCCGGTTTCAAGCTGAATTCAAACGCCGCGCTGGCTCGACGGAGGCGGTCGAGGTGCAGGGCGCTTTCCCGCAGGGTTTTGCTGGGGATGGTGCCTCGGTAGACGCAGCTGCCGCCGATGCCCCGTTCCCGTTCCAGCAGCGCCACGCGCTTGCCGGACTTCGCGCCTTGAATGGCGGCTTTTTGTCCTGCGGGGCCGGCACCGATGATGACAATGTCGAAGGCCGTTGGCGCGCTCATAGGTTCATCGCATTGACCAGGGCCAACGCCTTTTCTTTGCCGGCCAGCAGCTGGTCGATATCGGCGGGGTAGAGGTTGAGGTCGGCGAAGACCGGATGCTCGCGCAATTCCTCTTCAGGGAGCGTCTCCGGTTCCAGGAGATGTGTCGCCAGACGGTCTGCGACGCATGTGAGCAAGCAGTCTTGCCTGAAGGATGTGGCGTGATCATATTCCTGGTAGCACGCAATGGCTTCTGCCACTTGTTTGGGGAGTCCCCATTTGTCGGCAATCAAGGTGCCGACGCGAGTGTGATAGCCGTCGAGTAGCTGCTGCATCATGGCCCGATCAGTCGGGACTTTGAGATCTTTGGCGAGATTTGCCACGATCCGGAGAACGACCGGCTTGCCGATTCCGTGTAAGAGTCCACAGAGGTACGCGGTTTCGACATTCACCCGGCGCATCCTGGCGACCTCTTTGCCAAAAGCGCCGCTGGCTAGTGAGTGTCGCCAGAGCAGCTTGACGTGATCTTCGTGGCCGGGGACCTGGAACGCACCGTTCTTCAATGAGGCGGTAAAGGCAATTTCCGAAAGCAGATTGATGCCGAGCATGGCCACGGCGTGCTGGAGCGAAACGACCGGGCTGCGTGGCATATAGGCCGGCGAATTGGCAATGCGCAGGACGTGGGCGGCCAAGGCTTGATCTTGATGGATCAGCGATGACAGCTTGGCCGCATCGGCCGAGGCGTCGGCTGCCAGGGCCATGACTTGGCTGGCAACTTGAGGCAAGAGAGGGAGTTCGACTTCTCCTGCATCGAGTTTCTTAACCAAGGCCTGTTCCAGCTTCTCGGTGGCGGTAGAGATTTGGGTATCGGGGGCCATTGGTATTCTGGCGCTCCTGTTGTTTGTCGTCGGTGTGAGCTTGTGACGTGTCTTTGTCGGTTGGTTCCTCGAAAAAGTTGAGCGTGGGCGAACCCGGCGTGACAAGTTCGCGGAGGCCTGACTATACTGCAAGTGGGACTGAGGGGTTCTCCGGTTGTGTGAAGGAGGTAGGTATATGAAATACCGATGGATTATCGGGTTGTCGGGTCTGTTTCTCTCAGGGTTCTGGCTGATTACGATAGGTGTGGAGGCAGGTGAGAAGCCGGTGACGCCAGACACGATCACCAAGGAAGCTCGTGAGACGATTGAGGCGACTGCCCAATATACGGCTCAACAAAAAGAGGCCTTTCAGCGGAAGGCTCAGGAAGAACTCGATGCGATTCAGAAGCAGATGGCGATGCTGCAGGGTAAGGCCGACAAGGCCTCTGCTTCGGCCAGGACAGAATTGCAGAAATCGATTCATGAGCTGGAGGTGAAGAAGGAGGCCGTCAAGAAGCAGCTTGATGGGCTCAAGTCGGCCACCGATGCCAAGTGGGATGAGCTGAGGGCGGGAGTGCATTCTGCGATCGAAGAGATGAATCAGTCGTTTCAACGGTTGCGTTCTAAGCTGCAGTAGGAGCCAGCATGGATCTACGATGGCATTAAAATTTGCGTTATATCCCGGTTGTGCGGCGAAAGGCGCGACGCCGGAGCTGTATCAATCGACTATGGCGATCGTCGGTCGACTCGGCATTGACGTGGTCGAGCTTGCTGCGTCGTCCTGTTGTGGCGCCGGGGTGGTGACGGAGGCGGAGCCGGATGTGGCATTGGCCTTGAACGCACGGAATTTTGCTCAGGCCGAGCGTTTGGGGCTGGACGTCATGACGATTTGCGGGACCTGTCAGGGTGTCATGGCGGCGGCGAACAAGCGATTGAAGAGCGAGCCGGGATTACTGGATCGCATCAACCGCCTGTTGGAGCCGGACGGTATTGCCTATCGCGGGACGATCCAGGTCAAACACCTCCTATGGATCATTGTGCGCGAAATCGGGCTGCGTCAGCTTGGCGCGCAGGTGGTGAAATCTTTGCAGGGGCTACGCATTGCACCGTTCTATGGCTGTTATATTCTTCGGCCCTCATGGGATCTCGGTTTTGACGATCCGGAAAACCCGACGTCTCTTGAGCAGGTGATTCGTGCGTTGGGTGGGGAGGCGGTTGCCTATGCCGGCCGCACCAAGTGCTGCGGGTTTCCGATCATTCTAGAAAAGGAAGCGGTGGCGATGGCGATGTCCGGAGCCAACATGAAAGAAGCCAAGGATCAGGGAGCCGATTGTATGGTCACCCCTTGTCCTCTGTGCCATATGAGCTTGGATATTTATCAGGATCGAGCGGGCCAGGCCGTGAACACACAGTTGAATCTTCCCATTCTCCACTTGCCCCAGCTCCTTGGTCTGGCGATGGGGATTCCTGC
>JACOEJ010000103.1 GCA_024998645.1 Nitrospira sp.
ACGATTCATCAACCGCAGTTTCTGCCGTGGCTGGGGTATCTCGACAAGATCGATCGCGCCGATCTGTTTATTGTGCTGGACACGGTCCAGTTCAAGAAGAATGAATGGCAGAACCGGAACCGCATCAGAACGGCGGACGGGTGGCAATGGCTGACAGTCCCGGTGCTGCACCAGTTCGGTCAGCGCGTGCAGGACGTGTTGATCAATCCGACGGCGGCTTGGCGCGAGCAGCATCTGCGGGCGCTGGAGATGCATTATGCGCGGGCGCCGTTCCGTGACCGGTACCTGCCGGAGTTGCGTGCAGTCTATGCGCAGCCCTGGACGAAGTTGTCCGACCTGAATCTGGCAGTGATTCGGTGGTTATTGCAGGCCTATGGCATCACGACGCCGCTCCGCTGTGCATCCGGGATGGTCGCGCGCGAAGAGCCGACCGATCGCCTGATTGATCTCTGTCTGGCTGTCGGTGCGACGCAGTACCTCGCGGGGTCCGGAGCGGAAGGTTATATGGATAAGCCGCGGTTTGAAGCGTCCGGCGTGGAATTGGAGATCCAGGAGTTTCACCATCCGGCCTACCGGCAGGTCTATGAGCCGTTCGAGCCGAATTTATCGGCGATCGATTTATTACTGTGTGCGGGTCCTGACGCATTGAATCAGTTGCGCAGCCGCCGGGTTCGACATGACCGGGCGACAGCGTCATCGCGATCATGACGAGGAGGCAGGTATGACATTCGACGGCACAGAGGCGATGCGGATTCTCGCGATCGGCGCCCATCCGGACGACATCGAAGCCGGGTGCGGCGGGGCGCTGGTGAAATATGCGCAGAACGGCCATCGGGTGTTCTTGATGGTGATGACAGAGGGTGAGCAGGGCGGCGCCGGCGAGCTCAGGAAGTTCGAGCAGGAGCAGGCTGCCAAGCGGCTTCGTGCCGAGCGGATCTATTGGGGCGGGTACCAGGATACCGCCGTGCCGATGGGACGGGAGCTGATCCAGTCCATTGAGGCGGTCGTCAAGGAAGTCGATCCGCATTTTATTTTTGTGCATTATCACGACGACACACACCAGGACCATCGTCACCTGGCGATGGGGGCGATTTCGGCGACGCGGTACACGAAAAATGTGTTGTTCTATGAAGGCCCCACGACCCAGAATTTTGCACCGACGGTCTTTGTCGACATCGATCACGTGCTCGACGAAAAGATTGCCGCTATCGAAGCTCATGCGTCACAGGTCAGGAAGACGAACATCGAAGCTCTGAGTATTGTGGACGTGATCCGGTCGTCGGCGCATTTTCGCGGCATTCAGGGTCGGGTGAAAAACGCAGAAGGGTTTCTTCCCTTGCGATTGTTTATTAATATCGGAGCATGACGACCGGTACGACCATGATTCCTCACTCCCGTCCCTCCATCGACCAGGAGGAGATCCGTGCAGTCACCGATGTGCTGCAGTCCGGCCATCTCGCGCAAGGCGCGGTTGTCGAACGGTTCGAGCGGGGCATGGCAGCCTATTTCGGCGCGGCCGGGGGCGTGGCGGTCAATTCGGGAACGATGGCACTTGAAGTGGCGCTCCGGGCCCTGGGGATCGGGCCCGGCGATGAAGTCTTGCTTCCCAGCTATGTCTGTGCGGCTCCCTGGCAGGCGGTTCAGCGTGTCGGGGCGCAGGCGCGTCTGGTGGATATTGAGCCGGAGACATTTCAGATCGATGCCGATCTGGCCCGGGCGGCGATCACGTCCAGGACCCGCGCGATCATTGTGCCGCATCTGTTCGGATTGCCTGCCGACCTGACGGCGCTTGCGCAATTGGGGGTGCCGCTCATCGAGGATTGTGCGCAGACGTTGGGAGCCATGGAGCAGGGGAGGGCGGTCGGTTCCGTGGGAGTGCTCACGGTCTGTTCGTTCTATGCGAATAAGTTATTGTGCGCCGGTGAAGGAGGCATGCTGCTGTCGAGCAATTCCGTCCTGCTTGAGCGGGCGCGCGCGTTGCGGGAGTATGACGGATCCCCCTCACTGAATCCTCAGGCGACGAATCTCAAGATGACTGACTTGCAGGCTGCCGTCGGGTTGGTGCAATTGAATCGGCTTCCGGAATTCCTGGAGCGGCGTGTGAGCCTGGCCCTGGGATATCGCGAGGCGCTGGCCGGCACTTCCGCGATCCTGCCTTCTGTGCCGGCCGGAAGATCGCATGTCTATTATCGATTTGTTGTACGGATTTCCCAAAGGCGATCAGGCTCAGATGAACTGAGCGAATGTCTGGGGCGAATGGAGAGACAGGGCGTGCAATGCCGGAAGCCGGTGTTTCGGTCGCTGCATTGCTATCTCGGTCTCGAAGGGTTTCCCGCCACTGAGGCGGCGGAGCGGGAAGCCCTCTCTGTCCCGCTCTACCCTGCTCTGACCGGCGAAGAAGCTGCACAGGTATTCATGGCGATGAGGGACGAATGGCGACGCGAGTAATCGAGAACGATCTGCCGATGGCCGAGAGCTCTCGCTCATGGCGCTGGCTGACCCCCACGATGGTGGCGGCGTTATTCGGGGCGGTTGCTCTGGCGGTGCCTGCGGTGCGCGACCAGTTTCAGCTGGAGGGGGTGCGGTGGCTCTATGTGCTTCTGTTCGCTTTTCTGGGAAGCTTTACCCTCACTCCCGTGATGGTCCAGATCAGTCGTCGCTGGAATCTCGTCGATATCCCGACAGAGCGAAAAATTCATGTGCATCCCACGCCCCGGCTCGGTGGCGTGGCGGTCTATGCGGGCTTTGTCGGGTCTGTGCTGATGAATTCAATCCTTCCGGACTGGATGACGGCGATTGTGCTGGCCGGGTCGTTGCTGTTGCTCGTCGGAGTCATCGACGATATTCGTGAACTGCCGGCCTCATCGAAGCTCGTCGCGCAGCTGGTGGCGGCCGGCATCGTCATCGTCTCAGGAAGGGTTCTCACGCTCTTTCCGGCAGGCGGCGTCGGAGATGCGGCCAACATTCTGTTGACTGTGCTGTGGATTGTCGGCATTACGAACGCCTTTAATTTCTTTGACGGCATGGACGGCCTGGCCACCGGTCTCGCCGTTCTTATGGCGGGCTTCATGGGGATGGTGGCCTTTGAAACCGATCAGTCTGGAGTGGGTTGGTTGGCGATGGCCGTCATCGGCGCCTGTGCCGGATTCTTCCCGTACAATTTCCGGGGCACTCGGCCGGCCAAAATTTTTCTTGGCGACGGCGGATCGACCTTCCTCGGGTTCACGCTCGCTTGTCTCGCGGTCAAAGGCAATTGGGCCAACCATAGTCCCATCGTGTCGTTCAGCAACCCGCTGCTTATTTTCGGCGTACTGATCTACGATATGATCCATATCACCGTGGAGCGTGTGGCAACCGGAAAAGTGCATTCCGTGAAAGAGTGGCTGGACTATGTGGGGAAAGACCATCTGCACCACCGGTTGGAACGGGCGTTGGGATCCCGGCAGGCCAGCGTCGCCATGATTTTCCTGCTCACGATTTGCCTCGGTCTTTCCGCCATGGCGCTCCGCCATGCCGGCCTTCAAGAAGCTGTCTTGCTGCTGGTACAGGCCGGGTTGATCGTTGCCATGATCACGCTGCTGGAAGTCAGCGGTCGTGCCCGGCCGTAGCCTCTTGCACTCTCCTCGTAATCCCGCTACAAGATGCCGCCATGGTTCCTACGGTTGAATGGAAAAACGGTGCCGTGCGCCTGCTCGATCAGAGCCGGCTGCCCGAACATGTCGAATTTCTCGACTGCCGGGACTATCGGGCTGTAGCCGATGCCATCCGTGAATTGAAGGTCCGCGGGGCCCCTGCAATCGGGGTGACCGCCGCGCTGGGTGTGGCGCTGGGTGCGCAGGCTGTCTCAGCGACGGAGTTTCCCACGTTTGCCCTGGCGCTCTTGCCGATTTGCGAACATCTGGCCGCCACCAGGCCGACAGCCGTCAATCTGTTCTGGGCCATCGATCGCATGAAAAAGAAGCTCGCTTCCTTGAGCGCAGAGGCGGTGCCTGCTGTGAAGGCTGCGCTGCTTGCCGAGGCGCAGGCCATTCTGGATGAGGACATCGCCTTGTGCAAAGCGATGGGGAAGCACGGCGCGGAGTTGATCGCGAACGGGCAGACGGTGCTGACTCATTGCAACGCCGGAGCGCTGGCGACGGCGGGATATGGCACCGCCCTCGGTGTCATCCGCGCGGCATGGGAACAGGGCAAGAAGATCCAGGTCATTGCGGATGAAACGCGCCCGGTTTTGCAAGGCGCCCGCCTCACGGCCTGGGAGCTGATGCAGGACAAGATCCCGGTGACGCTCATTACCGACAACATGGCCGGATCGCTCATGCGGCAGGGGAAGATTCAGCTCTGCGTCGTCGGCGCCGACCGCATTGCAGCCAATGGCGATGTGGCAAACAAGATCGGGACCTATTCAGTGGCGGTGCTTGCCCGGGCTCACGGCATTCCGTTTTATGTCGCGGCACCCTATTCGACGATCGATCTGAAAACGAAGACCGGCGCGGACATTCCCATCGAGCAGCGCAATTCTTTGGAAGTCACCACGATCCACGGGAGCCATCCAATCGCGCCGGCCGGTGTGGCCGTCTACAATCCCGCCTTCGATGTGACACCGGCGGAACTGATTACCGGCATCATCACCGAACGCGGCGTCTTCAAGCCCGGCGAACTCGCCGGACGTTTCGCCTCCTAGGAGCGCTCTCCGGGCGTTCGTCGGGAGTCCACCCAGTTGCAAGCCCGTTATCAGCCACTTATAATGCGCCAGCGCTGTTCAATGTATCCTTTAACTTTCTGGAGAAATCGGAGCCACAATGAGTGAACGTACGTTAGCGATTATCAAGCCTGATGCCGTGAAAAAGAATGCCGTCGGGGACATCATCAACCGCTATGAGAAGGCGGGGTTGAAGCCGGTGGCGATGAAGCTGATGCAGATGTCGAAGCCGGTGGCGGAGGGATTTTATGCCGTCCACAAGGCGCGGCCGTTCTTCGATAGCCTATGCACCTTTATGTCGTCCGGTCCGGCGGTCGTGATTGTGTTGCAGGGCGACAATGCCATTAAGAAGAATCGGGAACTGATGGGCGCGACCGACCCCGCCAAGGCTGAAGCGAATACGATTCGCAAGGCGCATGGGGCCAACATCGAGTTCAATGCCGTGCACGGATCAGATTCGCCTGAAACTGCGGCATTCGAAACTGCCTATTTCTTTCCGGGCATGGAAATCTTCGGTTAGGTCTTTTTCTCGGAGGGCGATGGTTTCCTTGCCCTTCATCTCTGGACAACCACTGATGCGAGGGGCAGCGCTGGCGCTGTCTCTCGCACTGTTGTGTGCCTGTAGCCCGCGACTCGCTCCTTCTCCTTCCTCATCGGCCCCTCTCGATCAGATTCATGATGATCCGGCGCGCGATGCGCAATTGAGCCTGTTGCGGGAGGCCCATCGGGCGTTCGCGCAGGAACGGTATCCGGCGGCCGCGCTGTTCTTCCGGCGATTTGTCGATTCGATCCCGCCGCCGCGCGCGCCGCAGTCGGCAGAGGCCCGCTGGTGGCTCGGACGTTCCTATGAGCAGATGGGGGAGTATCGTGCGGCAATTGCCGAATACCGTGTCCTCGCCACGGGTGATGCAGCGGGCGATTCTCAGACGCAGCTCTACCAGCAACAGGCGTTGGATCGGCTAGATCAGTTGCGTCAGATTCCAGGCGGGTCTCATGTCACAGTCGCGCGTCAGGTTGCTCTGGGACTTCCGTTACCCCAGCTTCCTCCGGTGTCGGCTTGGGTGGCGTGGTTGCAGGCATTGCTGAAGATCGGTGTCACGACGGTGCTGCTGGATCCGGCCGGTTCTGACTGGGGCAATGAGAGAAGCCCGGAAACAGTACAGGCTTTTGTCGGTGCGGCGCACCTTGCCGGTCTCTCGGTGTGGGGTGCGCTGGATCTCCATCAAGGTCGTGGTATCTCTCTCAGGTCTGAGTGGCTGAGCCGATCCTTGGCAAAAAATGGAGTGGAGCTCAATAGCCATGAGCCGGCCGGCGTGCTGGCGATGCTCCCCGATCCGTTGCATCCTGACTACCAGGCCGTCATTGCGGAACGAGCGATCATGCTGCTGCGGGTCGGTTGTGACGGGATTCTCTTGAGGGCGAGGGAGACGCAGGGTTTCGCGCAAGACTTTTCTGACGGATCGTTTCAACGGTTTGCCTCGGCCTTTGGTCTGACCATCACGCCGCAGCAATTGTTGGGTGAGTCAGTTGGTGTCGAGGCGATGGTGTACGACCGGGAGGCGACCTATTGGCGATGGGTGGGATGGAAGACCAGGAGCTATGCCACCGTAGCTGCGCGCATCAGAAAACTGATTCGTGATGCCAAGCCGGCCGGGCGCCTGTTGATTGAGGTTCACGGAAGCACGGTCAGCGAACCGTTGATCGGGTTAGAGCAGTACGGTGAGGATCTCAACGACTTGTTCCAACGGAGCGGGGGGGAACTCGTCATTCGTATAGAAGGTAGCAAGAGCTCGGCGCCGTTGGAACAGGTCGCTCAGCAAGTGGGTTCGTCCGATCGACTCTGGCTGGTTCGTTCTGTGACAGTGCCGGATACGACTCCGTTCGTCGAGTGGACCGAAGGGCTCGGGGCCGTCACTCTGGAGCGGGGGGATGGGAATTTGTTGTTGCTGCCTCGAAGTACGGCCAGTCTTCCTTGACAAATCACGTGGTTGCCCACTACAATCCGACGTCTTTCCACGGGCGTTTCTTCAATTGATTACGGATGGAGACTCTATGATTCCGAGCGACTTGCGGTATCACAAAGAACATGAATGGGTGCGTCTCAACGGGAAGCAGGCCACAGTGGGCATCAGTGATTTTGCTCAGGATGCTCTCGGGGATATTGTGTTCCTCGATATGCCGAAAGTAGGCGCCGTGGTGACCGCCGGGCAGCAGATCGGCGAGGTGGAATCGACGAAAACGACATCGACCATTTATGTTCCTGTCAGCGGCACGGTCTCGAAGATCAACACTGACCTGAAGGATCATCCTGAAGTGGTCAACTCCGATCCCTATGGCAAGGGCTGGATTGCCGTGATCGATCTCTCGAATCCTGGAGAGGTTGATCAACTCATGACGGCTGCCCAATACGAAGCCTTTCTCGCCAGTCAGAAACATTAACGCTCTTCATATGTCGAAACACATCGCGATTCTGGGAGCCGGGCCTGGCGGGTACGTGGCGGCGATTCGCGCGGCCCAATTGGGCGCACGGGT
>JACOEJ010000104.1 GCA_024998645.1 Nitrospira sp.
TGGTGTGACCGTCGAGGGAGATCTCAACGAGCAAGAGTTATCCGATCTCCAGAAGTTGTTTCATAAGGTAGGAAGCATTTTCCGAAAGTTTTTCAGCGGGCAGGACGACCAGGCCCTCGCCAAGACGGCGAAACTGGCCGACAAGTTCGGGGACCTGTCATCCCTCTCCAGTCTGGACTTGAGCGTCAATGTCGAACGATCGGTGACGGTCGTGGCTGCGCAGGTCGCTTCCGATGTGACAGGATCACCCGCGTCGTCGGCGACTCCGACCGATCCGACCAATCCGACCCAGACTCCGGCGGCTGCAAATTCAACAGTGACAGAGGCTACCCCGGGTGCGGCGCCTTCGACGGCTGCGGTGATCCCGCAATCGTCAACCGGTACCACGGCGCCCACCCAGCCTTCGACCGACGCGCCGGCTCCGGCAGCGGACGCGACGATTCGTCTCGTCGCTCCGGCGCCGGATGCGTCGCAACCGAAGTCGCTCGCGCAGCAAGTATTGGATGCGTTCGATGAGGCGAAGGTGGAGCCGCAGAAGATTCATAAGTATCTGCCGGACTTCTTCAAGAAGCTGCGCGAGAATCTCAGTAATGAGGTGCGGGGTGAGCGCGCGCATCACAGACATCATGACGAGCGCCAGGATGGTGCTCCGAATCAGGTGCAGGATCCGGCGGCTTCTCCCTCATCCAACGCCAACAGCAGCGCGGTGCTGGCCTATCTGTCGGTGCGCCAGACGTCATTCTTCCTCTCGATTCAGACCTAATAGAGCAAGAAGCGTCGGCCGCAAGGCTGGCGTTAAGCGAAGACAGCGGCGAGGCTTGGTGATCCCAGGCCTCGCCGTTGTCGTGTGTGCGCCGGTGCTAGTTCGCCCACAACTGCTGATACCACTTCCTTTCCATGCTCGTCGGCAATGCAGCGATGTTCATCTGCTTGCGGATCTCGCCGATATTCCAGCCGGTCAACGTGGCCAGCGTTTGCGCTTCTCTTTCATAGCGTTCCCGCAGGTGCTGACGATAGGCGGTCGCAGCCGCGCACTCGTCCGTGCCCGTCCAGGGATGGCGCAGGATGTAGCGGGCCTGGAAGTTCGACCGATCCGAAGTTTCCTGGAACGTCAGATCTTCGGGAAAGTGGGCCGCGTCATAGCGAACGTGCAGGCGGGTCAGGAACACGTTGTGGGCTATCGGCATGCTCCGACCTCGTTGCGGGCCGCCGAGGCTGTCCTGCCAGAACACACCCAGTCCACGCAGTTCCTCGGCTGAGAGAGGATT
Organism: Nitrospira sp.; assembly: GCA_024998645.1. Taxonomy (GTDB): domain Bacteria; phylum Nitrospirota; class Nitrospiria; order Nitrospirales; family Nitrospiraceae; genus Nitrospira_D. Next base: position 1,269 of record JACOEJ010000104.1, read on the forward strand.
CGCCGCGCAGGGATCGCACCAGTTCATGTCCCAGGCATATTCCAGAAACACGCCCCGTTCACTCTCGCGCTTCACTTGTTGCGTGAAGAGATCGCGATAGAAGTCACCGAACTTGTCTTTCACATATAGCGGAATCTCCTGCGCCTCCGGCAAACGGACCGTGCGATAGTTTGTCGTTTCCACGCGGCCCTGTTTGGTCAGGAAGTAGATGAACAGTTCTTGCGCGCCGTCGGCGTTGACCGTGCCGAGGCGGATCGGCAGCATGAACTTCGGCGATTCAAAGGCGATCTGGAGCGGCCGCAAGTGCGTCAGCCCAAGTTTTGCCTGCTCGCCAAGGTTCACTTTTGCCACGAAGAACTTCAGATTCTGTTTTAGATAACTATGGAGCACGGCTGAAGCCCCGTTGGGAATCTTGTAGCCGTTCTCCGTCAGCCAGGTTTCCAGTCCGGCGCTTTCCTTCGCCGAAAGGATGAGGATGTCGTATTCACCCACGAGATACTGCGCTTCCACCGTCACGCCCAGGACTTGATCGCGTTCGCGTTTGGCTTCGGCGGCGGCCGGGGCCATGCTTTTCATGGCGCCCATCCGGTCTTGCATCAGGTCGTAGCGTCGACAGGGATTCTCATCGAAGTATTCCACCAGCCGGGGTGCCGAATAGTCGGCCAGATGTTTCAGCAGGGCCGGATTGCCGACGTGGATTTGTTCCTTCTCCAAGATCGTCGGCACCGGGACCACCATCGCAAACTCCTTCACATCGCCTTTGAAATCGTTGGCCATGGTGATGACGGTCTTGTTGTCGTGGCGGGCAATGGCGACTTCCGAGGCCTTATTGAAGAGCTTCGTATCGGCCTTGCCGACATAGAAGCCGCAGAAGGCGGAAGCTTCGCCGCTCCAGAGCAGCAGCCCGAACAGGAGCGCGAAGAGGGGACCTGCAATACGTCTCATGAGGACCTCCTTGGTTGATGAATGGATAGGGACAGAAACAGGTACATGGGGGGTGAGGATCGACGCGGAGCAGACCGGCGCGTGCCCCGTCGTCGGGGCCGACCACCTGAACCGGACGCCTGGCAAGAGTCGGTCGATCAACGGCACGAACGGCGAACACACGATGAGTCCCCAGAGGGGGCCGTTCGGCTTGAAGAGACCGAATTGGATGTAGAGCGCGATGATTGCCACGAGGAACGCGAAGATGATCCGGCCCCCGCGGGAATCCGGCGTGGTCTTGGGGTCGGATATCATGAAAAATGAGAAAATCAGCAGGGTGACGCTCTCGATTTGATGCAGCGGGATTGCCAGCGGATCGCCGAGCCAGAGGGCGCGCGTGATGAGCAGACCGACATAGAATCCGAGAAAGCTCAGGGTCACATCCGCGCGGGCCGCCCGCGTCACGACGAAGCTGCCCATCCCGGCGATGAGCAAGCCGAGCCAGACAACCTGTCCCCACTGCCCCGGCGATATCCACCCGAGGCCGGAAGCGATCGTGACGACCAACGCGAGATTCGTGGGGTTGAAGACGTGCTTATTGTGCCAACGGATGACGAACTTGCTGGCAATGGCGACGAAGGCCGTCAGTGCGACGATCATCAGATCGTTGGTGCGAAGGAAGATGCACAGTCCTACGACCGATACCAGGGCGCTGAGAGGATCGAACCCTGGAAGTTTGCACAAGCGCGTGCCGGCATATTGCGTCAGCAGCGCCGTCCCAATCGTGACGGCGATTTGCCAGGGCGATACATCGAAATGAAGGAAAAAGATGCCGTAGAGGAGGAGAGTGGAAAGGCTGGTGATCTGGTACAGGCGGGGATCGAGTGCTGAAAGATGCGTCTTGAGTCGATGCAGGTTCATCAGGCACCTCGTGAGTAGAGTGGCGTTGCCTTCTACCCACGATATGGCGCGAGGGATGGAATCCTTTCAGGGAGAAGGGGAGGTGCGCGATCCACAGGCTTGTTCAACTGAATTTCAAGGAAAACGCCTGGTTGGAGAAATGGTCTCTCTCCCTGGCCGGGTCGGCCAGCGATGCTGCAGAGGGGGATGATTGACAGGCGGGAATCGGTATCGTTAGGGTTCCGTGAAATCAAGGGCTGTTGATGTGCCGGTCGGATGAACAAGGGGGAAGACGCATGCCCAATAACTATGCCGTGTTGAATAGCGGTAGCGTGGTGGTGGAGTTCTGGACAGGACAGGTCACTCACGACGAACTTCTGGCACATGAACGACGACATTTGAGCGATCCGTCGGTGAAGCCCGGTGCGGCCGTTCTGGTCGACGCCGAGAGGGCTCACTTCGGCACGACCATTGACGAGGTGAAAGAGCTTGCGGACCTGTACGGTCAAGTTATCGGTCGACTCAAGGTGGGCCGAATGGCGCTCTTAGTAAACAAAGAGACCTATGAGCGAGCCCTGGTGTTTTTGAAAGAAGTGGAAGGGTATGGCGTGAAGGTCATTGTCTTCAATTCCCTCGATATCGCCTGCACCTGGTTGGGCCTCGACGTCAACGTGGCGCGGAATCAATTGCAGATTCTTAAGGCGCAATCAACGCAAGTCGAGTCTTCTACAGCCATCTCTTGAGTTAGGTGTGGGGAAGGTGAACCGGCCATCGGCTCTCGTGTGAGAATGATGATGGATGAAGGAGTGTCCTTATTCAGAGGCAAGGCCAGAACATGCGTTATTTCATAGGATTTGTGCTGGTATTTGCGTGGTTGGGGACTGCGAAAGCGTTGACGCCTCTGCCGGATAACTCGCCCGGCTTCTTTTCAGGCGAATGGGCTGGTACTGGTCATCATGGCGCCTACTGCTATCTGAACCTGAGTGCTGACGGCTGGGGATGGGTGCTCATCGATGGCGGGACTGGCGACTGGCTTGGCGCTCGAATGCAATGGCGCAATCAGCAACAGTCGCTTCAAGTCGAACAAATCATCCCGCTACTGGCATCACCCCAGCTCCGTATCATGCCATTGGAGAAATTTGTCCTCAGCAGCGGATTCAATCAATCTTTGAAATTGACGTGGAATGAGCCGTCCGTTGGGTGTCATTTGCAAAAGATAGACACAACCGCACGTCACCTGCTTGGGGCCCGCCAAACACTCGAGCGTGTGCGGCCGGGAGCAAGCAAGTGATGAAGGATGGGAACGCGTTCTGGCGGGCCGTCCGCATCTCCTGGCCGGTGCTCGGCGGGGCGTGGGGCGCGTGGATAGGATTTGGTGGGTACCTTGGGATTGCCCCCAATGCCGATAGCTTTGCGATGGTGTTCGCGATGGGGTTCTATGTTGTGTTTGCAGTGGTCGGCCTTTTGGCCGGCAGCGCATTAGGTGGGCTGACCGGCGGATTGATTGAGTGGCTGCTTCGGCGAGTTGGCGTGGGGCTTGTCGGCGCGCTAATCGTGGCGACCGTGGTGAATGCGTTGGTGTTATGGCAAATAGCCGGTTTCGTTCAGGCGAACTACCCCGGATTGAACGCCCCTGCTGCAAGACCCGCAGTGTCTTCAATAATCCAATCTTTACTAGAGAATCCCTGTGCGTATCTGGAGACCGAAAAAGGTTCCAGGAGCCGTTGCTTGTTCTAGCTGAGGGCAGAGATCGATGTGATGATTGAGAGCAAGTAGAATGTCCCTATTTGGCAACTCGCGCTAAATGGTCCCACATTCGCAACTAATTGAAGCGGCAGCGGTTATGGCGGATTGTTCACGAACAGTAGTAGCGTATTCTACGGACGCGAATTGGCAGATCCGGTTCTTATTTGAATCGGCCTAAACATGGTTAGGTGGACATGCATTACCTCTGCACCGGCCACATCCATCCCGAGCGCGCTGATGTCTCTTTTAGCCGAATCGAGATGAGGTTCGGCAACGACCACAAGGCAGTTGCCAGCTGTGACGCATCTCAGGTCACGGTCGTGCTAGATGACGTCGCGGTCGACGGCTGGATTGCGGCCCATATTGTGGCGACTGACGTTGCCGGAATCGTCGTCGGTGCGTTGGGGCTGTCACTGGGGTCAGGCTATTCAGTGGAAATTCTTCAGGTCACGGAGCCCGATGGTACGCCGCATGTGTTCGGTGTTCGGCCCGGAGGTAAGACGCCTGGTGAGACCCTTGGTTTTGAGCCTCACCTGCCGGTTTTCAATAGAGCGTTTCACTTGTCCGGGCGAGATGTATTTTCCCGGCTGGCCGTTCGCGATTATCTCCGTGCCATTACGGTAGTTGGGGACTGCGCGACGTAATGCTACAGATCCATCGAAGGCATCAAGTCGGCGTTTGTCTTCAAAACTGGATTCGATCGCTGGGATGACATGCATACTGCACTTGGCACCGATCGGGCGACGATTGCTTCGACCATCAAGGACTACGCCGATCCAATTCGCCACGGTAATTGGGTGAATGCCAAGCCGACAAATGGGCAGGAACGCTGGAAGATGTTGCAGCTGACACGCGAAACTCTTGTGAAGTACTTGGACTTTTCCGAACCGGCCACCTAACCTGCGCGCCGCAGTTTGGCGCGAACGTTAGCCATATGAAACGAACTCTTGCCCACATACTCGCTATCGGTCTTCTGGCCTGCCTGTGCGCTTGCACATCACCTGTCGCAGTTATAACCAATTCCAGCTCTGAATCGGTATTGGTGGAAATTCATACTGATGTCGGCGAGTCTCACACCACCACTATTCCAGCTAATGAATCTGTTCGCCTCAAAATTTCAGGTAGAGATAAACAGCTGTGGCTCGTGGCTACGTTTGCAAATGGCCGCAAGCTAGAAAGCAAAAAAATCTATGTTACATCGCAGGGGGTGGTGTCGAGCACAATCACAAGCACCCAGGTTGGTATCAGCTATGAGTTGTAAGGGGGGGCAGTATACGGGGACATCCTGAATTTCTGGTGGGCGTTCATTCCTGGTGAGAAGAAAATCGGAATGTCTCCGTCAATCCCTCTATGTCCGTGCTCGATCCTTTGGGCAATCGTTTGACTTGATGCGATAGATGAATCCAAAAGAAACCGGAAAGAACTACGATGCACTGGCGTCGTGGTGGCTCGAACAAATGAAGGATTCGACCTATGGAGTCGCCGCGCTTGAGCGTGTACTCACGTTCGTGGAGAGTGGCCGTCACGCACTGGACGTCGGTTGCGATTGTGAGGGGCGGTTTATCAGAATTCTTCAGGCACGCGGATTTCATTGCACCGGACTGGATATCTCGGAAGCGATGGTCTCCTTAGCGGCTCAACGGTATCCTGACGCGGATTTTGAGGTAGGCGATATTTGTGCGTGGCCGCTTCCGCGTCAGTACGATGTGATTACGGCTTGGGACAGCACGTTCCATCTTCCACTGGAAAGCCATGAGCCGGTTCTGTTGAAATTGTGTAACGGTCTGTCCAAGAACGGCGTGATCCTGTTTACCTGTGGTGGCGGTGAACACCGGGGAGACGTTCAAGGCGAGTTCGGCGGCAAGCGATTTGAGTACAGCTCGTTGGGAGTTCCTGAATTTATCCGGCTCCTCTGGCGCGGCGGTTGCGCGGTTCAACATCTTGAACGTGATCAACACCCGCTGAATCATGTGTATATTGTGGCCAGAAAAATGGAATAGAAAAATAGTTCAGGGAACCATTACGGACATGGATGTTGGCCAAGGTGGCTTGTGCTCTAACGAGGATGGGAGGGGTGAGCCATGAAACAATTTGCGGTGGTTGCTATCGTGATGAGTGCGTCTCTGTGGTCTGCGCAGGCGCTGGCGGAGTCGGTTCCTCTGACGCCGGGCCACTATGATGTGACGGTATCCGGCATGCCTGGTGGCGAGTCGGAATCTCGTGACCGATGTGTGACGGCCGAGCACTTAGTGGATCCGGAAGCCGTGTTTGCCTATGCCTTTGCGCGAAAGTTCACGCCGCTTCCAGGCCGGAAGGTGCTGAATTACTCGGCGCAGGGCGGGAAGATCAGCTACGACGTCGATACCA
>JACOEJ010000105.1 GCA_024998645.1 Nitrospira sp.
CGCGACAGCCGATGGGGCGTGAACGGTTGTTGGCCGAGTTGCAGGCTAAAGGGATTCAGGAAACAGTCGCTGAAGAGGCCGTCCAACAGGCCCTTCGTGAGATCGATGAAGAAACCCTCGCCGGACGGGCGCTGAAATCATGGCAGCGCAAGGGCCAGCGCGTGACCGCCTTGCAGGCAGTCCGCCTCCTACGTCAGTGGGGTTTCGAAGAAGAGACGATCGAGCGTAGTATACGGGCTCGTTTTGGAAATGAAGGACTTGATTCATGAAGAATAGTGCGCGCGACCTTCGCCAGGCATTTATCCGGTATTTCGAGCAGCAGGGGCACCAGGCGGTGCCGAGCTCGGCCTTGATCCCCCAGGCCGATCCGACTCTGCTGTTTACGAACGCCGGGATGAACCAATTCAAGCGGGTGTTTCTCGGCGAGGAATCGCGAGCCTACAAGCGCGCCGTGACAGTGCAAAAGTGTCTGCGGGCCGGGGGGAAACACAACGATCTGGAGAATGTCGGCTATACCAGGCGCCATCACACGTTCTTTGAAATGCTCGGGAACTTCTCGTTCGGTGACTATTTCAAAGAAGACGCTATCCTCTTCGGCTGGGAGTTTCTGACCAAGACGGTCGGGCTCGACAAAAGCCGGATGTGGGTCACGATCTTCCGCGAGGACGATGAAGCCGATCAGCTCTGGAAGAAGATCGGCGTGTCGCCCTCCCGCATCGTCCGGTGCGGTGAAAAAGACAACTTCTGGCAGATGGCCGATACGGGTCCTTGCGGACCTTGCTCAGAACTCCATTTCGATCAAGGGTCGGCGGTGCCGGGCGACGACACGCCGAACGGGGAGGGCGACCGGGTCATCGAGATCTGGAATCTCGTCTTCATGCAGTATAACCGGGATGCGTCGGGAACGCTCAACCCGTTGCCGAAGCCCAGCATCGATACCGGTATGGGGCTGGAGCGGCTGACGGCGGTCGCGCAGGGAGTCTTGAGTAACTACGACAGCGATCTGTTCACACCGTTGTTGGGGGCTATCGGCACCAGGGCCGGCATGCAGTACGGCAAGAAAGAGCAGGCCGATCGCTCGATGCGTGTGATCGCCGACCATTTGCGCGCGATCAGCTTTTTGATGACCGACGGTGTGCTCCCGTCCAACGAAGGACGCGGGTACGTGCTCCGGCGCATTCTTCGGCGCGCAGCCCGCCATGGGCGATTGTTGGGGATTGTGGAGCCGTTTCTGCATGAGCTGACCGCCACGGTGGTCGATCAAATGGCTGAGGCGTATTCCGAGGTGAAGGCCGCGGCCGGGACGATCGCGGAAGCCACGCGCGGCGAGGAAGAACGATTCATCGCCACCCTCGATCAGGGCTTGCCGATTCTCAACGACATGATCGAGAAGGCCCGTTCATCCAGTAAGACGGTATTGGCCGGAACGGATATCTTCAAGCTCTATGACACGTACGGGTTTCCGATGGACCTCATTCAGGAGGCCTGTCGCGAACAGGACATGACGGTCGATGAGAAGGGTTTCGATCAGGCGATCGAGGAACAGCGGAACCGCGCGCGCAAGACCGGCGGGTTCGAGCAGGAAACGGCCAGGCCGGTGGTGTCGGAGTTGGCCGGACGTTTGGGTGCGACGAAGTTCGTCGGCTATGACCGTCTGGACACCGATGCCGTGCTGCAGGCGATCCTCAAGTCGGACCGGATGGTGAAGGAAGCGGCCGAAGGCGATGAAGTGGAAGTGGCGCTCGATGTGACGCCGTTCTACGCCGAGGGCGGCGGTCAGATGGGTGACCAGGGTGTGCTGGTCGGTCCGGAAGGCCGGTTGGAGATCAAGGAGACGACCAGACCTGCGCCGACGCTGATTTTGCACAAGGGGATTGTGACCAAGGGGCGGATCCGTGAAGGCGAGCAGCTGCGGCTGTCGGTCAATGCGACGACCCGGCAGGACGCGGCGCGGAACCACACGGCGACGCACTTGGTGCATGCGGCCTTGCGGGACATGCTGGGTCCTCATGTGAAACAGTACGGATCGCTGGTCGGGCCGAACCGGCTGCGGTTCGACTTCGCGCATTTCCGTCCGCTCTCGACCCGCGATATCGACGAAATTGAGACGGTGGTCAACAACGAGATTCGCAAGAACGAAACGGTCTCGACCGAAGTGATGAGCATTCAGGATGCGGTCGCCAAGGGAGCCCTGGCGTTCTTCGGCGATAAATACGGCGAACAGGTGCGGGTGGTCACGGTCGAGTCCTTCAGCAAGGAACTCTGCGGCGGTACGCATTGCCGGCATACCGGCGAGATCGGGCTGTTTCGCATCGTGTCGGAGACCGGGGTCGCGGCCGGCGTGCGGCGCATCGAAGCCCAGACCGGCAGCGGAGCCTTTGCGCTCTTGAAGAAGGCCGAAGGGGAGATGCGGGAATTGTCCGATCTGCTCAAGGTCGGGCCGTCTGAACTGGTGAGCAAGACCCGAAAGGTGTTGACGCAACTGAAGGACAAAGAGCGTGAGCTGGAAGAGTTGAAATTGAAGATGGCCAGCGGGTCGGCGGTCGCATCGAGTGCGAAGACCGTTGCCGGTGTGCCGGTACATGTGCAGCGGACCGACGGGTTGGATGTGAACGGCATGCGGGCGCTGGCCGATCAATTGCGGGACAAGCTCAAGAGCGGCGTCGTGGCGCTTGGCGCCGCGACCGAAGACGGGAAGGTTGCCCTCCTTGTCGTCGTGACGAAAGATCTGATCGGCAAACTCAAAGCCGGAGACTTGATTAAGGTCCTGGCCGCGGAAGTCGGGGGAACCGGTGGCGGGCGCCCCGAGATGGCCCAGGCCGGTGGTAAGGATGTATCCCGTCTCGATGCCGCGCTGGAAAAGGTCTTTGGTCTGGTCGAATCTGCCCTGCAGCGGTAAACTCATGCCTAGCCGTATTCTTGCACTGGATCACGGCACCAAGCGGATCGGCGTCGCCTTGAGCGATGAGCTGGGCTGGACGGCTCAGCCGCTTGAAACCTACGAGCGGCAGACGCTGGACCTGGACATCGCCCACATTCTGGATCTGGTCAAGACCCACGAAGTCGGGAAGGTGTTGTTGGGATTGCCGTTGCGGTTGAACGGCGAAGAGGGCCTGGCGGTGCAGGCGGTGCATCAGTTTCTCGAGCGGCTCGCCGACGCGTTACCGGTTCCGGTGGTCACGTGGGACGAGCGGCTGACCACGAAGGATGCCGAACAGCTGCTCATCGCCGCCGATGTCGGATGGAAGAAACGCAAAGGGATGGTCGATCGGATCGCCGCCGCCATCCTCTTGCAGAGTTATCTGGAGGCTCAGTCACCCTCTCCGGTTCACGGTCATCCGACGGAGACCGAAGAAGGGGTAGAGCCGGACAACAGGCACCACGAAGCAGCCGGGCACCCTTATGAAACTGCGCGTGATCCTCATCGTGCTCGTCCTCGCCGTCGGACTCGCCGGGGCGGCCGCGTATCTGATGATGAAATGGGCTGAAGCCCCGGTCGTCACAGAAGCCGAGCATCCCCCCTCCAAAGTCGTTGTCATCGCCGAAGGCTCCACGTTTCAGCATGTCGCGGGTCTGCTTGAGCGCGAGCGGCTCATCAAGAGCCGCTCGGCGTTTGTCCTGCTTGGCAAAGCCCTCGAAGCAGACCGGAAGATTCGTCCCGGTGAATATGAACTGAATCCGGCGATGCCTCCGGCCGACATTCTCTCCAAGCTCATGGCCGGGCGGGTGGTCCTGCATGCGGTCACGATTCCCGAGGGCTATACGATGGTGCAGATCGCCGACGTGCTGGCGCAGCACCAGATCACGGATCGCACCGAGTTCCTGCGTCTCGTTAAGGACAAGAGCTTCATCAAGACGCTCGGGATTTCAGCGGAGACACTGGAAGGCTATCTCTATCCTGATACCTATCGATTCCCCAAGCCGGTGTCGGCTAAGGACGTCATCAGGACGATGGTGGAGCAGCTCAATCAGGTCGTCACTCCGGAATGGCAGGCCCGGGCAAAGGATATTCATCTCACGCTCCATCAGGTCTTGACGCTGGCCTCGGTCATTGAAAAGGAAACGGGTTCGGGGGAGGAGCGGCCGCAAATCTCGTCGGTGTTCCACAACCGGCTACAGAAGAAGATCCCGCTCCAGAGCGACCCGACCGTGATTTATGGTTTGCCGAGCTTCGACGGCAACCTCCATAAAAAGGATCTCTCACATCCCAGCCCCTACAACACCTATCGGTGGGCCGGTCTTCCGCCGGGGCCGATCGCCAGTCCGGGGGCACAGGCCATCAGGGCGACGCTCTATCCAGCCGTGTCGCCGTATTTGTACTTTGTGTCGAAGAATGACGGAACCCATCAATTTTCCGCCACGCTGATCGAGCACAATAAGGCCGTCGAAAAGTACCAAAAACAGTTTTTCTCCCGTGCCCATCGCGGCCGAACCTAGAAGGAGTGTCCGCTGTCATGACTCAATGGAATCTTCCCACGTTACTCGATCATACGGTCTTGCGACCTGAAGCGACCAAGGTCGATGTCTTGCGGCTCTGTCAGGAGGCGAAAGACCTGGGCTTCGTCGTCATCTTTGTGCCGCCTTGCTATGTCGATGAGGCGGTAGCCGCTACGGCCGGGTCTGCCGTGCGGGTCGGCATTCCGATCGGTTTTCCGCTCGGGGGCCATACCACAAAAGCGAAGGTGGCCGAAGCGACGGAGGCCGTCGCTCGGGGTGCGCAGATTTTGGACATGGTGATCAACGTCAGCCGCCTGAAGTCCGGCGATCAGGCCTATGTGCGGCAGGACATTGCGGAAGTGGTCAACGCCACGCCGTCGGCCGAACATAAAGTGATTCTGGAGACCTGCCTGCTGACACAGCAAGAGAAGATCGCCGCCTGTCATTTGGTGGTCGAAGCCGGGGCGGATTATGTGAAAACCTCGACTGGATTTTCGACTGCCGGGGCTACGGTCGAAGACGTCCGGTTGATGAAACAGACGGTGGCCGGCAAGGCGAAGGTGAAAGCTTCGGGCGGGATCAGAGACTGGAAGACGACGCTGGCGATGCTGGAAGCCGGCGCCGATCGGATCGGCACCAGTGCAAGTCTGAAGATTCTGGAGGAGTGGAAGGCCTCAGGGAAATAAGTGGCGCATAGGGCGGTCATTCAAGAAATCGATCATACTTTCCGATGAGGTAGACGATGTCTAGCTCTCGACCACAGCGGATTCAGGTGCAATGTCCGGTTCAATTTACCCACGAGGACGGGGTGACCGGGCAGGGCATCATGTTAAATATGTCTATGGGTGGCTGCGCGATTCAAAGCGACACGCCGGTGTTCGACAACATGCTGGTGACGATGCAGTTCACGCCATCGGAAGGTCATCCGCCGGTCACCATTGAAATGGGACAGGTGTGCTGGGCGACTCTGCATGAATTCGGTGTGAAGTTCTTGATGGTCCTTCCCAGGGAACGCGCCCGTCTGGATCGCTTTTTGATGACAGCCGTGTCTGTTTCCGGTCCGCCTCCTGCCGCTGCGGCGTAATCCACGCCAGCGCTGTTCGATCACGCCGGCTTCTGCTATATTGCGCACATGATAAATCGAGTGATTCTCCTGGTTATCGACGGGTTTGGAGTCGGGGCATTGCCCGACGCAGCGGACTATGGCGATGCCGACGCCAATACGGTCGTCCATGTGGCGGAGGCGGTCGGCGGGCTGAGTCTCCCGAATCTGGAAACACTGGGATTCGGCCATCTGGCGAAAATCCCCGGCGTGCGGGCCATGGCGCAGCCGAACGGGTCGTTCGGGAAGATGGGCTTCGTCTCGCAGGGGGCCGATTCGGTCGTCGGGTATTGGGAAACCAGCGGGGTGATCCAATCGCGCTCGGCTTCTCCGTTCCGCTCGGCCTTTCCGTTCGATGTCATTCAACAACTCGAACAAAGTTTCGGACGAAAAGTCATCGGCAATCGTCTCGGCTATGCCCAATCGCTCATCGACGAATATGGCGCGGAGCATCTCTCCAGCGGCGCGCCGATCGTCTGGACCGACGGGGGATGGACGTGCCACGTGGCGATGCATGCCTCGGCCATGCCGGCTGTGGACTTCTACCAGTGTTGCCGTGATGTTCGGAAAGCCTTCAAGGGGGTGTTGGGACCTCAGCGAATCGTCGCCCATTCCTTCTCGGGTGAAACGGGGGCATTTCAACTCAGCGGCGGCCGCAAAGACTATGTTGCTGAGCCGCCGGCCGTGAGCATGCTGGATGTCTTGAACCGCTCGGGCCAGATCGTGATGGGGATCGGCAAGGTGTATGACCTCTTTGCCGGCCGTGGGTTGACGCGGGCCTTCCCGGCGGCGACCGCAATAGCCGCGCTGGAGGAAACCACCAAGTTGATCCCCAAGATGCCGCGCGGGCTACTCTACGCGAGCCTCGATCTGCTGACTGATGAGCCGGCAGCGGCTGCAACGGCGCTGGAAGACTTCGATCGCCGGTTGCCGGATCTGTTTGAGAAGCTGCGTGTGGGCGATGTCGTGGTGATCACCGGCGATCATGGCCGGGATCTTACCAAGCCGGCCAAAGTCCCCACGCGGGAATATGTGCCTCTGTTGGTAACCGGCCCGAAGTTGTCTCAGGGTGTGAATTTGGGTGTGCGAGCGTCAGCCGCCGATCTTGGGCAGACCATCGTCGAGGCGTTGCAGGCCGAACGGTTACCCGACGGCGAAAGTTTCTTTGAAGCCCTTCGCGCAGGATAAGGATCTAGATTATGTCGTTTGATGCCAAGCTGAAAGCGCTCCATATTGAATTACCCATGGCTCCCAAGCCCGTGGCGAACTATGTGCCGGTCGTGCGTGCCGGTGATCTTTTGTTTCTTTCAGGCGTGCTGCCGTCACGCGATGGGCAACTCATCTGCACCGGCAAGCTCGGGCAGGGCATCACGATCGAGCAGGGGATGGAGGCGGCCAAGGTTGCAGCCCTGAACGCATTGGCCATCGTGCGCAGTGAAGTCGGGTCTCTCGATAAAGTGAAACGTATCGTGAAAATGGTCGGGCATATCGCTTCAGCCCCCGGTTTCACGGATCAACCGCAAGTCCTCAATGGAGCATCCGATCTCCTCGTGCAAATATTCGGTGAAGCCGGCAAACACGCCCGCGTCGCCGTCGGCGCCGCCGAACTTCCCCGCCAAGCTCCACTCGAAATCGAATTGATCGTGCAGGTGACG
>JACOEJ010000106.1 GCA_024998645.1 Nitrospira sp.
ATTGATCATCTCCCGCGTTGACAGGTCTCGCCGCGCGCAGTAGCCTGGCCGACATGATGCCGTGGCTCCTGCTTGCGCGCGGCAATTCTCTATCGGATGGTGCGAACAAAGAGGCGCGACGATCTTATGGCGCAGATCTCGTGGATTGGAACCAGAATGCAAACAACAATTGGCGGTGCGATATTCCTGGTTGCGGCACTACTCAGCCTGGTTTCCTGTTCTGCGTCGCTCGATATGTCCGGCGAGCGCCTTGCCCCCCTTGGACCGGAATGGGGCGTCGTCATCGGGTCGGTGCTGGTGCAGCCGGAGAGAGTCGCGTCGGGCAAGAAAGCCACAGGACACGATATCTCCGGCTCTTCGTATGAATTCGATATCGTGCAGATCCAGCCGGCGGACCCCAACGGCGAAGGCCCTTATGTGGAAAAGTATCGGCTTACAGCGAAGGCCGGAGAGGAACGGATCTTCATCTCCCGTCTGCGGCCGGGACAGTATCTCATCAGAAGCTTTAAGGAGGAAGGAGTGACGGGGCTCGGCGGCGAGTTGGATGTGGTCTTTGCCAGCGTGGCGGGCGAGACCCGCTACATCGGGCGCGTACTCGTAGAAATTCCTCAGCAGGTCTCCAGGGGGAAAGGCTACCGCTTCACCGTCGAAAATGCGCGCGAGTCGACCCTGGCGCGGGTGCCCCGGCAACACGCCGATTTGACAAAGAACGTTGTGGACGAACCGATGGAGATACGTGAACGCCCTGCGGAGTGAACGGCTGTCTTGACCGGTCCCGCGCCCTATCGTCCCATCGGAATTTCGATCACGAGGCCTCCCATGGCCTCATTCAACTTAAAATCTTTCTTGGCGCTCTGGGGATGGGTGTTGTGGCATCCCACGCAGGACTGACTCACGGCCCGGTCGGCGTAGATGGCTTGAAAGTAGGTCTCGCTCCCTTGCGTGAGCGTTCCGGTCACGACCTGTTCAGGGTGCGTGCGCAACGACTCCAGGCCGGTTTTTTCTGCGGCACTCCGTGGCGCATTGAGCGGATTGATCGGCCAGAGACTAATGAGCCGATAGCGGACCGGTGTGCCGGTCATCGAGGCGAGTGCGCTGGATTCCATGAGGAACTGGGCCGGCAGCGGGAGGGTATCTTTCTTTGCCCGCCAGTTTTCGGCTGCCGTCGCTCCGCCACCTTTCTGCAGTCGTTCGACCACGTGGATGGTGTAGAACGTCCGATCCGCTTCGATCACCGCATGGAGGTAATTCGCGACGATTTCCGGCGGGATGCCGGTCTGTTCGCCGGCCAGCGATGTGGTGGGAATCGGCAGGCCCAGAAACACAATGAGGAGTGCGACGGCGCTGATACGTCTCATGGCGGCACCTCCCTAATAAAGGCGGGGACCGGCCTGACAGTTTCAGCATAATCCTCTGCGCCGACGGATACAAACGCGTAGTCCAGAAGATGCCCTTGCCCTAGCCTCCCTCTGGAATCGGCTGATTCTTGGGAGCTAATATAACAAGTAACTGCCGTTTGCCCCGTCCTGCCAAGGAGGCCGCTATGCGATTTCTTCTGGCCGTCGACGAGTCCGAGAATTCCCATCGCGTTGCCCGCTATGTTGGATCACTCCTGCGCCGAACCCCCGATGTCGCCCTTACACTCTTTCATGTGCTCAAGCCCATGCCCCGGGAGTTGCTGGAGCATGGCGGATCGGAGGATCCCGCCACCGAGGCGCAATTGGGGGTGCAGTTGCGCGGTGAGCAGGAGGCCTGGATCCGGAAGGAAGGGGCAGCCGAGTGCCATATCCTGAAGCGGGCGTGCGAGACGCTGAACCAATCAGGATTCGACACCAGCCGCGTGGCGTTGAAGTATGGCCATGAAGACGATATCGCCAGAAATATTCTTGAAGAGGCGCGAATCGGACACCACGAAACGATTGTCGTGGGGCGGCATGGGATGTCCCGAAGCAAGCGGGTCTTCGGCGCGGTGACAGATCAACTCCTGCGCGATGCAAAGGGTGTTGCGATCTGGGTGGTGGAGTGACGCGGCCGGGCTTCTCTGTGTGAGCGGCGAAACCGGCACAGGGAGCGGCTTCTCCATCACGGAGTGTGTTCCCGCGTTGACAGGCTCCGTTGCTCGCCGTAGCCTACCGCATGTGAGAAAATCCCGGGCGGGTTTTTTTTCGCTCTCTCCGCTCTCCACCTGGTGTGGCCTGAGGGAGGATCTGTGGCAGGTAGAGTCTCAGTGCAATGCTGCATCGCGGGCGGCGGTCCGGCGGGCATGATGCTCGGGCTGCTGCTGGCGCGCGCCGGTGTCGACGTGCTGGTGTTGGAGAAACACGGCGACTTTTTGCGCGACTTCCGCGGCGATACAATTCATCCCTCCACTCTCGAAATTATCCATGAACTCGGACTGCTGGAGCAGCTGTTGGCCTTGCCGCATCAGAAAGCGCCGGGGATCAACGCCCAGTTCGGCGGTCTGGCCCTGACGGTTGCGGATTTCTCTACCTTACCGACCCGCTGCGGATTCATTGCCTTCATGCCCCAATGGGATTTTCTGAACTTTCTGGCGGAGCAGGGCTCGCGCTATTCCACCTTTCGCGTCCTGATGGAAGCGGAGGTGACGGATCTCGTCAAGCTGGCAGGGACGATTGTGGGGCTGCGGGCAACGACGCCGGACGGGCCGATGGAGGTGCGCGCCGATCTGGTGGTGGGCGCGGACGGACGCCACTCGGTCGTCAGGGATAAGGCCGGCTTGCAGGTGGAGGAGTTCGGGGCACCGATGGATGTGCTGTGGTTCGGGCTCTCTCGTCGTGCGAAGGATCCGGAGAGTCCGGTCGGCCGTTTCGACCGGGGCCGCATTTTCATCATGCTGAATCGCGGCGACTATTGGCAGTGCGGCTTTGTGATTCCCAAAGGGTCGCGTGCCCAGCTTGAAGCGCAGGGCCTGCCGGCATTTCGCGAGACGGTCGGGAGACTGGCGCCCTTTCTGGCGGATCGTGTCGACGAAATCAAAAGTTGGGATCCGGTCAAGCTCCTGACGGTGCAGGTGGATCGGTTGCGGGACTGGTGTCGCCCGGGGCTGCTCTGCATCGGCGATGCGGCCCATGCGATGTCGCCGATCGGCGGGGTCGGGATCAATCTGGCGATACAGGATGCCGTGGCTACGGCGAATCTGCTGGCGGGCCTGTTACGGCGAGGGGCGGTGACGCCCGCGGATCTCCGGCTGGTGCAGGAGCGGCGCGCCTGGCCGACGCAGATGACGCAGCGGATGCAGCTCCTGCTTCAAAATAGGGTGATCAAGACCGTTCTTGCCGGCGACGGCCCGCTCGTCCCCCCTTGGCCTCTCCGGCTCATCGCCCGCTTTCCCATTCTCCGGCGCATTCCTGCCCGCCTGATCGGCATGGGTTTCCGCCCGGAACATGTCCGGACCTCAGCCGTGCGGTAGGTCGGGCTCAGTAGAGCCGGCGAACAGGGACCTTTGCATTTTCTGGTCGCTCCGTCGCGTTGACAGGCCTCCTCGCTGATCGTACTCTCTCGTGCTGAGATATCATCTAGTGGAGGCTGGGTCCGTCTATGGCCACATTCGGAAAGTTGCTGGTCGCGGCGTTCAGCGGCTATGTCGGGGGATTTCTCATCGGCATGGCCGTGGTCTCCACCTTCTCTTCGAATCGGCATGACAAGTCGACGGAGGCAGCGATGACAGGGGCCTTCGTCTTTGGTCCGCTCGGGGCGGTGCTTGCGATGATCGCCGCATGGATCTGGTGGGTATCGTAAATTCTGCGAGGATAGTCGCTCAGTCGCCTTGCTGATACCAGCGATAGGCCGTTCCATCCCAGTAGAGTAGAGCGCTGGCGGATTCGAGCTTCTGGACGAGGAGGGCGTCGCCGCGACGCATCGGCGGTTTCTTTCCCGTGGCGCCCTGTTGAACCGTCTGTGTGTCGAAGATGCTCCAGGCATCCAGCCAGCTGAAGTCTGCCCCGCCGTTTCCCACGGCGTGGCCCGCTCCCAATACAATGGCGGTCTGTGCGCCGGCATGGAGGATCGCGATTCCCTGTTGTCCTGTCCTCTTGTGCATGATGAGCACGGCCACGTCGAGCCGTCCGTCTCCGTTGAAGTCTCCATGCAGAAAGAACGGGTTGAGCCGGGTGGAGAGGGCATAGGTGGAGGCGAAGGCCTTCCCTGCCAGGACCGGCGCGGTCCATTCCGGAAGGTTCTGCTGCTCCTGCCAGGTCGGCTGGCCGCCTGACACAAGGCTGCCGGTCAGGAGGAGGCCGATGAGGAGTCCGATTCCGCAATCCGGCTTCATCAGGTCACCGGACCTCATCCATTTTATCTTCCTGTTCAAGCCACCACTCGTAGCGACTCAGCTCGATGTTGAGCAGATGGGCGGCGAGTTGATTGGCCGCGCTCGTGCGGGTGCCCAGTGCGATGCCGGTCGCGGTGCGCATCCGGCGCCAGGCGTAGGGGTGGGCCAGGTCATCGTGTGTGACGACGATCGGTTTTTTGTTGATGGCATAGAAGAAGAGCCATTCGAAGACGATGTGATGCAGCATTTCTTCGAAGGCCGATTCGGAGAGGTTCGGGCCTGTCACGGAACGCCAGCGCGGGCCGAAGACGATCCGGGCCAGCGTGATGGCCTGGCCGTAGGCTCTGGTGGCCGGTTCTCCATCGGTCGCATCAAGGAAGGTCCAGACCTCGCCCTTTTGGAGCTTAGTGCCATGCTCCAGCTGGGTGATCTGAATCGGATCGGTCGGCTTCATGGCGCGGGTATTGTGCGGCAAGGATCGGGGCGGGAGCAACCGTCCGGCTTCGCCTGCAATCAGCCCCGTCCCCCCCGGTTGCGAGTGTGTTTTCGGAAACGTATGATATGTGTATCTGCTCAACATCTATTTAGAGGGAGGGTTGGTGATGGCACTTTTTCTCGCACTCTATCTTGTCTTTGCTTCAGTCGTTCCTGCAGCAGCTCTAGAGGGTTCTGCGTCGACCACGCCGGCTGCGATCAAAGCGGACGTGATGTATTGGGAAGGCAACGAGCTCATTGTGAAAGAATTCTCCGGTCACGAGATGCGTCTGGTGGTGACTCCTGACACCAAAATTGAGGGTGTTGTGGCCGGACGACTCAAGACCGGCGACAAGATTGTGGCGCAGGTCGGTGAGGATCGGCGAGCGCTCGCGATCGTCCTACAAGTCCCCGACGCCGGGAGCAGCGGTTCTCCGGCCGGCGCACGCTAGCGCGCATGTTTCTTGCGGGGTGTGACCCTTCGCGTCGTCTGCGTTCTTTAAGAGCGGTCCTCTGTCTGACCTGACCGTCGCGACACACGAGGTGGAGTGATGGCCCGTCCCCTGTTCACGGTTTCCCCCGTTTCATGCGTTTGTCGCGAAGGGGCCTCCTGCCTTGTATGGTGCAGATGGGTGCGTTTTCACGGTCTATCACATGCAATAGATCGAGCGCGCCAGCCAGCCCGAGAGACTACGACGATTCATTGCGATTCCCATCATTGGAAGACCAGGGGCGTGTCTCTGTCCGATGGCGCCGGCCTGGTTGATTTCATCGTTCAGACCGGTTCCCGCGTGAGGAGCATGGTATGGCTGCGTGGCGCGATGGTCGGGCTAGTCATATTTCTTGTGATTCCCCCGTTGATCCAGGCGGAAGAGATTCATCTGGAGAGCATCGGGCTGCGCGGAGGCGTAAGCGGAAGCTCTCCTATTGGAAAGAAGGAGACGCAATACTTCAAAGAATATGACCTCATGGCCAACTGGTCGCTTCCCTGGGGCTGGTACTCCGAGTCCGGATGGGGCCTCGGCACCAGGCTGATGGGCAGTGTCGGCGCGTTGGAGGCCTCGGAGGATACGGCCTTTATCGCTACGATAGTGCCCGGAGTGGTATTCGGGAAGAAAGACGGCTGGATTTCCTTAGAGGTCGGAGGAGGATTCGCACTCCTCAGTCAGCACCACTTTGCCAACCAGGACATGGGAGGCGCCTTTCAGTTTGTCTGGGATACCGCGCTCCGGGCGAAGGTCTATCGGGGTATTGGCGTGGGCTATTGGTTTCATCATCTGTCCGATGCCACGCTCTATGGAAACGATGGCCGTGGATTCGATCTCCATATGATTGAGCTCAGCTATCGGTTTTGACGCGAGACGACACCGGTGGCAGCATTCTCACGGTATCGATCATCATCTTCTTCCTCTCCGTTGCGGCCATGCGCTGAGGCTCGTATGATGAGCGTATGACTTCTACCCCTGTCCCACGCATCAAGTCGAAGACCCCGGTGCCTTACGAACTCACGGCGATTCATCGCGATACCCATGACACCAAGACATTCAGTTTTGCTCTGCCCGAAAACGCCACGCTGGACATGTGGCCCGGCGATCATCTCTTCGTCCACGCGACGATCAACGGCAAGCCGGTGAAGCGGCCCTACACGCCTTCGTCGATGCCCGGCGCCACGGGCTCCTTCGATCTCACCGTGAAGCGGTATGAGACCGGTGTCGTCTCGCGCTATCTCCATGAACGGCAGGTCGGGGAGACGGTGCTGATGAGCGGGCCGAATTCAGGCGGTCATTGGGTGGACGGGATGGCGACGCATGTGGGGTTTGTGGCCGGCGGATCCGGCATCACGCCGATGATTGCGATCATTCGTGGGATTCTTGCCCGGAGCCTGAACGTCGAATTGTTCCTGCTGTATGCCAACAAGACCGAGGCTGACATTATTTTCCGCGAAGAGTGGGATGCGCAGGCACGCGCCCATGCGAACTTCCATTGCCATCATGTCTTGAGCGAGCCGCCGGCGGGCTGGTCGCAAGGGACCGGCCGCATCACCGAGGCCATCTTGCGCGCGCAGCTGCCACCGCCCGGTTCTGACACCGTGATCTTTCTCTGTGGGCCCCCGCCGATGGTCGATGCGATCGAAACGACGCTCAAAGCCATCGGTCACGCCGAGCAGGCGATCATTCTGCCGTAGCTTACCGGCCGAGCAGCCCCTTCAGCAGGTCTTTGCCTTGTTGTTGAAGGTCTTTAGGATTCGTCGTGCCCTCCAG
>JACOEJ010000107.1 GCA_024998645.1 Nitrospira sp.
TGGGTGCCGCGCCGTTTGGTCTTCCCGGTCACCTGAAGCGGGGCGTCCGGTTTGCCGCGCTGATACCGCTGCCCGAACACCTGACCGTCCTGCCAGATTTCCAGCTCCAACCATTCGGAGAGCGCGTTGACCACCGAGATGCCGACGCCATGCAGACCGCCCGAGACGGTATAAGCGCCCTGCTCGAACTTTCCGCCGGCATGCAACACGGTCAAGGCCACCTCGGCCGCGGATTTCTTTTGCGTGGAGTGCATGCCGGTCGGAATGCCCCGGCCGTTGTCGACGACGGTGACACTCCCGTCGATGTGAATCGTCACCTCAATGGCTTCACCGAAGCCCGCCATGTGTTCATCGACGCTGTTGTCGACGACTTCATAGACGAGGTGGTGGAGGCCATCGACGCCGGTGCTGCCGATGTACATCGCCGGGCGTTTCCGCACGGCATCGAGACCTTCGAGGACTTTGATCTGGTCGGCGTTGTAACTGTCTGACTTGGGCTTGCTGATCGACTCGTTCGTGGCCATCCGTCTCCTAGTCTCTGATTCAGTTCTTCTAATTAGATCTTGATCGGCATCACGACACACTTGAATCCAGGATTCTCGGCTTCCTGAATCAAGCACGGGCTGAGCGGCGTTTCCATCTGCAACGAGATGGTTTCGCTATCCATGACGCTGAAGACATCCAGGAGGTACCGGGCGTTGAATCCGGTCTGCAGCGCCTCACCGTCATAGGTCGCCGGCAACTCCTCGGTCGCTTCTCCGTAATCCGGGTTGCTGGAAAACAGCACCATATGGCCCGGCGCAAAGGAGAGCTTCACGGCGTTCGCCTTGTCTTTCGACAGGACCGACACGCGCCGCAATGCGCTTTCCAGTTCGAGACGGTTCACGCTGATCTTCTTGCCGCCTTCTTTGGGGATGACCTGCTGATAGTTGGGATAGTTCCCTTCCATCAGGCGCGAGGTCATGAGCAGACCGCTTTTCCGGAAGATCATCAGGTTCTTGGTAAACCCGATCAGCGGTTCGCCTTCACCCCCCTCTTCCAATAATCGCCGCATTTCCTGTGCGGCTTTCTTCGGGACAATGGCTTTGATCTCCTGCGGAGCGCCCTTGCCGGCTTTGCCCACTTCCTGCTCGGTCACGGCCAGACGATGGCCGTCGGTGCCCACAAGCCGAAGCGAGGTCTTCTTGTCCGTGACGACCAGGGTAACGAGCAGGCCGTTCAGGATATAGCGCGCATCATTGTCCCCTGCGGCAAACAACGTTTTCCGGATCAGTTCCAACAGCCCAGCGCCGGAGAGCGGAATCAAGCCTTCGCGATCGATGACCGGCAGAGCAGGGTATTCGGAACTGGGCAGGCCGACGATCTTGAACTGGCTCTTACCCGCCTGAATCGTCGTCCAATTGTTGTCCCCCGACGTCAGCTCGATCTCGCCGGCTTTCAGCTCTTTGATGATCTCGTACAGTTTGCGCGCCGAGACCGTCACGCCGCCCGGCTGCAGCACCGTGGCTTTATAGAGTCCGCGCATGCCGATTTCCAGGTCCGTCGCGACAATCTCAACGCCGTCCTGTTTGGCTTCGAGCAGAATATTGGAGAGAATCGGCATGGTGTTCCGTTTCTCCACCACCCCCTGCACACGCTGGAGCCCCGTCAACAGTTCATCGCGCCCGATGCGTACCTTCATAGTGTCTTCTCCATCAACAGGACGACCTCAACCCCGTAGGATCTGTTCCTTCAGTTTTTCCAACGTCGTCTGCATGGCCGGATCCGCGTCCTTCGCCTTCGCCACTTGCCGGCAGGCATGGATGATCGTCGTATGGTCCTTGCCGCCGAAATGCCGGCCGATCTCCGGATACGAGGCATCGGTCAGTTCGCGACAGAGATACATGGCGATCTGCCGGGGATGGACCAGCGTCTTGCTCCGCCGGCGGGACTTCAGCTCGTTGATCTTCACGTGAAACTGGGTACAGACCACATCCTGAATATCTTCCATCGCCACGATTTTCTTCTTGTCCCCGATGAGATCGCGCAGGACCGTCTTGGCCATCTCCAGCGTAATCTTCTGCCCCGTGAGCGACGCAAAGGCTCCCAATCGGACCAGGCTGCCTTCGAGCTCACGAATATTGCTCTTCAGGGTGGTCGAAAGATACTGGATCACGTCCTCGGGAAGCTGGATACCCTCGTCCTCGGACTTTTTCCGCAAGATGGCGATCCGCGTTTCAACATCGGGCGGCTGCAGATCGGCGATGAGTCCCCATTCGAAGCGGGACCGGAGCCGCTCTTCGATATCCGGCATGTCCTTCGGAAACCGGTCGCTGGAGAGGACGATCTGCTTATGTCCTTCATATAACGCGTTGAACGTGTGAAAGAACTCTTCCTGCGTCCGCTCCTTGCCGGCCAGAAACTGGATGTCGTCGATCATCAGCATATCGATATGCCGATAGCGCTTCCGGAGGTCCATCATCTTGTCATAGCGAATCGAGTTGATGACCTCGTTGGTGAACTGCTCGGTCGTCAGATAGGCGATCCGGAGATCGGTTCGTTCCGCCACATGATTGCCGATCGCGTTCAGCAAGTGCGTCTTTCCAAGGCCCACACCCCCATAGATAAAGAGGGGGTTGTACGCTTTCCCCGGCTGTTCAGCAACTGCCATACAGGCGGCATGCGCGAACTGGTTCCCGGCGCCGACGACAAAATTCTTAAAAATGTACTTGGGGTTGAGTTGAATCCCCCGCCGCGGCTTGGACTGCGTGACCGTCTTGGCAGCACTCAATACTGCAGCCTGGTCCTGAGGCTTGGCCGATTTCTGATCGACCAGGAAAGAGACGGTGACTTCTCCGCCTCCACGGGCCGTCGACACCGCCTCAGCCAGAAGCGGACCATAGTGGGTCCCCAGCCAATCGCCAAAGAACTTATTCGGAACACCGATATGGGCTGTCGAGTCTTCAATCCGATCCAGGTGCACCGGAGTGAACCAGGTGTCGTACACCTGCTTCGGTACCTTCCCCTGGATGAAGTGAAGCGCCTCTTGCCAGACCGTGTCGATACTCATAACCCTTTAGAATTCCTATACACAGGCTTATACACACCTGTGGACAACCTGACAGCTCTCTTCACAATTCCGAGTAAAATCTCACGTGAAAGGAATCGCTGATTACCACGTACCCCCGTATGTTGTCGAGTTGGATTTTGCTTATCCACTTCTACACACACCCTATACCGTCCTACTCCGCAGACTCATGCAGAGGAAATCCACAAACTCATCAGACAGGAGTGAGACTATATTTTTCTATCTTTCCAATATGCTACGAGCTATTCCCACTATTCTTCTCACTACTACGACTCCGACTACTCCTACGAGTTTCTTATCTTGGTAAAGATAATAAGAAGTCAGAGCAGGATAACCTTCGCATGGGCAAACACCAATTCCAAGAGGTCCCGGTCCGTTAAACTGACGGAAGGGGAGGAGTCGTTTGGACCACCTTTCCGCACATGTTCGGCAAAACTGGTAGAAGAAGCGGGCAATCCTTCTTCAAGAAGAACATAGCCGGACTCTTGAGAGGCAAAGAGACTGGATTCAATCCCTTCCAACGGCTCACGGAGCATGTACAAGCAATCTGACACAGCATCCCCCTTACCGTGAAGATCAAAACACGAGGGTTCGATCGACGTCTGTTAAAAAGTGGCGGATGTATTCAGCCGTCTGATATTGGACGGCAAACTGACTTTGTACCAACGATCGATCGGCATCTGATTGAACGATGAATGGAATCTCAAGATGTTCGATTGATGGGAGGTACTTTTCTAAAATTTCCATATCAATCACGTCATCGAGATCTTCTGAAAGCAGACGAACTGCTTCATTAAGAAGCACCACGGTCGTGTCATGGGTCCCTGCCACAAGGCCGAGTGCAATACGCAGTGCTTCCACAGGACGGTGCGTTTGACGGGGATCTTCTCGAATCACTACGGCTATTTTCTTCGCCATCGTCGGGTGGATACCTTTAGATCAGGTAAAGGCTAAAAATTGATCGCAGGCATCGATAATCCCGGAGAGGACCACCAGCCCGCATAAGGAGATCTTAGAATGGATCCCATCGGTCGGTACATGATGCTGTTGGCATCCATAGGCGCAGGCAAATAGCTTCACCCCATCGGTCGCCAGTTCCTGATACCGGGCGTCGGAAATGTTCTTGACCCCTTCATCGATGAGGTACAAATACACCTCGGTGTTGCGTTGAAGAGCCGCGCGTGAAAGACGATAAACCGTCTCCACACTTGTATGGGTCGGAGGGACCGAAAGAAGCAGCCCGAGCTTCTTTGAATTCATAGGTAATTCACAGATATTTATATTAATTAATCAACAACTTATAATAATTACCCAGAGGGGGTCAGCCTACGAATTTTTGAAGGGAAAGTCAACCGCAAAAACTGCTGAACTAGGAAGTAAGAACCTGAGGCAAAAGAGCGGAAACGATCGTTGAAAGAGGGAGATCCTGTTGATCTTTTGTCTCCATATTCCGGAGGATCGCAGACCCCTTATCCAGTTCATCATCGCCCAGAATTAGCGTATAGCGACAGGTAAAACGATCAGCCTGGCGGAGATGCGCTTTTAGCGTAGCCGAACGGAAATCCGTCACGGCTCGAACACCGGCCAGACGGAGGTCTTGGAGAATCTTTAATCCTTGAAGCGCGGCCCGTTCGCCGAATGCCGCCACATAGACCGTCTTATCTCCAACGGATGGCGGTGTGACGGTTTCCGGCAGCATCATCGAGATACGCTCAATACCCACAGCAAAGCCGACAGCCGGAGTCTTCGGACCATCCAGGGTCTCTACCAGCCCGTCATAGCGGCCACCGGCGCCTACCGCGTTCTGCGCACCTAGACTGGTGGTCGTCACTTCAAACGTGGTCAGACAGTAATAATCCAAACCCCGAACCAGCCGATGATTCAGCTGGTAGGGAATTCCGATCGCCTGAAGTCCCTCCAGCACCTTTGAAAAATAGGTCGTGGCCGGTTCCGCCATCGATCCGGCAAGCGTCGGCGCGGCATCCGTGGCGGCCCGGCAGTCCGGCACTTTGCAATCAAGCACGCGCAAAGGATTGGTCTCAATCCGTCTCACACAATTCGCACAGAGCCGGCTTTCCTGTTGGCGCAGATAGGCTACCAGGACCGGCCGATAGGCTTCGCGGTCACTTGTGTACCCGAGATTGTTGATCTCGAGAGTCAGCGCGGGGAGTTGGAGATCGGAGAGCAACTGCCAGAGCAGGGCGATCGTTTCAACATCCGCCCGTGGATCAGCCATGCCGAAGGATTCGACGCCGAACTGATGAAACTGCCGCAGACGCCCGGCCTGGGGCCGCTCGTGGCGGAACATCGGCCCGAGATAGCAATATTTCTGGGGAAGCGGCTCGGCCGCGCGATTGTGTTCGATGAAGGCCCGGACCGTTCCGGCCGTCCCTTCAGGGCGCAGCGTGAGCGACGTCCCGTCCCGGTCCTGAAACGTATACATTTCTTTTTCGACGATATCCGTCGAGGCCCCGATACTGCGGGCAAAGAGCGTCGTCACCTCGAAGATCGGCACCCGGATTTCGTGAAATCCGAATGTCGAAGCCCAGAACCGGGCCTTCTCTTCAATCAGGCGCCAGCGCGGGGTCTCTTCCGGAAGAAGATCTTTAACGCCCTTGATACCCTTGATCATCGTCGGTCCTCACCGTAAGGCAAAACGTCGGGACTATAGCGGCGCATTCCGAGCCAAGTCAACGGAGCGGCCTTGCGCCTCGGGCAGTCGGGGGGTATAGTTCGGCCCTTGTGATTGTCAGCAGCCTCGTGAGGTCTTCAGGTCGATGAGTCAGGATCAATCCAGCCGGCGTGTGATCGCCGTGGCGCCTATGCCACCGGAGAAATCCGCCTATGCCCTGGCGCGGTACAGCCGCTCGCCCGATTCCATCGAGAGCAGTATCAAGTGGGTCCACGGCCACTCCTCGGAAAAATTCTGGGACCAGTTCTATTTCGATTACGGGCATGCGTCGATCGCCGACCTCGGCCATGTCATCATCTGTTTTGAAAATATTTCCGAGCTCGCCGCCATCCGCCTTGAAGACGAACCGCTGTGGGACGGACAGGCGAAATCGAGCCGTTACCAAAACTTTGCCTCCGGCAGCTGGTATATCCCGGACTCCCTGCGCGGGTCGGAGACCGAAGGCACCTATGAAGGTATCTTGCGGAGCCTGTCCGAGGTCTATCGTCTCCTGCATCCGCAGTTGACCCAATTTCTGACCGAGCGCGAACCGCGCCCCGAATCGATGAAGCCGGCAGATTACCAGCGGACGATTGCCGCGCGGGCGTTCGACGTCACGCGCTATCTCCTGCCGCTGGCGGCGAAGACCAACGTCGGGCAAGTCGTGAGCATCAGGACTCTGGAAAAGCAGATCACGCGCCTGCTGTCATCGCAATTGCCGGAGCTGCGCCTCATCGCGGATGATCTCAAGGATGCCTGCCAGCGTGCCCCCATGAACGTATGGGGCGAGTTGAGCGGACAGGCGGCGGGAATGACCGAACCCATGGCTCCGACCCTTGCGCGCCATGCCAAGCCGAACGACTATCAATCCTCGGTGTATCAGGAGCTGGGCCGGTACGCGAAAGAGGTGCTCAAGGGAACGGGCCTGGATCAACCGTCAACCTGGGGGGAACAGGAGTCCGTCGAGCTGATCGAAGGCCATGACCCGATCGATGAAATCGTCACGACGCTGCTCTATCGCGCGACACACGCGCCCTATCGGAAGATCCTCGCCGTCGTGCGCGACTGGTCTGAAAAACAGAAGCAGGACGCGATCGACGTTGGTATGAAATCACGGGGTCCTTACGACGAACTGATCAAGGAATTCCGCAGCGGCTACGCCTTCACCTTCGACATTCTGATGGACATCGGCGGCTGGCGCGATATGCACCGGCACCGGCGCTGCCAGCAGATCCAGCAGAACTTCACCACGATCCACGGCTACGACGTGCCGCCGCCGCT
>JACOEJ010000108.1 GCA_024998645.1 Nitrospira sp.
TGGAATCCATGGTGGCGGCTGCGGCTGGAATCGGCGTTTGTTGAGCCGGAGTTTGTGGAGGCGGGGCCTGTTGATCCGAACTGCTACATCCAAGAACTAACGACAGAATCGCTGTCGGTACAACCAAGTGACGCATAGCACCTGCTCCGTTCGTGGCCGGTGAGAGATAATCGAAAGTCTAAAGGAAAGTGTGAGGAACGTGCGGCAGAGTCTAGTTCAGCGGGGAGGAAATCTTCAAGAATCCCCCTCCAAAGAGGGGCGCAATGGTTGGCTGCAGGAGCCTTGGGGAGTACAGATCGCGGTGTTTGAGGCGGGGGCGTGAGGATCGAGAGGGACAAGGGCTGTGCCCCTGTCCCTCAGCTATTCCAATCAGCGAGTTCTCAGTACGCAGACTCCTGCATCGGGCCGCGCACACACCAGACTGAACTATTGCTGGACTTGCCGGTCCATCCCGCATGACCTTCATCGAAGCCCACGGTCCACGCGTTACTGGTCCCCACAGCATTTGCCGTAGCTGACCAGTAGGAAGCAAGCTGCACGCCTGTAAACACGGCCGGGACAAACGGCGCCGGCAGAGACGGGTCGATCAGGCTGGCCAATTCAACCACCGATGGAAGCCGCCAGCCTCGCGAGCCTCCGACATTCTTCTCGATGCATTGGAGGCGCGCGTCGATCCAGGTGGGGCCGGGAAGGAGTGTGGCCGGCGATTGTTCCCACACCAGCCCGGTGTTGTTGTCCCTGACTGCGGCGTTGTTAAATTCCGGCAAGACCGTAAAGCGTGACACGGAGGGATTGTTGGTGTCCCACCGTAGGGTGTGATTCCCTGCTCCGCCTCCGCTGCCTCCGGTGTTAAGCTTGGCGAGGATTTCATTCAGCTTCCCCAGGATTTGCTTGAAGGGATTTTGATGGTCGTGGGCTGCCGCCGGGGCCACGCTTCCGCCATAGTTCACCAGAGAAAGGCCTCCAACCAAGACCGCCATGCCGATCCCGCTCAGCCATCTGTTCCGTTTGCCTCGTATCATGTTACGACTCCTTGGTGATGTGGTAATGGTACCCACTGACTGTCTCCGGACCCACGCGTTATCCTGCGTAACGCGTCTCTCGTGAACACTGCGTCTCTCTTACGGCAGAGCTGCGCCCGTACCCCTGTTCTCTATCTCGGGCGCGGCCTGCGGCTCGACCGCCCAGTGTTGTTCGATCAGCTCCATCGCCTTTTTCCGTACATCGTCGTTGTCATCATCCAGTGCCACTACCAGGGGATCTATTGATGCATCGGCGCCCAGCGTGGCCCATTTGTCCAAGGCCCGTAGCCGTATCGACACATCCGGAGCATCAAGCGCCTGTGCCATCCAGATAGGGAGGACCAGTTTGTCCGGCAGGGGAGAAGAGTCGTCGATCGCTGCCGTAGTGGCCGGGTTACTGAGTGGTGACGGAGTGCGCGGCGAAGTCGCCGGGGACTCGGGCGGTGCCACCTGGCTGGCGCGGGATGCGAGGTTCTGCTCGGGATCTGATTGAGCCGGCCCACATCCTGACAGTCCTGAGAACAGCATCAATCCCAGGAGCCACGCCTTGTGCGGACACAGCCTGTGGTGAAGGTGAAGCGGTATCGGAGATAGAAGGGAAGAGCCGGTAGCAACGAGATTATGATCGAGAACAATTCGTGCCGTGCTCATTTCCGGGTGCATGATCGACCGCATGTCCATCTAGATAGTCTCCGTACGACGCGCCACGGACTCGGTGGCACTGCTTCCCACGGTATCGCAATCGCCATGCCGCCAAGCTGCTTGCGGGTGCGTCCAATACTCATGGAAATTCATCAGTGTGACCAAAAACGTCACCGGGTACGGCAAGGAACTGTCCCTGCCTGAGCAGTGGAACGACAGAAATTGGCATGAGGCTTTTGGAGGCTCGGCGTTATGACCGGTTCATCTCAATTGGACGGTCAGAATTTTCGCATAACCGCAGCGGCCAGCGATGAGTAGGATGAAAGCATTGGAAGACGAATGAATCTGGTTCCTGGCACCTTCTTTCCACCACCTTGCTCTCAATCCTCTGAGTGGACTAGGCTTCCCATACTCATATGGCATTCAATCCAAGGAGGTGGTCATGCCCCAGATGACTGCAGTACAAGTCAGTGGTCCCGGCGGCCTATTCGAGACAGTGACGCGTCCGGTGCCGGAACCGGGGGCTCATACCGTTCGCATCAAGATAGAGGCCTGTGGCGTCTGTCATAGCGATGTCTTTGTGAAGGAAGGGCACTGGCCGGGGCTGCAGTACCCCCGGGTCACGGGCCATGAAGTCGCCGGTGTCATCGATGCCGTTGGACCGGCGGTGACGAGTTGGAAGAAGGGGCAGCGGGTCGGCGTGGGATGGCACGGCGGACATTGCGGACAATGCCTTCCGTGCCGTCGTGGAGATTTCATGGGCTGTCAGAGTTTTCAGGTCACGGGATTCCAGGAAGACGGCGGGTATGCCCAATACATGATTGCCCGGAGCGAAGCCGTGGCTGCTATTCCGGACGCGCTCTCGCCGGTGGAGGCGGCGCCGATCCTCTGCGCAGGCGTCACGACCTTCAACAGTTTACGTCATAGCGGAGCGCAGGCGGGCGATCTGGTGGCGGTGCAGGGTCTGGGCGGACTGGGGCATTTCGGCATTCAGTTTGCCAGCAAGATGGGCTATCGCACGGTGGCGATAGGCCGCGGGCAGGACAAGGAGGCGTTGGCGCTGAAACTGGGCGCCGCTCGTTACCTCGACAGCGAGAAGACTAACGCGGCGAGCGAGTTGGCCAGGATGGGCGGTGCATCGGTCATCTTGGCAACCGCGCCGAACAGTAAATCGATGTCGGAGCTGATCGACGGACTCGGTGTCGGCGGCAAACTGTTGGTCGTCGGCGCATCAGCTGACCCCATTACGGTCACGCCCATTCAACTCATCGGTGCCCGCCGGTCGATTCAAGGCTGGCCGTCGGGAACCGCTAAAGATTCGGAAGACACGCTCAACTTTTGTGCGCTGACAGGCATCAGGCCGATGGTCGAGACCTTCCCGCTCGAACAAGCGGCTGCCGCCTATGATCGGATGCTGAGCGGCAACGCACGATTCCGTGTGGTGCTGACAATGGGCGGTTGATCGGTTGTTGACCGGCAGGAGACTGTCCCGCAGAACGTTCGGTATCTTCCTGATGCCAATCAGTTCCATCTGATTAGCATCGATCACCCGTCTGGCGTGAGCACTATTTTACCTGTCACGCCTCCCTTCCCGAGCAGCTCGTGCGCCTGTCTTGCCCCGGAAAGAGGAAATCGCTGCGCGATCAGCGGCTTGATCTTCTGCTGTTGAAGGAGGTCGAACAGGACGGTCAAATCCTCTCGAAACAGTGCCGGTCTCAGCCGTTTGAGCCACTGGATGCTGTAGGGAACCACCCGTTTCCGGCCCGGGGAAACCCAGCCGCCGACAATATACAACCCGAAGATAGCGATTTCGCGAAAGCGATGACGCTTTTCTGAACGACCTGACGCCGATCGCCCCCCGCGGAGCGAGCCGGTAAGGCCGTAGGCCACGACCGTCCCGCCGGAACACAGAGCCTTGCGGGACTGCCATATGTGCGTGCCGCCTATGCTCTCGAAGACGGCGTCTACACCTTCACCCGTGAGGCGGTGAATTTCTTTCACGAAGTCCTGATGCTGGTAATCAATCGGGATACCGCCCAGGGCGGAAACGGCCGGCGATCCTTGCGCTGAACAGGTACCGTACATCTCCAGCCCGGCGAGGCGCCCAAGCTGCAGGAGTGCCGAGCCGACCCCGCCTGCCGCGCCGTGGATCAGCACGCGCCGGCCCTGTCCGACCTTGGCCGAACGGTGCAGCATCTGGTATGCGGTCACGTAGTTCAGCACGAGGCTGACAGCCTCGGCCGCATCCAGCCCGGGCGGCACAGGTACCAGCTCACGTTGCGGCAGGCAGACGAACTCCGCGTACGCGCCGCTGATCGGCAGCGCGGCGACGATCCGGCCCGGTTCGAGTCCTGAAACACCGTCGCCGAGCCGATCTACCACACCAATCAGATCCCATCCCGGCGTGAAGGGCAGCCGGGGCGTCTCGGGATGAAGACCTTCGCGCATCAGCACGTCGGGCAAGGAAACACCTGCGGCCAGCACTCTCACCCGCACCTCACCGTTCTTCGGCTCCGGGCACTCCTCTTCAATCAGCCGAAGTTCTTCGGGCCCTCCGTAGTGAGTCACGATGATGCGGGTGTGTTTCACGAACTGCTTTCTCCTTCGCCGGGCGCTCCGGCATGGAAAAGAGAAATATGGGGACCGGCTGTTGCTCTTCTCTCGAGGGAGCGTTGTCGGACAGGTGTTGAGACGAGATGTCGAACCCGGAAACCTACAGGGGCAAGTCTAGCGCAAAGTCGAAAGCGTATCCATCACTCCGGAGGCGATGGAGGAGCGGGGAGAGGGAGTAGCTACACATGGTTCTTTGCCAGTCTTTTCGGGCCCGGTCGCCGATTGAAATAGTGCGGACCCTTATATAGACTGCGTTGCATGAGAAAACGGTACTCGCCCTCAGAATGGATGGCAGCCCTTGAGCGGGATCCCGGTCTACGGGGTTTCTCTCCCACGGCTACCGCGAAACGCCTGAATATCAGCGAAGAGGCAGTTGGAGATCTGATATTGAGCGGAGCGCTCAATGTTGCAGACGTCTATGAAGACGGCGAGGTCGTGAATATCATCATTCCGGATCGCGATATACAGCGCCATGCGGCCAAGTCAGCAGAGATGAAGCTGTAGGAATAGGGACAGTCGTATTTGTTCTTTCCTGCCTTGAATCGCTCCTGCCCCTGAATATCCTGTTGGTTCATCCTGCTGCGATTCACAAAGCGTTTCTTGTCCCGATCAGGTGCTAGTTCCCTGTGAGCTGTAATCGGTAGCGCCAGTATCGAAGACCAAGCCTTGTGGGAAGTTCACTCTCTCGACGAAATCCAAACGATTCGTAGAGTTGTTGCGCAGCAGTCATCAGCTCACTCGTGAACAGACCGATCGTCTGGGCAGAATCATGGCGTGCGCATTCAATGCAGGCAGCGACGAGTCCTCGTGCCAGACCGTGCCGACGGTGAGTGGGAGCCACTGCGAGGAGCAGCACTGCAGCCCAGTCCGGTGGGAAGATCTCGGGATTTCCTCTGCCTGCCGGGCAATACCCGACCGAGCCGACGATGGCTGTCCCATCTCGAACCACAAGAAACTGAGTATGCTGCGCGCGAGCCTCGACCGCACGGAGACTCGTTTCCATCCCGTGCCAATGTTCTGTAGCCATGTGAGCTGCGAATTCCCGATACGCATCGACGTTCAGGGAAGCAATCGCACTGAAATCGTGCGCTGTGGCCGGACGTATTGTGGATAGCTGCATTTCGGTTCAGTCGAGTTGTGAGGTGTTCTCAATCGAGAAATAGAATTGTAGCTCAAAGTAGAAAACGCATCCATCATCTAAGAGGCGGGGAGGCGAAGGGAAAAAGGCGCCGGACGGCCATGTGCGGGGAATGAACAATGCGTCCTCTCCCTTGCCCTTGGCGGCCATGCGTTCTCTTATTCGGCGGTTCACACAATTTTGCACTGGATCCATGCGTCTTCATTGAAGCTATAGATTGCGCAAAGACGGTGATAACCGTCGGCGATCACGACTCTTCCATTCTGCTCGTCTCTCACCAACAGAAGCGGAGAGAGGGAGACTCCATTCTTGATGTTCTTTCGATCCTTTACCACATGTGAATTGCTCACCCCCAACAGAGATAACTGAGAAGCCCGGAAAATGTCCTTGGCTTTGAACTGCTTTATAGGAGCCGCTCGAAACGAGGTAACCATCTTTCTGGCGCGTCGGTCGCTGTACAGCAGCGTAAGGTAGGACTCTGCAGCGGGGTAGTTATGCTCCTCCGGCTCTGGAAGCCACGTGATTTCCAATGCCTTCCCTTTGATCTTCGACATCTCCTGTGCCTCCCAAGCGGCTGTCTGTAGGGTTCTCGTTTTCTCTCACGCGCCGGGAAATCCGGAATGTCCCCCTGTTCCTCTCCTAACAGTGCCGGCTCCGCTCACGACTGAGTCAGATCCCATCCGGAATCTTCGATCGCATCATTGTCTTTCGATCCAGCTTGCGTCCGTCCACGACGAAGGTGCCGTCACCGATTGCGTGAATGGTGCGCTTCTCTTTTCGGGAACTATCAAGGTACGCAGCGACACCCTCGACGACAACGATATTGTGCTTTCCGATGATGTCGACCACTCGACATTCGATATTCGCCAGGCATTCCTTAATCAAGGGCGGTCTCACGTGAGTGCCCTTCACCGGCGTTAGCCTGAACTTTGCAAATTTATCTGTGTCGGCACCGGAACAGGTCCCGACGCCAACGACCTGATCAATGAGGTCCACCGTGGGAATGGCAATGACGCATTCCCTATATTTCCGAAGCGCCGCATAGGAATAGTTCCAGGGGCCGGTAGTTATGGCAAAGACGGGCGTAAAGTCCACTACCATGGTCCAGGAGATGGTCATGATGTTGTGCGTCTCTCCATCACCGGTAGTGACGAAGACAACCGGGCCCGATTCCATCAGCGTGAAGGCTTTGCAGATCTTCATCCGTTTCATGAGCGCCTGAATCCTGCCTCGTTTGCCTCACGTGAATGAGGTGTGAAAAACAGCGTAAGTTCGCTTCGCCTGGTGAGAAGAAACCGTCACATTTTACGAGTTCGAGGCGGGCGGGTCTATGGCCGGGTGGAAGGACTCTTATTGGTGATGCCGAGGGTGCGAACAAATGGAACGCACCGGACTGCCACGCGCCGGGAAATTCGGAAAGTCCCCGTTTCTTTCTTGTGCAGGAGTGAAGCGTCGAATGAAGTATGCGCGGTCAGGAGGGCGCAACTGAACTGCTGAGGTAGGCCAGGCGGATCTCAGGCAACGTCCGCTCAGCGAGG
>JACOEJ010000002.1:0-35302 GCA_024998645.1 Nitrospira sp.
CGCTCACGTCGGTTCAAGGCGATTTCAGCCAAGGCTCGCTGGCGACTTCGTCGAATGTGCTCGATATGGCGATCGACGGCAATGGTTTTTTTGTCATGAAAGACGGACAAAACGGCACGTTCTACGGACGCAACGGCCTCTTTCGCTTGGACAAGGACAGTGTCGTGGTCGACCCCACCGGCTTCAAGCTGCAGGGATTCCTCGCCGACACGACCGGTACGATCACCGGAAATATCGGTGATATCGCCTTGCCGACCACTACCGCATCGCCCAAGCCAACCTCAACCGCACTGCTGGCCGCCAATCTGAACTCCGGCACGGGAACCACCGGTGTTCGCGGAAACATTATCGGATCATCCGCCTCAGTCACGACATCGGCGGCGGGTAATAATTCGTTTACCATTAACTTGAACGGTGATGGAGTTCAAACAGTGACCGTTGCGAACGGTCTTACGGGCACAGCGCTGGCCGGCGCGATTCAGAGTGCGGTACGGAGTCTGACCGCCGTCGACCCGTACCTGCAAGGAGCGTATGACGGATTCGAAGCCACAGTGGGGGCCAGCAATATTTTCACCTTCAGATCCGGACTTTCAGGCACCACCAATGATGCGTCGACGAATACCGGATCGGTGGTGGTCGCGGCAAACGGAGCCAATACGCTGGCGGCAAATCTGAATATGCTGGCCGGTACCTCGACGGCCGGGACAGATTTCGATATCACCGATCCGGTCGGCACGTCTAATTTCGCGACGTCATTGACGGTCTTCGACTCGCTGGGGAACGATCATCTGCTCACGACTTATTTTACCAAGGTGGGATCCAATACCTGGAACTATAATGTCGTGTCGAGCACTACTGACGTGAATACGGCGAACTATCATTCCAGCAATATCGACACGACGCTCGGAATTGTCCGAGTCGGCGCCGGCACCTTAACATTCGGTACCGATGGAACGCTGCAGCGGGAAGGACCGGTCAAGCGGTTCGACACGAATACGGCCGCCGGTACGGTGGGAGCCAATCCTGGAGAGCTCCAAATCGACTTTGTGGGAGCGACGCAGGATCAGCTGATCGACCTCAACTTCGGCGACAGTGTTATCACCGACGGCGGGAACGGACTCACGGGCACCACGCAATTCGGATCGACCTCCGCGCTGGTTCAGCAGACGCAAAACGGTTACGCCGCCGGCTCTCTTCAGGCCTTCAGTGTGGATACCAAAGGCGTGATCAGCGGCCGGTTCTCCAACGGCCAGTTGCGCGCGCTGGCCCAGGTGGTTCTGGCGAGGTTTCCGGATCCGATCGGTTTGACCCGGACCGGTAAGAATACGTTTGCCGAATCAGGAAACTCCGGCCAGCCGGTCACAGGCTCTCCGGACAGCGCGGGCCTCGGTCGAGTGCTCTCTAATTCGTTGGAACTCTCGAACGTCGATCTCGGTCAAAGCTTTATCGATATGATTGCCGCACAACGGGGCTTCCAGGCCAACTCCCGCGTCATCACCACGTCGGACGAAATCCTTCAAGAACTGGTGAATTTGAAACGGTAAATAAGACGCATCTGCCGGGGTGAGTTTCTACATGAATTCACCCCGGCCTTCCTTCCTCTCTTTCCATGCTCGCTCCGCCAATAGGCGACGGCTTTCTCGAGTAGCCTCACCGTCAGATTTCTGACAGCGTCAAGGGATCGGCTCTCCGCAGGCAGTCTTCTGCTTATTTCTTACAATTGGCCCCTTCATCACATGCATTTGGCGTGTAGTTGACTGCCAACTCAATGACAGACGGCACAATCTCAGATGGCATATCCATTGCACAAACCCCTGTGACGATAATTGTGCGTGCGAATTGAGGAGGTCTCCATGTCAGACGAAGCAGCAGCAACCCCAGAAGCAGGCAAAACCGTGGCACCAGCTCCGGCGCTTCCTATTAAGCTTCTTATTATCGTAGTCGCCGCGGCGCTCGTGGCCGGACTCGGTGGCGCATTTGTCATTGTGAAATTCATGGGCGGCCACAGTAGCGGAGGAGGAGAGGCGGCGGACGAGCATAAGGTAGAAGCCGTAGCGAAATCGGAAGGGCATGGCGAATCCACCGGAAAGGCAGCCGCCGGAGCTGCGCCGGGTGTGGTGTTCGATCTGGACCCGTTCATCGTCAACCTCGCCGACGCACCAGACATTCGTTACCTCAAGATGACCATTAAGTTAGAGGTGGAAAATGAAGGGGTCTCGGCGAATCTTGCCAGCCGGATTCCTCAATTGCGCGACACCATCCTGGTGTTGCTCTCGAGCAAAGACTCCACCACGATTCGGAGTCCGCAGGGAAAGTTTCAACTCCGGGATGAGATTACTCAGCGGATCAACGGTCTGCTGCCCAAGCCGGGTGTGAAGACCACGTACTTTATGGATTTCGTCGTTCAGTAGCCCGAAGCCTATGGAAAAGATTCTTTCACAAGATGAGATCGATGCGCTGTTGAATGGCGTGGTCTCCGGTGAGGTCGAAACTGCGCCGCCGGCGGAAGCCGCGGCGGAAGCGACGACCGGCGTGAAGGGGTACGACCTCCTCAATCAAGAGCGGATTATCCGGGGACGCATGCCGACCCTGGAGATGATTAACGATCGGTTTGTGCGACGCCAGGCGGTGGCATGGACCGGCGTGCTACGCGAAGCGATCGAATTTGTGGTGGTCGGAACACAGGTCATCAAATTCGGCGAATTTCTGAAAAAGATTCCGATGCCGTCCTCCCTTAACGTCTTTCACATGGCCCCCCTGCGAGGCAGCGGGCTCTTTGTGATGGATGCCTTTCTCGTCTATCTCCTGGTCGATTACTTTTTCGGCGGCAAGGGACAAACCCATGTGAAGCCTGAGGGGCGAGATTTTACAGCCGTCCAAGTCCGCATGATCAAGAAGCTGCTCATGCTGGCGCTCGCGGATCTGGAAAAGGCCTGGCAGGCGATTATGCCGGTGAAAGTGGACTATGTGCGTTCCGAGAGCAATCCCCAATTTGCCATGGTTGTGACGGCCTCAGAGGTCGTCATTGTAGTGACGCTGCAAGTCATCATCGGGGAGACCACTCGGGATCTGTTCGTGGTGTATCCCTATTCGATGCTCGAGCCTATCAAGGAAAAGCTCTACTCAGGGCTGGTGTCGGATCAGTTGGAACAGGATGGGTCCTGGAACAGCAAATTCCGCGACTTGATCCATGAGTGCGAGTTGCCGATCGCTGTGAAGCTCGGTTCCACCACAGTCACAGTCCAGGATGTGCTGAACTTTGCGCCTGGCGATGTAGTGATGCTGGACCAGCGTCCCGGTGATCCGCTGGAATGTTATGTCGAGGACTATCTCAAGTTTCTGGGAAGCCCTGGGGTATTTAAAGGGAATCACGCCTGTCGCGTCACGAAGGTGCTGACTTAACTCGTAGGTAGGGGAGACGACCGTATGGCTGACGACAATGCCAATCAAGCTGCCGAAAGTACGATTCATGAGCCTGTCGCCGCGACGCCGGCTTCGTTTCCACCGGTGACGAATACCGCAGTTGCGGAACAGACGAAGAATATCGATTTCATTCTCGACATTCCGATGAAGGTGTCCATCTACGTCGGCTCGACAAAGATGGCCATTCGAGACCTCTTGCAGCTCGCGCAAGGCTCGGTCATCGAGCTCGATAAATTGGCCGGTGAACCGATGGAAGTCATGGTGAACAATAAGCTGGTGGCCAAAGGCGAAGTGGTGGTCGTGAATGAAAAGTTCGGGATCAGGCTCACCGATGTGGTGAGCGCTGCGGAACGTGTCAAGCAACTGGCGTAAGCAATAGGGGAGCGATACCGTGGTTGACGTGTGGGACAGTTTGGGCCGGACACTCTTGGCGTTGGGGGCGGTCCTGCTTCTGATGGGAGCCGTCGCCTGGGTTGCTCGTCGAGTGTTAGCACAACGCAGCAGCATGTCCGGTGGCACACCCCTCATTCAGGTCGTGGCGAATAGCTACCTGGCTCCACGGCAATCCATCGCCCTCGTGGCCATTGCCGGTCAATATTTTGCCGTCGGTGTGACGTCAGAGACGCTCATTCCTCTCGGTCGTATCGAAGCCACAGAACATCTGGCGACCCTCGTCTCATCCTCCGGTCAGACCGGTATTCCGTGCGGGATCTCCCCTCGCAGCCTGCTGTCGGCTGAATGGTGGCAGGATGTGACCAAAGCCTTTGGGCAGGGGAAGCAAGGCGGACCGCATGCATAGCATGACGCACGTAGCAACGCCGTGGACCAGACTCGTTCTGATGGGAATCCTGATCCTTCTTGGCCTGGGGATGGCGATGCCGGAGCCGGTGTGGGCTGCCGGGCCGTCGGTCAGTATCGATCTTGGATCGGATTCGCCCAAACAGACCGCCGTCGTCATTCAGATTCTGATCCTCATGACGGTCCTCTCGCTGGCGCCGGCGCTTTTTATCATGGTGACGTCGTTTACGCGGATCGTGATCGTCCTCTCGTTTCTCCGCCAGGCACTCGGGACGCAATCGGTTCCACCGAATCAAGTCTTGCTGGCGCTCGCCTTGTTTCTCACGATGTTCATCATGGCCCCTGTGGGACAGCAAGTGTACAGCGACGCGCTGCAGCCGCTCTTAGCCGAACAACTCTCCTATGAAGATGCCTGGAAGAAGGGGATCGAGCCGGTCAGAGGGTTCATGTTGCGCCAGCTCCGGGACAAGGACCTCGAGCTCTTTATCACGCTCAGTAAGATTCCTAAACCGGAAAAGATCACCGATGTGCCGACACATGTGGTGATCCCGGCCTTTATTCTCAGTGAGCTACGCATCTCCTTTCAGATCGGCTTCTTGATCTATATCCCATTTTTGATTGTCGACATGGTGGTGGCCAGCATTCTGATGTCGATGGGCATGATGCTTTTGCCGCCGGCGGTCATTTCATTACCCTTCAAGCTCATTCTATTTGTACTGGCCGATGGATGGTATCTCGTTGTCGGATCGATGGTAAGGAGCTTTCAGTAATTCTATGACACCGGAAATGGTCACTGAACTAGGACGGCAAGCGTTGGAAACGACCCTCATGGTCTCGGCACCCATCTTAGGGTTGAGCCTGCTGGTTGGCCTGGCCGTGAGCGCCTTTCAAGCCATGACGCAATTGAATGAGCCGACCTTGAGCTTTGTGCCCAAGGTCTTAACTCTCTTCGGCGCCATTCTCGTGTTTTTGCCCTGGATGTTGGGCGTCATGACGAGTTTCATGACGAATCTCCTGACCAATATTCCTGACTACATTCGCTAGGACGGCATGGGACTGACGCAGACCATTCACATTCTTCTTCCGCAATTCCAGGCGTTTCTTGTCCTGGTGTCCCGCATCGGGGGACTGCTGGCCGCGCTGCCGGTCTTCAGCGGACGGACGATTCCCGTCAAGGTCAAGCTTGGCTTAGTGCTGACGTTGAGCCTGATGCTGGCTCCGTCGATTCCGATGCCTACCGTATCGCTGGATCCCATGATCTTGGTCGGTGGCATGCTCAGCGAGATGACGATTGGTGTCACGATCGGTTTGGCGGTTCGCTTGCTGTTTGGCGCGTTGGAAGTGGCCGGCGAGCTGTTGGGAATTCAAATGGGGTTCGGTGCGGTCCATCTGTTCGACCCCACGACCTCCCATCAAACCCCGATGATCGCGCAGTTCTTTACCATGCTGGCCTCGTTGATCTTCCTCTCATTGAATGCGCATCTGTTTGCCATGGCGACCATCATTCACAGTTATGAGGCGATCCCCGCGTTCGGCGCCCATCTGTCCTCACACCTGGGAGAAGAGATTCTCCTGTTGTCACAACGGATGTTTACGATCGGCCTGAAATTGTCCGCACCGGTGCTGATTACCATTTTGCTCATCAATGTGCTCATGGCCTTGCTCGGTCGCGCTGTCCCGCAAGTCCAGGTCTTTGTCTTAAGCTTTCCCATTACGATTGCCGGCGGGTTGCTCGTTCTGAGTCTTGGCATGCCGTTTACCGTGGCGTTGATCGGGTCGGAATTCGAACAGCTCCAACTCACGATTGAAGCTTTACTGAGGAGCCTCGGACGTGGCTGATTCAGATAAGAGCAGTCGGACAGAAGAGGCGACTGAGAAACGCAAATCGCAGGCCCGGAGCGATGGACAGGTCGCGATCAGCCGCGATGTCGGCACGGCGGCGGTCCTTATTGGAGGGGTCGGGTTTCTGGCCATCGGGGTGCCGATCGGCCTGCGGCAGTTGACCGACGTGACGCGGCGGGGGCTGTCATTGTCATTCGACGAGACTTTTTGGAAAGCGCTGACGGTGGAACATATTCATACCATTATCGTGCAGATCAGTGTGACGACGATGGTCCTGATCCTTCCCATTCTCGCCGTCATTCTGTTCATGGGGACCGGCGCATCGCTGGCGCAAACAGGGTTTCTGTGGAGGCCGAACGCGCTACAACCCAATTTCAGCAAGCTCAATCCGATCACGGGGCTGGGCAAGCTGTTCTCCACCAGATCTGTGATGGAACTCGTCAAGGGCCTCGTGAAGATTGCCATCATCATGGCGGTTGCCCTCTTTACCGCGCGTCACGATCTGCTCATGGTGCCGGGACTGATGGACTATGACCTGCCGGCTTCGATCGAAATGGCCGGGCACCTTACGTTGAAAGTGGCGATGGGCGTCGTGGGCGCGTTGGCCGTTCTCGCGGCGGTGGATTACATGTATCAACGGTTTGAGTGGTCTCGTGACCTGCGCATGACCAAAGAGGAAGTGAAGGAAGAGCACAAGGCCTCAGAGGGCGATCCGTTGGTCCGTGGCCGTATCCGCTCCGCGCAACGCGATCTTGCCAAGAAACGCATGATGGCGGCGGTGAAAACCGCCGATGTCGTGGTCACCAACCCCACGCACCTGGCGGTTGCGCTGAAATATGACTCGACTCAGAAAGCCGCCCCGTTCGTGGTAGCCAAAGGCGCCGGATTCATCGCGGAACGTATCCGTGAGCTGGCTCGTCATCACGGAGTGGCGGTGGTCGAGAATAAGCTGGTCGCCAGAACGCTCTATCGGCTGGTTGATATCGGAAAGGAAATCCCGTCGAACCTCTATCGCGCCGTCGCTGAAATCCTGGCCTTTGTGTACCGGGCCAGGGGCGTCAACCCCGGACAGTTATAAGAAGGGCAGCATCACATGGCATCCACGACAACCGTTACTCCAGTCGAACATCCTCCATTGCTGAAGCATCCGGACATTGTCATGTCCGTGGGTGTGGTCGGCGTGCTCATGGTCATGCTCCTGCCGCTGCCGCGGTTTTTATTGGACCTCTTGCTCAGTTTCGATATCACGATTTCCATCATTATTTTGTTGGTGGGACTGCAAGTCCGCCGGCCGATGGACTTTTCGGTATTCCCCTCGATTCTCCTGATGGTCACGCTCCTCCGGCTGTCCCTGAATATTGCGTCGACCCGCCTGATTCTGTTGCACGGCAATGAAGGGGCGGCGG
Source organism: Nitrospira sp. (assembly GCA_024998645.1). Taxonomy (GTDB): domain Bacteria; phylum Nitrospirota; class Nitrospiria; order Nitrospirales; family Nitrospiraceae; genus Nitrospira_D. The sequence goes on from JACOEJ010000002.1 coordinate 7,470, forward strand.
CGGCAGGGGAAGTCATCCGAACGTTCGGGACCTTTGTCGTCGGCGGGAATTACACCGTTGGCCTCGTGGTATTTGCGATCCTCGTGATCATCAATTTCGTGGTGGTGACCAAGGGCGCCGGCCGCGTGGCCGAAGTCGCCGCCCGCTTCACCTTGGATGCGATGCCGGGCAAGCAGATGGCGATCGATGCCGACCTGAACGCAGGCCTCATTAAAGAAGATGAAGCCCGACGGCGTCGGAAGGATATCGCGGAAGAAGCGGACTTTTATGGCGCCATGGACGGTGCCAGCAAGTTTGTTCGAGGGGACGCGGTTGCGGCGGTCATCATCGTGGTGGTGAATATCGTCGGTGGACTGACCATCGGCATTCTGCAGCAAGGCATGAGCCCCGGCCTGGCGGCGCAAACCTATACGCTCCTGACCGTCGGTGAAGGTCTGGTCGCTCAAATTCCTGCGCTGATCGTCTCGACCGCCACCGGTATGATTGTGACGCGCGCCGCCTCAGAAAACGACCTTGGCGCGGAGATGACACAGCAACTCCTCAATTCACACAGAGCCGTAGGGACAGCCGGAGGAATCTTGCTGGCCCTCGGCTTGGTGCCGGGTTTGCCGCATCTGGCCTTCCTGGTGCTCGGAGCCGGTGTGTGCGGGATTGCCTACCATCTCTATCAGCGGGAACAGGCACCTGAAACCCTGGCTCCTCCGCCGGTGACCGCCAAAGTTGACGAGCCGGTCGCCCACATCGCCCCGCTCGATCTGATGGAAGTGCAAGTGGGATATGGGCTGATCAATCTCGTTGAAGGCACACAGGGGAATGCGCTCCTGGATCGGATCAAGGGTTTGCGGAGACAGTTTGCCGAATCCATGGGGTTTGTCGTCCCTCCCATTCATATCCGGGACAATCTACAACTGCGTCCGAATGAATACGCGATCATGCTGAAGGGGATCGAGGTCGCAAAGGCCGAAGTTCTCCCGGGCCATGTGCTGGCGATCGATCCAGGCACGGCGCAACGCGGGATGGTACAGGGCATTCCTACGAAGGAACCGGCATTCGGATTACCGGCGTTGTGGGTCGCTGAGGACCAACGAGAGCAGGCGCAGATGGCCGGCTATACCGTCGTCGATGCCAGCTCGGCCATTACCACGCATCTCTCTGAAATCATCAAACGTCACGGCCATGAATTGCTGGGCCGGCAGGAAGCACAAGCCTTGCTCGACGAAGTTGGAAAGACACACCCCAAGCTGGTGGAAGAACTCATTCCGACCATGGTCTCGCTGGGAACGGTGGTCAGAATTTTGGGCAATCTCCTTAAAGAGGGCATTCCCATCCGGGATATTCGCTCCATTCTGGAAGCTATCGCCGATCATGCGATGACGACCAAGGATGCCGAACTCTTGACGGAAATGGCTCGTCAATCACTGGCCAGGACCATTACGAAGCAGTACCAGGCACCGGATGGCTCGCTCCCGGTCATTACGCTTGATCCGCGCCTCGATCGCACGCTCGCCGAGCAAGCGTCAACATTGCCGCAGGGGGCCATGCTCAATCTGGATCCCGCGCTGTCGCACAAACTCCTGACGGCGCTCAAGCAATCAGCGGAACGCGTGGCTGCACGAGGCCAGCAGCCGATTCTGCTCTGTTCCCCGGCCGTGCGCCGACACCTTCGCCGATTGACGGACCGGCTCTTGCATTCTGTGCCGGTGGTTGGCCTGAATGAAATCGATGCCATGGTGAGATTGCAGTCACTCGATACCATCCGGCTGGACTCAGAACTTCCGCAACCGTCGTGAGGTGAATAATGAAAGTCAAAACATTTCATGCCTTGACCATGCAGGATGCGATTCGAGCGATCAAAGAAGAGCTGGGTCCGGATGCCGTCATCCTTTCGTCGAAGGAAGTGCATCAAGGCGGCCGGCTGATGAGTTACTTCAATAAGCCGGTATTGGAGGTCATGGCTGCCGCCGAATATGATCCGTTGCCGCCGATCAAGCCGTCACGGGACACATCAGCCCCAAGCGAGCCACGGAAAGCTCCACAGGCGCCATCCTCTGTCAGCACCTGGACGCAGCCGGTCGGGCCGGAAGTCTTTCATGACACCTTGCAGGGAATGTTGGCGAAACCAGCGCCTCCGTCCCATGTGTATGGCATGAATCAGCCTGTGGCGCCCTCGCCGGCCGCTCGTCATACGCGCCCGACCTCACCGCGATCATCGAATATCAAACAGGGTCGCTTACAAGATCTGCGTAAAGAATTGCGCGAATTGAGCCGGGAGATCGGCGCGTCCTTGCCGGCGGCCTCACAATCATTGAGCCAACATGCAGAGCCAGCCATCGCTTCCTTGTGCCGCAATCTCGTCGCACAAGGACTGCGCCCGTCGAGCGCAGACCGGATCGGACGGTCGTTGGGCGTGGAACTGGCTCGTCGCAACTCGCCGGAGCCGCACGACCTCCAGAATGCGCTGGCAAAGTGTCTGGCACAAGACATGCGCGTGAGCGGATCCCTGCTTTCCGGTCAAGGAGATCGGACGATCGCCATGATGATCGGTACAAATGGAGCCGGCAAGACGGCCGCGATCACAAAGCTGGCGGCACACTATCAGTTGGAAGAAAAGAAGTCCGTCGCCATTGTCTCGCTGGACACCTATCGATTGGCTTCGGTCGAGCAACTTCGGATGTATGCCGATGTGTTGGGCATCCCCTGCGAATCGGCTATGTCTGCCAAACAGGCCGCGGCCTATGTCCACAAGCATGCCGATGCCGACCTGATTCTGATCGATACGGCCGGTTTCGGAGAAAAGGATCTGGCCTTAGTGCACACCCTGCATCAGCTCCTCAAGACCGAACCGGAAGTGCAAACACACGTCGTGGTCTCGGCCTCGACACGTGAGCAGGATTTACAGCGTCAGGTGGCACAGATTCATGCCCTCCCGCTTTTGCGGCTGTTGTTTAGCAAGCTCGATGAAACGGATTCCTTCGGGGCACTGTACGAATTGAGCCACCAATCAGGCATTCCACTGTCCTATTGGAGCGCCGGTCAGCGGGTTCCAGAGGACCTTGAAGTCGCCACACCGCAACGGCTGGCCGAGCTTCTAGTCGGACGTCGCTACACTGTTCCGTTCCGATCGTCACTGGATACTCACGCCCCGGCGGAGCGGTCACAGCCACGCAGCTCACACGAAGTAACCATGGACACTGTTACGCGGTAGGAGGAAAGACTATGCAGAGCGGATCGTTTACACCAATGGCAGGGGACGTGTCAGAGCGAGCCTCGTCGCTGACGCACGTCATCGCCGTGGCCAGCGGTAAAGGCGGCGTGGGAAAGACCAACATCGTGGCCAATATGGCGATGGGACTGAGTAAAGCAGGGAAGCGGGTCCTGGTCTTGGATGCCGACCTCGGATTGGGAAATCTGGATGTGCTGCTGGGTTTGGTTCCTGAGCATACGATCGAGCATGTGCTGGCCGGGACTCACTGCTTGGATGACGTGATTGTCGACGGTCCTGGTGGAATCCGGGTTATGCCTGCCAGCTCAGGGGTTCCACAACTCACGACACTGAGTGAATCGCAACAAATGTTACTCATGGAACAGCTGGAGGCGGTCTCGCGGGATGTCGATGTCCTGCTGATCGATACCGGAGCGGGAATTTCACCGAATGTCACCTTCTTTGCCTCGGCGGCTCAGGATACGATTGTCGTGGTGTCTCCCGAACCTACGTCCCTCACAGATGCCTACGCACTCATCAAGGTATTGACCAGACAATATCGGGAACGTCGTTTCAAAGTCCTGGTCAACATGGCAAAAAGCCCGCGAGAAGCGGCAGAGGTGTTCAGGAAACTCGACACCGCTGCGGATCGTTTCCTGCATGTTGTGCTCGAGTATGTCGGCTATATCCCTCAGGATGATTATGTTCCGCTGGCTGTGAAGCAGCAAAAGGCGCTGCTGGAGCTGTTTCCAGGCTCGCCGGCGGCCCAGGCGCTGACGCGGCTCGCTGGGCAAGTTTTGCAGTGGCCGAAGCCGAATTTTCCTAAGAGCGCTGTGCAGCTTTTGTGGCAACGTTTACTTCAGACCACCGCAGTCATGTGATGGAGTCAAAGGCATATCTATTATGAGTAAAACGGCAGTTCAACGTGTCCATCAAGCGATTCCCACCGGCGATGCGCATCGCGAACAACTGATCAAAGAGTTTGCGCATGTGATCCGGGCGATGGCCCATCGCCTGGCCTTTCGATTGCCCGCATACCTGGATGCCGAAGATTTGATTTCCGTCGGGACCATCGGTCTCATGGATGCGATGGAAAAATACGATCCCAATCGAGAGGCCAAGTTCAAGACCTATGCAGAGTTCCGGATTCGTGGCGCCATGTTGGACGAAATTCGCTCGATGGATTGGATTCCACGTTCCGTGCACGAACGAATCGGTCTCCTGCAAAAGACCCATATCACATTGTTGAATCGACTGGGACGTCCTCCGTTGGATGAAGAAGTGGCGTCCGAGCTCAAGATGCCCCTGGATGAACTCGACGACTTTATCTCGCGGGCCCGTGGGGCTGTGATGATCAGTATCGACGATTTAGGTCTTCAAGAGCCGGACGGGCACAAAGTCGTCAAGATGCTCGCCGATACGCATCACCCGGACCCGTTGTCGACTTTAGTGAACGAGCGGGAGCGCGAAGCGATCGGCGAAGCCATTCAAGAATTGCCTGAAAAAGAGCGGCTGGTCCTGACCCTCTATTATTATGAGGAACTGACGATGAAGGAAATCGGCGAGCTCTTGAAAGTCACGGAATCTCGTGTGTGCCAGATTCACACAAAAGCCATCCTCCGACTGAAAGCCTTTCTTCACGCCGAAGGGTAGAGCCCGACATAAGCCGAAGTGGTGCAACTCGTTTGCCCCAGAGGCAGGCCTCACCGTGATTGTTCGTGGCGGTTTGTGCCGGATCGAACTCTTCCCATACGCGCGCTTCAGTTCTCTCTCTGAATAGCCGAGACAGAGGCATCACTTAGAAGGATGTCTCCGCTTCTTGTTCATGGATAGAGAACAGCCTACATCGGTCAACTCAACGCCCCCCATGTCTCCTATCGGATATCGTGGGCCGTTCACCCTGGGTCTCTCCCGCCTGGGTCGCTCTCGCTCACGAGTCAGTGGATCGTCTCGCCTGAAGGCCATCAGCTGTTTTACGCTGGCTCTCACGACCGGCCTAATCGCGGCCCTATGGCTGATGAGTTCTCCGGCGAGAACCACGTTCGGCACGAGCATCGGCAGCCCTCTGGGTAGCGCGTCCCTCACCGCTCCGGAATATATAGTTGGGGGGATGGGGCTCCTCATAAGCGTCAGTCTCAGTCTTGCTGGAATGTGGTTTTGGCCGTTTGCCCGGCGAATCAGAATCCAGCCCCGTGAAGAAAGTCTGGCGGCATACGACCATGTGACGGGCCTGCCCACCTTGCGCCTCTTCACCGTGCTCCTCGAACAAGGGCTCACTCGGGCGTCACATATGGGCCGCAGTATCGGCGTGCTTGTCGCGGATCTTCATCAGTTTCGTCCGCTTCCGACCTCAGTGACCACTCCCAATATCTCGTTGATCGTGCGGGTGCAGGCCGCGCGCATCAAGAGTGCATTGCCTTCGAACAATACCGTCGCCCGGATCGGGGATCGGCGGTTCGCAATTCTGATTGAAAACGTGGTCGCACGGGATGAGATCGATACCCTCGCACAGAATATTTATCGCACCATGTCGCTGCCCTTGATGATTGAAGGGCAGGAGGTGCTGTTGACCTGTCAGATCGGAGGAGCCATGTATGCCTCCTCTGCCGCATCAGGAGAAAGCTTGCTGAGTCAGGCTGTGAAATCATTGGCTCTCGCGACCTTTGAGAATCCCATCCGATTCTCCGATTCCCTCAGTGAAACTCCCGGCACGCCCTCGATGGCGATGCATTCGGCTGCCGGCGAATCTCTTCTGCGCTAGGCAACATCTTCCTCATCAACGGAACTATTCGCCGATCGAAAGAGTGAGGGTGGCCTGTACTCTTTCCGTCCGACCGTCGATTATTTGACAACCTGTCATTTTCCTCTGCATTTCTCTCTTCTCTCATCGAACAGGTCCACGCCGGCTGAGTGTCACGATCTGGCATGCACGTTGCTGTATGTCCTTGCGAAACAAACCACCAAGGAGTCAAGACCGTGAATCGAGGTATCTATCCAATCCTGTCCGGCGCCCTCGCCCATGAGCGACGGATGCAAGTCTTCGCCAACAACATGGCGAATGTGAACACGGCCGGGTTCAAACAGGATGAGCAGACCTTCAAAGCCGTATTTCCCAAAGCGCAACTCGCCATTCCCGCAATTCCCGGCACGGTGTCGCTGGCAAACCAAATCGTGGCGAAACCCTTCGGCCCGACGGAACGCGTGTACACGGCTCCGAATGCGGTCAAGACAACGTATGACGCAGGACGGATCCGCCTGACCGGAAACCCCCTCGATCTCGCCATCCAAGGCCGCGGGTTCTTAGAAGTCAAAACACCCCAAGGCACACGCTATACCCGCAATGGCATGCTGTCCCTCGATAATCAACGTCGGCTCGTCACCAATCTCGGGTACCCGGTGATGGGAACGAAGGGTGAATTGAAGATACCCGTCGGGAAAATGGAAATTTCTACTCAGGGAGAAATCAAAGTCGACGGCAATCCGGTCGGAACCATCAAGGTTATGGATTTTCCCGATACCAACATGCCGGAAAAGTACGCGGAAGGGATGTTCGTATCCGATAAGGGGTTCCCTGCCAAAGCTCCCCAGGTTCAGGTCGGGCATATCGAAGATTCCAACGTCAATTCCATCGGTGAAATGGTCAAGATGATTGAGGGCATGCGCGGCTATGAGTCGGCGCAAAAGCTCATTCAAACCTTGGACAAGATGGCGGAAACAGCCATTCAAGAAGTCGGACGCGTGTCGTAGGAGGCGATTATGATTCGGGCAATGTGGACAGCCGCCACCGGAATGACGGCGCAACAACTCAACGTTGATACGATCGCCAACAACCTGGCCAACGTCAATACCAACTCATTCAAGCGCAGCCGGGCGGAGTTTGCCGATCTGCTCTACCAAATTCAGCGATTGCCGGGAACCAGCGCATCGAACGTCGGCGTGTTTCCGGTCGGCATTCAAGTCGGTGCGGGCGTCCGACCCACGACCGTGTCGAAGGAATGGTTGCAGGGCAATATGCGGCAGACCAATAACGATCTGGATATCGCCATTGATGGACCCGGGTTTTTCCAGGTCTCCAGACCGGATGGAACCATCATGTACACCAGGAACGGATCGTTCAAGCGCGACAACGTCGGCAACCTGGTCACCGGCGACGGGGACTTGCTGAACCCCGTTATCACCATTCCTTCCGGCGCGCTGAAGATGGATATCGGTCAGGACGGAACCGTCTCGGTCTTACTACCCGGCGTGACGCAGGCCTCACAGGTAGGCCAGATTCAGCTGACACGCTTTGACAATCCGGCCGGACTTGTCGCGATGGGGAACAATTTGTTCATCGACAGTTTTGCGTCTGGTCCTCCTACGCAAGGCACCGGAGGGTTCTCGACAGGATTCGGGACGATTCAACAGGGGTTTTTAGAAAGTTCGAACGTCAACCTGGCTGAGGAAATGGTCAATATGATTGTTGCTCAGCGGAGCTACGAGATCAATTCCAAGACGATTCAAGCGTCTGATGAGATGATGTCCATCGCGAATAATCTCCGACGGTAAGGATGACAGTATGACCAACACTCGCATCATCACCGCAGTCTTCGTTCTTGCCCTGCTGTCCGGTCAGTCCTTCGGGGCCAGTCCGGATAAGATGGCCAAGCCAGTCTCGGTGGGGGGCCAGGGGGCCAACGGAACGGCCCTCAGCAAGCTGGATGCGACTCGTCCGACGATGCGAGAACTCCACTTCGAGCAGCTCCAAAAGACCATTCAGAAATATCTGGAAGGCGAATGGGGGACGCGGGTGAAATCGGTGCAGGTCACGCTCCTGGAGCCCCTGGATCCAATCAAGATCCCGGTTGGGGTGATTGAACTGCTGATCCCTTCCGTCGCCGGAGGCTCCACGACGATGGGGCGAAGAAGCTTCTCTATCCAGGTCATGGTCAATGGGAATGCGTGGAAGACGGTTGATGCGCTCGCTGATATTTCAGCCATGATCGATGTAGTGGTCCCGTCCAGGTTTTTGAAGTCAGAAGAAACGATTGAACCGGATGATCTGACAACAGCGCGTATCGTCACCTACGATGTGAAGCATCCTTTCATCACGGACCCGGAGGCCGCCATTGGAAAGAGCACTGCGCGTCCACTCCAGCCGAATACGCCGTTGCGTCCGACCTTCCTGAAAAAGCCCTTTATGGTGAAAAAGGGAGATCACGTCATGATTGAAGCGCGGCGTGGAAACTTCTCCGTTCAAACATCAGGAGTAACGAAGGGAAGCGGACAAGTCGGACAAACCGTCATGGTAGCCAACCTTGATTCCGGGCGAGAGCTGCGCGCGAAGATTATCGCCCCAGGCCTCGTTCAAGTAGATTTTTAGGATCACGCATGCGCTGTGCAAAAACTCAAACATGGGGAGTCGTCGCTGTCGGCGTGATGCTGAGCGCCTGTAGTCTCATGCCCACAGCCTCGACTTCAGCCAAGTTGACGGTGCCGACGTTGCCTCCGCCAAAGACTCTTGGATCCTTGTGGCAAGAAGAGAATGGTCGTGCATACCTGTATGAAGATATGCGCGCCATGAGGGTGGGGGATATTCTCACGGTCAAGATTGTCGAGAAGCACAAAGGGTCCAAATCGGCAGATACAGCGGCCCAACGCGACTCTACGTTATCGAATTCGTTAGCCGGAACCGGAGCCGGTTATATCGGTATTCCCGGTCTCCGTCTTGGCGACGAAGCCAGGCGGGGACTCGGGGTCGATGCGTCGGCAAGCAACAAATTCAGTGGAAAGGGCGCCACGAACCGGGAAGGAACCTTAACCGGTACGATCTCGGTGATTGTCGTGGAGGTGCTCCCCAACGGTGACTTGCGAGTCGAAGGGCGGCGCGAAGTCTCGGTCAACAGTGAAAAGCAGTTGATGACCATTGCCGGCATCGTACGACGGGTGGATGTGGACACGAAGAATACCGTGCTCTCCTCGGCGATCGCCGATGCCAAAATCGAATACGCCGGGTTGGGAGTTTTGGATGATGTGCAGCGGCCGGGATGGCTGGTCCGCATTCTTGATTGGGTCTACCCGTTCTAACGAAGGACGTGCCTTGTGAAAACTACCGGCAAACGGAAAGTCTCGGTGAAGTGGGAGCTCTGGCGAGGCACAGTTTCGCTCCAGTCGTTGCAAATGATGGTGATGAGCGGTGTGGTGCGGCGAGCGGATTTAGACCCGCCTCAGGATCCCGTTCGAACCGGGTATTGGCATCGCGGAAAAAACAGGGTCAGCATTCCGCAAGAGTCGGCCTCGGAACAGGGATGGATTTCGAGAATGCTGTTAGGTCGAAAGTCGCCCATTCAGTCAGCGCACAAGTTGTAATACGAGGGGATCGCAGCACCAATGAATACACGTTATACCAAGTCATGGATCGTGGGAGTGCTCGCCGGATTCCTGTGTCTACCGCTCTCGGCGGAGGCGGTCCGGATCAAGGACATCGGGGCCATTGAAGGCGTTCGTGAAAATCAACTGATCGGCTATGGATTGATCGTCGGGCTCGATCGAACCGGGGATCAGGTCATCGGTGGCCAGTTTACGATCCAGGCCATGATGTCCATGCTGAATAAGATGGGGATCAATCTGGTCATCGATCCAATCCAGCTCCTCACGAAAAATATTGCCTCTGTAATGGTGACCACCAAGCTTCCTCCATTTGCCAAGCCTGGCCAAACTCTTGATGTAGTCGTGTCTTCGATGGCCAATGCGAAAAGCCTGCAAGGAGGAACTCTTTTGCTGACTCCTCTCAAAGCGGCCAATCAACAAGTGTTTGCCGTGGCGCAAGGGCCGGTCTCGGTTGGAGGATTTCTGGGTGGGGTAGGCGGGCCGGGAGGAGCCACGGTCACCAAGAATCATCAGGCCGCCGGAGTTGTGCCGGGAGGCGCGATTATTGAAAAGGAATTAGTAGTCAATATCGATGCCTGGGAGACTGTCTCGGTGATACTTCGGCAGCCGGACTTCACGACGGCCATTCGGACAGCTGAAGCAATCGATGGGGTCTTCGGGAAAGGCAGTGCCTTACCGGTTAATGCCGGCCATGTGAGAGCCACGATTCCCGCAACCTTTCACGGTCGAGTTGTCGAATATATTGCCTCGATTGAAGGCCTGGATGTCTCGGTCGATATGGCCGCCAAAGTGGTAGTGAACGAACGAACCGGTACGGTCGTCCTCGGCGAGCATGTGCGGATCTCCACCTGTGCTATTTCTCATGGGAATCTGACGATTTCGGTAAAGAATACATTGAGTGTTTCTCAGCCCAATGCACCGCTGATCGGATCGGCCAGTAGTCAACCTGCGACTGTGACGGAAGATGTGCAGACTGAGGTGAAGGAACAAGAATCTCGCTTGATCGTCGTTGACGAGACCGTGACGCTGGGCGAGGTCGTGAGAGCGCTCAATGCTGTCGGGGTGACGCCCAGAGATCTGGTCTCGATCCTCTCAGCACTACGCGCCGCAGGAGCACTACAAGCTAATCTTGAGATTATATAGTTAAATATCTAATAGTATTAAATATTCTAGTCAATATAGAGGGAGCCATTCCAAGCTGAAAGACACGAGAGTCCTTATGAATATTCACGATTCGACACAAGCGCAGTTTCTCTCTTCTCCGGTCTTCACAGATCCACTGGGGAATAAGAATGACGTCAACTCACTGAAAGTAAAGGGGACTCCGGGTGATCAAAAAGAGTTAGTTAAGGCCGCCAAGCAGTATGAAGCATTCTTTGTGTCCTATCTGATGAAGGTCATGCGGGAAACCGTCCATGAGTCAGAGATGTCCGGCAAGATGGGCTCATATTTTTACTCCTTTTACGACCAGGAGATCGGGAATAGGGCAGCTGAGTCAGGTGGCATCGGGATTACCCAAATGGTTCAGGAATATATCGAAAAAAATTATCCGCCAACCGCTAAAGTTCCAGACAGTGAAGACCGATAAGGTGTGCGACAGGGGTTGAAGCAACCGAGAGGGGAAAGCTCCGGTTGGTTCAATCGTTTCCCAGAAGAAGGAGAGCGATATGCAGATCTCAGGTTCAGGTCGTTCCGATCAATTGGCCAAGATTCTCTTAGGCACACAGGAGACGAAGGGTCCGTCGACGCAACGGCAACCGTCTCAGAAAGAGGCGGGGAATGACCGGGTCCAGATTTCTGATCAGGCCAAAGAGCTGCAGCGCATTCGCGCGCTGGGCCAGACTCCGGATCACGAACGGACCGCACGCGTGGAGCAGATCAAGAAGGCCATCGAACATGGCACCTATGATGTCAGTGGTCGCAAAGTCGGCGATGCACTCATCAAGCAAGTTCTGACCGACGCGGTGTTGTAGCACTCACGATCCACATCGACCACGTAGCCAGGATGGCTGCGTCACGTCCGAAGCTAGTTCGCAAGGAGCGCGTATGTCTTCGGTTTCAACGGCATTGTCAGCACAATTGATCGATATCCTCCTCCGGGAGCAGACCTCTTGCCAGGCCCTTCTCGAAACGGTCGAGGCTGAACGGCACGCAATCAAAAGTCTCGCCATCGGCGAATTCCACCCCATTAACGTCCGCCGCATCGCGGTCCTAGAGCAACTCCAGTCCATTGCTGACGCAAGAGAACAGGCAGTTCGCCAGATCGCCGATTCGGCTTCTCTCCCCGGATCGATATCTTCGCTACAAGTGCTGCTTGATCGCTGGAATGGCTCGGAAGTTTCGACGATTCGCCATCATCATGATGCACTGATGGTCACCGCAAAGAGAGTTAGGGAAGAGATCAAACTCAATGTCGTGCTCATCGAAAACTTCCGTGGGTTTATCGAACAAGCCCTAACCGCCGGAGCGACCGCCATGACGGATGGCAAATCTTATAGCCGGACGGGAAAACCCGCCTCTGGCAACCCGACATCCGCCGTTCTTTACCAGCAGGGATAGCCTATGGTTGGTCTAAATTCTCTTTTTGATATTGCCCGTACCGCACTCACTACCTCTCAGCAGGCGCTGACCGTCACTGGCCATAATGTCTCCAATGTGAATACCCCTGGGTACTCGCGACAAGAAGCCGTCATTACGGAGCGGCCGCCCCTCAATGGCCAGCCCGGCATGGTGGGGACTGGGGTGCAGGCTACGTCCATACGCCGGTATGTCGACCAATTTATCAATAAACAGCTCACGTCATCAAATCAAACCCTCGGCAAATTGTCGCTGTCCAGAGATGAGTTGTTCAGGCTTCAAAATATCTTTTCAGATAGTAATGGCCAGGGAGTCGGGGTTAGTCTCAACGATTTCTTTGCCGGCCTACAGGATGTGTCGACCTCGCCGGGTGAGCTACCTCCGCGCTCCGTGTTATTAGCCAAAGCCTCTCAGCTGTCGGCGACTCTCAACCAGGCAGCCTCCGACCTGACGACCGAAAAGCAATCCCTGAACTTCCAAATCTCTCAAACGATCACCGAGGTGAATAGCCTCTCAAAGCAGCTGGCCGAGTTGAATGGACAAATTGTCACAGCCGAAGTCACGGGACAGAATGCCAACGACCTCAGAGACCAACGAGATCTCGCATTGAATGAACTAGCCAAACGCATTGACGTCACCAGCATTGAAAACAGCAACGGGGCACTGACTGTCTTTGCAGCACGCGGACAAGTCCTTGTCGAAGGGGATACACATCGAGATTTGGCCGCCGTTCCCTCAGCCGCCAATAACGGATTAGTTGACGTTGGCTATTCGACAGGCGGGACGCGCACAGTCAGCCTGGATGCCCAGATCTCGAGCGGCCGGCTGCGGAGTCTGCTCGACTTACGCGACACCACCGTAACAAATCTTCAGGACAACTTCGATCGTATTGCCTCCACTCTTTCGAATGCCGTGAACATCATTCACCGCCAGGGTTATGGGCTGGACGGTTCCACCGGGCGGGACTTCTTCTCCCCACCCAGCGTGACGGCCACGGCTGATGCCAATAATCAGGGGACGGCGACCATTGGCGGGGGAGCCATCACCGCGAATAGCCTATTGACCTTTCACGACTATGAAATCCAGTTCACTTCTGCTTCGGCCTACTCCATTGTTGACACGACGACGGGCTCGACCATTCGAGGCAACTATACCGGGAGCGCGATATCGCCACCTTCGGGCGCCGCTCCATTTTCTGTCATCACCGGCACGAATGATACCTTGGCCGTATCCGTCGACGGCGTCGCATCCGGAACTATCACGTTGACCGGAGCCGCCTCTCCAGGACAATCCTATACTTCAGGCGCTGCTCTCGCTCAAGAGATTCAGACGAAGATTAATGCCGACTCGAATTTGCAGACTGCCGGCGTGACGGCCTCAGTCACGTTCGACACCACGACCAACCGTTTTGTGATCACATCTAATGGAACGACCACAACCTCTGCAGTCAATGTCACCGGCGGTACGGCTCGGACTAGCCTGGGACTCCTGAGCGGGACGAGCACAGCCGCCTCCGGCACCTATAGCACTCCCACAACATTCGTCTTCGACGGTCAAAGCGTGACGGTGTCAGGCACTCCCGCAACCAACGACGTATTCCGAGTGAATTCCTATCATGATGCAGCTGCGAATCTGTCAGTGTCACTGACCGATCCCGCAACGATTGCGGCTTCATCAACCAGAGCTGGAATTCCAGGCAACAACGACACACTCTTACAGCTCGTTGCGTTGCAGACTCAGAACTTTACCAGCTTGAACAATTCTACTCTCTCTGATGCCTATCGAAGTGCAGCCGCAAATCTCGGCGTCTCGGCTCAAACGGCTGATCAAGACTTGACGGCTCAGCAAATTCTTGGTGATCAAATCCAGACCTTTCGAGCACAGGTCTCCAGTGTTTCGATTGATGAAGAGCTTATTAATCTCGTGAAATTTCAACGTGGATACCAAGCAGCAGCGAAGCTGATTCAAACTACGAACGATATGTATGACACCTTGTTTGCGATGAAGCGATAGAAGGGATGGTGGGCTGTGCGCGTCACCGAGCAACAAACCTTCAGCATATTGGCCAACAACCTCGAGCGATCACGGTCGCGGGCGTTGGCAATCCAGCAGCAGGTTTCAACCGGAAAACAGGTTCAACAACCATCTGACGATCCGAGCGCTTTCAATCATATTGTATTGGATAAAACCTCATTGGCCGCGATTGAACAGCGGCTACGCAATATTTCTTTTGGCCAGACACGATTGGACCTCAGCGATAACCTACTAACCAGTACCAGCGACACGCTCAGCCGCATCCAAGAACTTGCTGTTCAGTTCAAAAGTGATACCAACGGTTTGTCTGAGCGCGTCATCGGGTCCAGCGAGGTCCGGCAGTTATATTCGGCAGTTCTTCAAAGTGCCAATACCGAATTGAATGGCCAGCCCATCTTTACCGGAACAAGCACTCATGGTCGAACAACCGGACTTGCGATCACAACTCCCGTAACACTCACCAATGGAACGAATGATACACTGGTTGTCTCCGTCGACGGCGTCACATCGGGCACCATTGATTTGACCACTGCCACCGGAAGCTTCACCGGCCCCCAGCTTGCCGACCGCGTGCAAACTCAAATCAATGCGGATGCTGCGCTATCCGCAAGCGGCAAGCATGTCACCGTCACATTCGACACGGATCATCTGGTGATCGCCTCGGATACACACGGTCCTTCATCAACCGTGAGCATCACGAGTGGGACCTCACTGACGTCACTGGGTCTCGTCGGAGGAACCCGGACGACTGGAGCCAGCCCCTTCGCGATGACTGCCACCACCAGCGCCGGCTCGACCAACACCGGTGGGGCTATCGTCAGTCAAGGTTCCGTCTTCGATCCTAACCAAGTAACCTTAGATGATTACATCGTCAGATTTTCCTCCGCTACAAAGTATGATGTGCTCGATGTTACAGGCCCTGTCGGTGTCACGCGAAACAGCACGAATACCGGCGGTGCGGTCGCCTCCGACGCCGGCATTATCAGCCCGGCCAGTCTGACCTTGAATAATTACGCCATTCAATTTACCTCGAGCACGCAATACAACATTGTCAATACAACCACCAGCACCACAGTGTCTTCCGGAAATACTTATGTGTCCGGCAATGCGATTGAGTTTGATGGACTTCGGGTCATCCTCAGTAACGGGCAGCAGGGTGGCCCTCAAAGCGGAGATAGTTTTGCGGTGAGTCTTGCTCCTAGGATGGTGCTCGCCAATCAAACCTATAGCACCGGTACAGAAATCAGCTTTGAAGGGTTGCGGCTTCAATTGTCTACCGGAGCCTCGGGGCCCGCAGCAGGGGACAGATTTGCCGTCGTGAGCGGGGCGCAATATCAAGGCGATACAGGGGTTCATCATATTGAAGTGGGAAACAACCAAACCGTTCAGACAAACGTCGCGGGCAACCGTATATTCGCCGGGCCTAATGTCGATTTGTTCGCCTCCATCAAGTCACTCGTGACGTCGTTGAGAAGTAACTATCGAGGCGGCATTAGCGACACGATCGGCAATCTGACGACGGGGCTAAATCAAACCGGTGCAGTCATTGGAGAGGTCGGAGCCTTATCAAACCGCCTGACGACCAGTGGGGATCGCCTGCAAGATTCAAAGACTTTCTTTTCGAAGACCCTCTCCGAAACAGAAGATGTAGACCTGGCAAAAGCCATTTCTGACCTGACACTCCAACAATATGCCATTGAGGCAGCCAGCCGTACACTGAACCAAGTGTTCGGCAATTCCCTCCTGAAATATCTACAGTAAGTAAGGACAGGGAACTCAAGGTTTCAGCAGAAAGACCGATAGACTCGTAGGGTGTATCGGTTCAACAGCCACGGAAGGCGTTCATGCTGGTCCTGACACGAAGACGCGGTGAAGGTGTGACCATTGGTCCGGATATCCGGGTCATTGTCCTCGGGATGAAAGGCGGACAGGTTCGCCTGGGTATCGAGGCTCCGCATACCATTGAGGTGCATCGCGATGAAGTCTATGCACGGATTCAGGACGAGAATCACTTGGCATCGAGAACGCAAGTCATTCCACTCGACGCCTTTCGACACCTCGCACCGCCGAAGCGGCGGAGCGCTCCATAAGGATGCATGATGCAATGTCGTTCGACCCGTTTTGGTAACTGTGACGTTCGACCGGACTCAGTCCTGACATTTCCGAACGGCATTCTTGGATTTCCAGACTGTCGTCGCTACGTCATTTTCGATCACGATACTGATGCGCCGTTCAAATGGCTGCAGTCACTGGACGAACCGGGATTGGCCTTTGTTATTCTTGATCCGGCCACTTTTCATCCTGAATATGACGTCCAGGTTCCCCATGAAGCCCTCCTTGAGGTAGACGGCAAGGAGGACGACGAGTTGATCCTGTCCGTGCTGCTCACCATTCCTTCCAACGACCCTACAGGCATTACGGCAAATCTGAGGGGACCGCTCCTCATGAACCCTCGCACAAAGTTCTGTAAACAGCTGATCCTCTCTGACAACTATCCCACTCGCTTCCCACTGTTTTCACACAAGCCCTCCGTTGAGACCCTTGCCCCCGCACCGGTGACATCGATTGTCTGTTCCGCCTGATCTCCTTTTTGATACCGCACACAGGATGAAACAAGAGAGGCATCAGGCGGCGGTCTGTCTCATGGCACCGCTCGCCCCACGATACTCTTCGAGGACATGAAGCAAGCGAAGCATCTCCATTTCGAGGTGAGCATAGACTGCCGGAGCATCGTGCAGCGTCCCCAGCCGACCGACGGCTTCTAAGCGGCCTGCCGCCAGTGCCACCTCCGGAGCGCAGAGATTGCCGGCCGTTCCCTTGAGCGTATGAGCCGACCGCTCAACCGTCGCGGCGTCTCCAAGAGAGAGGGCCTGCCGGATCTGGCTCATCATGTCGGCCTGACGTGCAAGGAACAGGTCAACCAGCTGGACCAGGAGATCCTGATCGCCTCCGATATTCTGGAGCATTTGGGACGGGTCGAAGATCGCCCGTCCCTCGAACACGGGACTCAAGCTCTTCACTGCGCCTTTGTTTGTTTCTTCTGATGCAGAGGATATGACCCACCGTGCCAGTGTGGCACGCACATCCTCCAGTTTTATAGGTTTGGCAAGGTAGGCATCCATGCCGGCAGCCAGGCAGCGCTCACGATCACCTTGCATCGCATTGGCCGTCACGGCGATGATCGGCAAATGACCGGCGCTGACATAGCGCTTTCCTGCAGCTTCCTGCCGACGAATGGCGGCCGTTGCCTCAAATCCGTCCATGACAGGCATCTGGCAATCCATGAGGACTGCGTCATATCCTCCCGCATCAAGTGCGGCTAGTGCCTCCTGCCCATTCTCGACCAGATCGGGCCGGTACCCGAGCTTCTCCAGCATCCGCACGGCAAGTTTTTGATTGACGCTGTTATCTTCCACGACTAAGACCCTTCGACGCGTGGAGTGCTCCGCCAGTGTGTGTCGCGTGACCAAACGTGGCATTGCTGTATCGTCCGCCTGCGGCGTCGCAACCGAAGCATGCGCCATGCCGAGGACCGTGCGCAGGCAATCCCGCAATTCATCATGCCGGACGGGCTTGGTGAGGTAGCCCTTCGCTCCGACCTTTCGAGCACGCTCGGCATGTCCGCGTTGCAAGAGAGAGGTCATCACGACGATCCGCATTGAGGCAGCACAGGAGAGTCTCTGGAGTTCAGCCGCTAATTGCAGACCATCTTTGCCGGGCATCACTACATCGACAATCGCGCAATCGAATGGAGTGCCATGCCGATATGCTTCCTCAATGTGTGCCACGGCGCTTGCGGCATCCTCTGCAAGGACATCCTGCATGCCCCAGCCGGAGACCAGATGATGCAAGATGAGTCGGTTGGACTCATTGTCATCCACGATGAGCACACGGTGACCTTGAAGATCCGCCATGGGAAGAATGGCCGACACCGACGAGGGCTGTTTGGGAAAGCGGGCCGTACACCAGAAGGTGCTGCCACGATCCGGCGCACTCTTCACGCCGATCTGTCCGCCCATCAATTCAATCAATTGCTTGGAGATCGACAAGCCGAGTCCCGTTCCTCCGTACCGACGGGTCATGGTCGAATCAGCCTGGACAAAGGGCTGAAAGAGCTTGCCCTGAGTTTCCTGGCTGATGCCGATACCGCTGTCTGTCACGTCAAATCTGAGCAGGGCGTCCCCGTCGGTCTCTTCTTCGAGATACACCTGTAAGGTGACATCTCCACGCTCGGTAAATTTAATGGCGTTTCCGACGAGATTCGTCAGGACCTGGCGGAGCCGGCCCGGATCACCTCGCAGTCCGGTCGGCACGGCCGCATGAATGAGGCAGGTCAATTCCAATCCTTTGGATTCCGCGCGTTCAGCAAATTGCTTGAGTACATCTTCCACCGTCGTGCGAAGATTAAACTCAATCGACTCCAGCTCGAGCTTGCCCGCTTCGATCTTGCTGCACTCCAGGACATCATTGATCAATTGCAGGAGTGCTTCCCCGCATTGACGAATGGTTTCGGCATATGAACGCTGTTCGGGAGCAAGTGCGGTGTCCATTAACAAGCTCGTCATTCCGATCACCCCATTCATGGGGGTGCGCAGTTCATGACTGATTGTGGCGAGAAACGCCGCTTTGGTATGAGTGGCGGCTTGCGCCTCTTGAAGCGCCCGATCCAACCGTAGATTCTGAGCGGTCAGCTCCTCAGCCGAGGCGTGGAGCGCCTCTTTCGTTCGCTGAGTTTCTGTCAGATCCACGGCATATCCGCGGACATGGCGGTCTGCCTTCACCGGACAGAATACCCACGCATAACGTGCGTCGGGGAGGCGGGAGGCGATCTCCTGAATGGGCGCGTCCGAGTCTAAACAACGCCGCACCAAATCCGGTAAGTCCTGCGGAGTCACTTGTGGAAATCCATCAGTTCCGTAGCCGAATCGAGTTAACAGTCCGCTCATCACCGGGTTGGCATAGATCAGGCTGGCCTGATCGTCGAGCTCAAGAATCGGATACGGACTCTCGTCAGCAATCGATGCAAGCCGATTACGATCGTGCGTGAGCTCCTGCTCTCGAGACATATCGTGAAGACTGACTGAGACTCCGAATTGTTGATCGAAGCTGGCGGGCATACAGGTCCACTCAACTGGAATCGCACGGCCCCGGCCTTGCTGTATGATCATCTGAGCTGGTTGCCTGGGTTGCTTCTCGCGGTGGACCTGCTGAATGAGCTGTCCGGTAACGTCAGAAGTCAGCCCGGTCAACCGCGCCCACAGTTCCGGAAATGATGCCCCGATATATGCAATCGCAGTCCCTCCGCACAAACGGACACCTTCTGCATTTATCGCAGAGATAACTCCGTCCGGACTCAACAGGATGACGCCAATCGGCAGTCCGTCCAAGATCCCTTCGTATGACTGCGACAGCCTCTTCTTGGTTGGCTCTGGCGACACCGATCTCCGCCGTTGGGGAAGCTGCTTCATTAGGCTGCCTGATCCGTTACATCGCCCAGGTACATGGCAATATTGACGCGCTCTTGGACGGGATCCAACACGCGTAAGACCGTGCGCGAAACCTTATCCTGCGAAGGAAGGGAGAGATCGACTTGTTCAGGATTGAGATAGGACTCTCCGTGCGGCCCTCCGGTAATCTTCACTTGAGGTTTCAATCGCTGTTCCGGATTGACACCGACTACCACCGCCTGCTCTCCGGTATTCAAACGAACGAGGCTTCCGACGGGATAGACGCCGATACTGCGAATGACGGCCTCAACTAACGGTTTGGGATATTGCCCGCGTTCTCCGACCAGAAACAATTGACGGACGGCATCATGAGGAATCATCGCCGGTCGGCCTCCTCGGCGGCTGACCATCTTGTCATAGAGGTCCACGATCCCGACAATTTGGGCAAGCGGGGAGATGTCCTGGGCCTTCACCTTCCGCGGATACCCGCTCCCATCGCAACGCTCGTGATGCTCCACGACAACTCGACATACCTCCTGGTGGAAACCGGATTGCTCCCCGAGCACAGTGAGGCCCAATTGGGTGTGCTGCTCTAAGAGGCGCTGTTCCGACTCATTGCACTCGTCTCGTTTGCGGACAAGATTGCGGGGAAGTCGGACATACCCGACATCATGCAGGAGCGCACCCGCCCCCAGATGTTCGTAGAGGGACGGATCGACCCCGCTCTCGACGGCGACGACCAGCGACAATATAGCTGTATCCAACGCATGGGCGCCCAGCGAACGATCGAACTGTTTCACCTTGAGGAAGGTACTGTGCAGCAGGAGTGCGCTGCGGTCGTTCAACACCTGGTTAATGACGCCCCCCACAATCACCTTGGTCGCAGCCGGGGTCGGCGGGACTCCGCGTTCCAGATCGGCAAAGATGCGCTCCACTGCCTCTTGTGCTTCTCCATACAAGGCTGCAACCTGAGACTCACCACCGTCCATAGACACCGAGCCGGCGTTCGGTGTCGCCTCATCGCCCCCTTGTCCAGCCTCCAATGTGCCTGGAAATGGCTCCGCTTTGACGGGCGGCATGTGTGCCAGCGCCTGCACATCCAGCCCCTTGGTCGTATCAATGGTGACGTGTTGGACACCATGCTGTTTCATCACGCCGATCGTTTCAACATCACGAATCAGACGTTTATGGAAAAGGAATGGCGTGCGATACCAAGGAAGATCCATCTCCACGACGAACATGCCCGGTATCAGTTGTTCAATGGAAATCTGCTTCATCCCACTCATGAATTCGTATCTCCTCGGTTGCCACACTCCGAATACGCATGTCCACTTCGAGAGGATCCCACATGTCATATCGGTTCCCGGGGGAACGATCTTAACGACTGGGGACGCCCCATCTTGGCTCGAGACCGTTCACGGTTTTCTTCGCCTTTTTGTGAAATCTCTCTCAAGAATTCCTGTGCTCTTTCCGATACAGAAGCAAGCGTCGATCTGCGCGCAACTCGACCGGATACCCGCAGCCGTCATTCATGGCTACACGCATTCACATCACCCAGCTTCGTCCCGGGATGCGCATCGAGAAACTCGATTGTTCCTGGTTCGCGACGCCCTTTTTCCGGCATCGCATGGCTGTGACATCAATGGAGCAGGTGGAGCAACTCAAAGCCTGTGGCGTTGAAACCCTCGATATTTCAGGAGATCTTGAAGCTGACTCTCCTGCAACGGAAGAAGGGGTCCAGGAGTCGGCGGAAGCCATTGATCCCTCTCCCGCCCTCACCTCGCCTCCGGAAGTGACCGGTATTCCATTCGAAGAGGAACTGCCGGCCGCCAAGCTTGTATATACCGCAGCGAAGAATGTCATCGAAGAAGCGATGCTTGACGTTCGAATGGGCCGCGACATCAACATGGACGCGGTCAATCAGGTGGTATCGGAAATGGCCGACAGCGTCCTCCGGAATCCTGATGCCCTCACGAGCCTCTCGCGTTTAAAGCATTTTGACGAATATACGTTCTTTCATTCGGTCAACACGTCGCTGCTGGCTTTGTCGCTCGGGCGCAACCTGGGAGTCGACGAAACACGGTTGCATCAACTCGGTGTCGGCACCTTGCTCCATGATATCGGGAAGACAAAAGTCCCGTTGGAGATCTTGAATAAGCCGGGAAAATACGAAGCACATGAATTTGAAATCATGAAGCAACACGTGATGCGGGGCGCTGAAGTCCTGTCAGGAACGACGGGGTTGACGGACAACTACCTGAAGCCGGCACTTGAACATCACGAACGCGTGGACGGGACCGGCTACCCCTATCAGCGACAGAAAAGCGAACTCAGCCAGTTCGGGATGATGGCCGCCGTCGTGGACATTTACGATGCCATCACAAGCGATCGCTGCTATCACAAAGCCAAACCGGCGCATGAAGCCCTGCAATTCCTATATCTCATTTCGCAAAAGGGCCATCTTGAGCATACGCTCGTCCAACGGTTTATCCAGGTCGTCGGAGTCTATCCGGTCGGCTCAGTCGTCCGGCTCAATACAGGGGAGACGGCGGTCGTCAGTCGAATCAATCGGCTCACGCCTCTTGAGCCCGTGGTCATTGTGGTGAAAGGCTCAGGAAATACGCTTGTGGCGCATCCCGAGACGGTTGATCTTGCTCACACTGAAGGGGCGCCGCGCCGATCAATTGTGGCGGTCACAGATCCCGTAAGCACCGGCATTAACCCCACCGTCTATCTCGACCAGGAGCCCTCATGAATGATGTGACCACAACACAACCCACGCCGACATCCTTCCTCACGGTTGGCCTCTCCCTCAAGTTGTCCTTCACGCTCAACGGGCAGAAGGGGATGTACGGGTCAACACTTCTGGGCTGGAAAGACTATGCCTGGCTGGTTTGTGAATGGCCGTTGCAAGTCGGCCATGGGGCGGAGATTCCTCGAGGAACCCCCTGTACGGTCAGCTATCTCCATGACGGAAAGCTGGTCGGTTATCGAACCGAAATTCGCGACATGTTGAGCGCGCCGGTGCCGCTCCTCTTCATTGCATTTCCGCAAACCGTGGAGGAAATGCATTTGCGCAAACATGCCCGCGTATCCTCCTGTGAGCCGATTGTCCTGGAACGGGGGGACGGCACCGCGGCGGGCGGAGCGCCGTCGGCGGCGATCGTCGGCGGGCTTCTTCAAAATTTGAGTATCGGCGGCTGTAGTGTGATTGTCCCGCACGCTCCGGCATGGCTTCGGGCAGGAACCACACTGCGCATGGAGTTTGAACTGGCCGGACTCGGTCACGTCACAAATTTGACAGGGCTTGTCAAAAGTGCCGAGCCCACAGAGGGCACCTGGACACTCGGCATCGCATTTCGTTTTCAAGAAATGGAATACATCGAATACCGCGGGTGGGGTGGATCCGTTCAGCAGGCCATCGAACAATGGACCACGCAGAAAGTAACCGATTCGTTTCCACTTCATTAACCTGGCGTTTCACGCATCCTCCTTCAGCTTCTTCTCCTGTCGTTTCTTTCCTCCTTGTGCGGCACATCTTGCCGAGTGAATCACGCGTCCTTCCGTTGTTCCGTGACAAGTTGTCAGATTCCATGACGGAATCAATGGCATATAACTTGTACTAACCTCTTCCGCCGGACTAAACCCATCGAGATTACGATCGAGGAGAATACGCCATGGAAGGCCGTGATTCAGTGCAGCAGACTATGAACCCACGATGGTGTCTTGCTTACGACACGATCGATCGCCAGGACATCAATCGATTGGTGGAATGGCTGCAGACTTATCCTCGCTTGACGAAAGGCCCCATCACCGTCGATTTCGAGTCGCGATGGTCACAATGGCTGGGGGCTTCACACTCCGTCTTTTGCAATTCGGGATCGTCGGCCAACTTGCTCATGTATTACGCCCTACTGGCTTCCGGACGCCTGAGGAATAAGAAGGTCATTGTGCCTAGTGTAGGCTGGGTGACGTCGATCGCGCCGGCCATTCAATTCGGCTTTGAACCCATCATGTGTGAAGCCGATCCGGACACATTTGGTCTTGATCTGAACCACCTTGAAGAGCTCTTGAAGCAGCATCAACCTCAGACGGTCATGCTCGTTCAGGTCTTGGGTGTCCCGCATAAGATGCGGGAAATGATGGCCCTGAAAGAACGCTATGGCTTCATCCTGCTGGAAGACGCCTGTGCCGCAATCGGTGCAAGCTATGAAGGGCGAAAAGTCGGCTCATTCGGAGATATGGCCAGCTTCTCCTTCTATTTCGGCCATCAGATGTCGACGATCGAAGGCGGCATGGTCTCCACTCACGACAAAGCCCTCGCTGATCTCCTTCTCATGCTCCGGAGTCACGGATGGAGCAAGGACCTGGATACTGCCACCCATCGTGCACTCGTCACCCAACACCTGATCGATGACTTTCACTCTCCGTTCGTCTTCTACGAGCCGGGATTCAATCTCCGATCGACCGATCTGAATGCCTTCATTGGAATCGGGCAGGTAGAGAAGCTGGATTGGATGACGGAACAGCGTCGGGCGAACCATGGGCGTTATCTGGATCGCCTTAGTTCAAGCTTCTATGTCCAACGTCCCCCGAAGAACAGTCAGGTTGCCAGCATTTCGGTCGGCCTGTTAGCGGAGTCGCGTCAACAGCGCCAGCGGATCGTTCAAGCACTCGTGGCGCGAGGGATTGAAACCCGCATTTTCTCAGCCGGCAACCTTGGGCTCCACCCATTCTGGACAAACCGGTATGGCACGACGAGTTTCCCGGTGGCCGATCGCATTCACCACTGCGGCTTTTTCCTTCCCAACCACGCAGCACTGACACCGGACGATGTCACTGCGATTTCGCAGGTCGTACTGGAGGCCGCATGACAGGTCCACTACTGGTCACTGGTGGAACCGGCCTGCTGGGATCGGCCATTCGGAAGATTCGGCCTGACGCGATCTTCCTGTCGCGCGCAGACGGAGACCTCCGTGACCGCAGCATTGCGCAACGGCTGATAGAAGACATTCGGCCGGGACAAATCCTTCATCTGGCTGGTTTGGTCGGTGGCGTGAAGGCCAATGCGGCGAACAATAGCCGCTTCTTTGAGGATAATGCGCTCATCAATACGGCAGTACTGTCCGCTGCTCATTCACTTGGAATACAAAGACTTGTAGCGCTTCTCTCAAGTTGTGCCTTTCCTCTCTTTTCTGATCGGGCAACGACCGAAGACGATCTCCAGGCGGCCCTTCCATATGACGGCAACGCGGGGTACGGCTATGCCAAGCGGATGCTGGACCTCCACATTCGCCTGGTGGCGAAAGAAGAGGGCTGGAAGTGGACCACGCTGACACCGGTCACGCTCTATGGCCCTCAGGATTCGTTTGATCCCGAGAGTGGTCACGTGGTGGGTTCGCTGATCAGCCGTTGCTGGGCTGCCAAAACAAGCGGGACTCCGTTGGTCGTGTGGGGAAGCGGCCGTGCGGTTCGCCAATTCGTCTTTGTCGACGATGTGGCCAAGATCGCCGTCGATACGGTTCAGCGCAACCTTGATTCGACCACGACCATCATTGCCCCGGACGCCGGGATCACCATTCAAACCTTGGCAGAAACCATCGCGTCAGTCATGGGCTATACGGGTCCGATTGTATTTGACCGTACTCAACCTGAAGGCGCGCTGGTCAAGCGCTTGCGCAGCATGACGTTCTCCGAGCGGTTTCCTGATTGCCGGTTCACCAGTCTGAAAAGCGGCCTTGAAGAGACCGTGCGTTGGTTCATCGATCACTCATTATCAGGGAACGGGATATCGAGCGGGTCCCTTCCACTCTGTCATCAGTCCTAAGGAGTCGCCATCTCAATGACTACAAAACAGACACACGTACTGGTGACCGGGGGAGCGGGCTATATCGGATCGGTGCTGTGCAAACAGCTTCTCGACCGGGGTCATCGCGTCACCGTCCTCGACAGTTTTCTGTATCGACAAAACAGCCTGTTGGATTGCTGTGCATTCGATACCTTCCGGGTCGTACGCGGGGATTGCCGGGATGAACGAATCATCACGGATCTCCTGCGTGAAGCGGATGTCATCATTCCGCTTGCTGCGCTGGTGGGAGCGCCATTGTGCAATCGAGATCGGGTCGGCGCCTACACGATCAACTTCGAAGCGGTGCAGATGCTGACCAAGCTCACGTCGCAACAGCAGCAGATCATCTTCCCGGTCACGAACAGCGGGTATGGCATCGGGCAACCGGGTGTTCCCTGCACAGAGGATTCGCCGTTACGGCCCATCAGCTTGTATGGCGAGACGAAGGTCAAAGCCGAGCGCGTCGTGCTGGATCGCGGCAACGCGATCACGCTCCGGCTGGCCACAGTCTTTGGCGCCTCTCCTCGAATGCGGATGGACCTCCTGGTCAACGACTTCGTATGGCGCGCGGTGCATGACCGAGCCGTCGTGGTGTTCGAGGGCCACTGCAAACGAAACTATATCCATATCCGCGACGTCGTGAAGGCTTTTCTCCACGCCATGGATCACTTTGAAAGCATGAAGAATCGCGCCTACAACGTCGGTCTGGACGACGCCAATCTCTCGAAACTTGAATTATGCGGAGAGATCCAACGACACCTTCCTCAGTTTGTCTTTTTTGAAGCGCCGATCGGAGAAGATCCCGACAAACGGGACTACATCGTCTCGAATGAACGGATTCTCTCGACCGGGTTCAAGCCCGACTGGTCATTAGAACGCGGCATCCAGGAATTGACCAAGTGCTACACCATCGTGACCGGAACGGGATACGGCAATGTCTAACGCCGGCATCCAACGGATAGAAGGAGGGGCTCGATGATTATCAGCCGCACACCCTTTCGCATCTCCTTCTTCGGAGGCGGAACCGATTACCCTGTGTGGTTTAAAGAGCACGGCGGCGCCGTCCTTGCCACCACGATCGACAAGTATTGCTATATCAGCTGCCGGTATCTGCCGCCGTTTTTTGAGCATCGCACACGAATTGCCTATTCCCGCATTGAGCAGGCCAAGACCAACGCCGACATCGAACATCCGGCAGTTCGCGGCGTACTTCAGCATCTCAACATCTCTCACGGACTGGAGATCCATCACGACGGTGACTTGCCCGCAAGAACCGGATTGGGTTCCAGCTCTTCCTTTACCGTCGGATTGCTCCATGCGCTCTATGCCTTGCAGCACACGATGCCCAGCAAAACGGAACTGGCTCATGCGGCCATCCATGTCGAACAGAATATCCTCCAGGAATCCGTCGGCTGCCAGGACCAAGTCATGGCCGCACACGGGGGACTCTGCCGGCTGCAGTTCTTTCAAAACGGCGAAATCGGGTATACCCCGCTCGTCATGAAGCCCGAGCGGCTGGCCGCATTCCAAGACCACCTGCTGCTGTATTTCACCGGGTTTTCACGAACGGCTTCGGAAATTGCCAAAGAGCAAATCGCGAAGACCAAGCAGCGGCGGGTTGAGCTGTTTGCCATGCTGCAAATGGTGCAGGAGGGCGTCTCCATCTTGTCCGGAGATCGGGACCTCGCGGACTTCGGCGAGCTGCTCCATGAAGCCTGGATGGTCAAGCGCAGCCTCACTTCGAAAATCACCACGCCGATGATCGATGACATCTATGAGGCGGCAAGAGGAGCCGGGGCGCTCGGCGGCAAACTGTTGGGCGCGGGCGGAGGCGGATTCATGCTCTTCTTTGCGCGACCGGAGACGCACGCCCAAATACGGGCGGCCCTGCCGGGGTTGCTGGAAGTCCCCTTTCGCTTTGAAGGTCTCGGCAGCCAAATCGTGTTTTACCAGCAGGAAAGCCCGATCATTCGCGACGTGTCGTGGGGCGAAGAGAGACACACCGTGGACATTCACGCCTCGACGCCGTTCGGAAAGGTGGCATGACCGGCACTGCACTCCAGAGCTGCGATCTCCTCGTGCTATGCGGGGGCCAAGGCACCAGACTTCGGTCAGTGGTCCACGATCGTCCCAAACCCATGGCTCCGGTTGGCGATCGCCCCTTTCTCGAGTTTGTCATTGCCCCGTTGGTAGCACAGGGCATCCGGCGTGTCATTCTCTGCACCGGATACATGAGCCGGCAGGTGGAGCAATGGTTTCTCGCACAAGAGCATGACTACGAACTGCTGTTTTCCCGTGAGGCACATCCAATGGGAACCGCCGGAGCTCTTGCACAAGCCGCGCATCTCGTCCGGAG
>JACOEJ010000002.1:35402-40898 GCA_024998645.1 Nitrospira sp.
TCCGTTCTGAGCCGGATCCCGGCCGAACGCCCCTCTTCCATTGAAACGGATCTCCTTCCCGCATTGCTCCCTCAGGGACTGTACGGATTTGTGACAGATGCCCCATTGTTCGATATCGGCACACCGGAGCGGTTAACTCAGTTTCGTACCCATGTCGAATCGCTTGCCCCGGCTGCCATGGCCGGAGCATCGGCCTCGCCGGATCGGAGGCGGCCCCGCTTATGACGACACCACAGACCATCAGCACCCTTCCATTTTCACAACGCGGTGAGCGGCTGATCGGCCAGGAGATGTTTAAAGTGATGGACCGTGCCCAAGCGCTCGAGCGCCAAGGGCATCGAGTCTGCCATCTTGAGCTCGGCAATCCCCGGATTGCTCCGCCTCAAGAAATTATTGAGGCGACCGTGGCCGCCATCGAGGCCAAACAACTCGGCTATGCCCCGATGGCAGGCCTTCTTGAACTGCGCACGGCGCTGGCAGATCGATATACACGCATCGCCAATCGCACGATCGACGAGCACCAGGTCGTGATCAGCCCGGCCAATCTGATCATCAGCCAGTTCCTCGACCTAACGTGTAATTCCGGAGACCGCATCGCGCTGTTCACGCCGGCCTTTCCTTCCTACTGGGCGGCGGCGGCGCATATCGGACTCGAGGCCATCCCGGTCTCTCTGAGCCAGGACAATGGATTTCACTTGGCCGAGTCGCATATTGAGGCAGCCTTGGCTCTCCACCCCAGGGCTATCATCGTCAACTCGGCTAATAACCCGACGGGGGCTGTCTATACCCAACCCATGTTGGAGCGGTTAGTCCGGCGGTGCGAAGAAGAACAGGTCTGGCTCCTGAGCGACGAAACCTACGGCGATCTGTCTTTCGGCTGGCCGTTTTTCAGCCTGGCCTCTTGTGCCTCTCCGCAACTGGTTGTGATGTCGTCATTTTCAAAAGTGTTTTCCATCCCGGGCTATCGCATCGGCTATGCCATTGCCCATCCGTCTGTAGCAGACAAACTGGCGCTTTCGACATCGACACTGATTTCCTGTCTGCCCGCCTTTACGCAACTTGGTTGCCTGGCGGGCCTCTCCGTGCTCGATCGCTATGCCACTCACGTGCGGGCACATTGCAACCGGGTGACCAGTACCTGCGCATCGATGATCAATCGATCGGGTGTGTTGCGGTGCGCCTCGCCCGAATCCGGATTCTATCTCTTCGTGGATCTACAACAGACCGGCCTCACCGATACGTCGTTCAGCACACGCCTGCTCGAAGAGCTGCATACGGCGGTCACGCCGGGAAGCAGTTTTGGGTCCGACTGCGCGTCGTTTATTCGCATTGCGACCTGCGGACAGGAGGCGGATGTGTTGGAAGGCGTTCAACGAGTCATTCAATGTGCTCGGCAACGACGAGGGACTCATGCCAAAGCCGCTTGATGTGCTATTCGTGACGCCTCCAAGCCGGGTGCAGGTCTACCAGGATCTGAGCCGTGATCTGGCGGCCATCGAACCGCCGGTGTGGTCGGGATTGTTGACGACTTTTATTCGGAACAACGGATACGAGGCGACCATCCTGGACGCGGAAGCGCAAGGTTTCAACCATCGGCAGACGGCGGAAGCCATCGTTGCCGCCAATCCGCGGCTGGCCGTGTTTGTGATCTATGGACAGCAACCCTCTGCCTCCACTCAATGTATGCCGGCGGGTCGAACGGTCTGCGAGATACTGAACAGCCTATCGGACATTCCCTCGCTGGTCATGGGCACTCACGCTTCCGCGCTGCCGAAACGAACGCTCCTCGATGAGCCGTACACCTACGTCTGCCAGGGAGAAGGGCCGCACACGATTCTCGGACTGCTCCGCGTCCTGAACGGCTCACAGTCCTCGCTGGCGAGCGTACCGGGGCTCTGGTACCGGCAGGATGGCCAAACGGCTTTCAACCAGACTGCGCCACCGATTGCAGATCTCGATGCCGTACTCCCGGAGCAGGCCTGGGATATCCTCGACATGACCCGCTATCGCGCGCACAACTGGCATTGCTTCGACAACCTCGACGCGCGCCAGCCATATGCATCACTGCAAACCAGCCTCGGCTGCCCCTTCAAATGTTCCTTCTGTTGCATCAATGCCCCGTTTGAAGTGCCGATGCTGAGAACCTGGAGTCCCGACAATGTGATCAGCCAGATCGACCGGCTTGTCCGGGTCTACGGCGTGACCAATATCAAGATTCCCGACGAGATGTTCGTCCTGAATCGTCGCCATGTGATCGGCATTTGCGATCGCATCATCGAGCGCGGCTACCGTCTCAATATCTGGGCCTATGCGCGCGTCGATACCGTCCAGGATCACGTGCTCGAAAAACTGAAAGCAGCCGGGTTTCATTGGCTGGGTCTGGGCATCGAATCCGGCAGTCAGCATGTACGGGACGGCGTCGAGAAGGGACGCTTCGGGGAGCCGGAGATCGTGAATACCGTCAAGAAAATCCAGGCGCACGGTATCCATGTCGCCGCCAACTACATCTTCGGCCTTCCGGACGACACGCTCGACAGCATGCAGGGAACACTGGATCTCGCGCTCGCGCTCAACACCGAATGGGCCAACTTCTACTGCGCCATGGCCTATCCGGGGTCTCCGCTGTATGCCCAGGCAAAGGAGAAAGGGTGGTCATTGCCGGACGATGCCGGCGGGCCGGGCTGGATCGGCTACTCGCAGCATGCCTACGACACCCTTCCGCTTCCGACCGACAGGCTGTCAGCGACTCAGGTGTTGGATTTCAGAGACCGGGCATTCCAGCAGTATTTTCAAAACGCCGGCTATCTCACGATGCTTGACCGGACCTTCGGACCTCGCGTCGTACAGCATGTCACGGACATGTGCGCACACAACGTGCGCCGTCGCCACCACGATCTGGCGGCGGCCCCGGCAGCCTAACCACGACCTTAGGGAGAGACGGCATGATCAAAGTTGCGGATTACATCATCAATACATTGGCTGAGCGTGGCATCGATAAGATGTTTGTCGTGTATGGCGCCGCCAACGGCGATTTGATCGACGCCTTCACGCGAACGGCGGCCACCCAATACGTCGCCGTCATGCACGAACAGGCCGGAGGGTTCGCCGCAGAAGCGTACGCCAAAGTCAAAGGGGTGCCGGGAGTCGCCATTGCCACCAGCGGGCCGGGAGGCATGAACCTGCTGACGGCGATGGGCAATTGTTTTTACGATTCCATCCCTTGTGTCTTTATGACCGGACAGATCAATTCGCGCTTCCTCCGTCCTGATCCGTCTATTCGACAAATCGGGTTTCAAGAAACGGACATTGTGGCGATGGCGGCGCCGGTGACGAAATACGCCAAGATGATTCTGAAACCGGAAGATGTCCGATATGAACTGGAAAAAGCCTTGTGGCTTTGCCAGAACGGTCGTCCCGGTCCGGTGCTGCTCGATATTCCGCTGGATGTCCAGAAAGCCACCATCGATGCGAAACAGCTGATCGGGTTCGAAGCGCCGGCGGCGGCAAGTTTTGATATAGAGGTCGTGGATACACAGATTCAGCGCTTGCTGGCCGATCTGCGGTCGGCGGAGCGACCGGTCATGTTGATCGGCGGGGGCGTGCGGCTGGCGGATGCGCAGGATGAAGTGCGCGAACTCGGCCGGCGCTTACAAATGCCCTGCTTCCCCACCTGGAATGCGTTGGACGTCATTTCTTCCGACTACGAATATTACGGCGGTCGTGTCGGAACCTATGGCGGCGCCGGACGCAATTTTGGCATCCAGAACAGCGATCTCCTGCTCTCGATCGGCAGCCGCATTTCCGGTCGGATCACCGGCGGGAATGTCCAGAGCTTTGCGCGCCACGCCAAAAAGTATCTCGTGGAAATCGATCCGGCCATGGTGCAGCGGAAATTCCAGCAGGTGCCGTTCGATGTCAATATTCTCTGCGATGCCAAGGTGTTCACGCGCCGGCTGTCCGCCGCACTGGATCGCAGCAAGAAGGGGTGCGGCAACTGGGCGGGATGGACGGCTCAAGTCATGGAGTGGAAGCAGAAGTACGATCCCGTCCGGCCGGAGTTCTTTGCCCAACGGGAGCGCGTTCACCCCTATGCCTTCATGCGGCGTCTGTCTGAAAAGATGGGTGCGACGGATATCCTCGTCGGCGATTGCGGAGGCAATATCGTCGTCAGCAATCATGCGTTCGAGACCAAGTATGGCCAACGAAACCTGACGAACAACGGTAATTCCCCCATGGGCTTCTCGTTTGCCGGTGCCATGGGCGCCTGGTTTGCCGATCCGTCACGCCAGGTCGTCTGCACGATCGGCGACGGGGGGTTCAACATGAATCCTCAAGAACTGCAGACATTCGTAAATTACGGAGTGAAGGTCAAAACCTTCATCCTGAACAATCATATTTACGGCATTACCAAAGCCTACCAGGAAACAAATTTCCAGGGCCGCGCTGAAGCCTGCGGGCCGAAGGGCTATCGGCCTCCGGACTTCATGAAACTCACGCAGGCTTATGGCATCAAGACCGTGACCATCGCCAATCACGCCGAGATGGATGCCAAGATCGAAGAAGTGCTGCAATTCGATGGACCGGTCGTCTGCGATGTGGACATGCACGAGTATCACACCTATGAGCCCAGAATCTTCGGATGGAAGACACCCATCGAAGATATGTATCCCTATCTCCCACGGGATGAGTTCCGCAAGAACATGACGATCGAACCGGCTGAGGGATGGATGAACCCGGAATATCCCGACGTCGTGAAAGCACAGCAGCCGTGAGCAGAACAACCGTGATGACTATCCTAGCTGAACCGATGCGAGGTGCCCGATGAAGGTGCTCTTACTCTACCCCTCCTGGACCGGTGCCTATGGATTATTCGGTCACTTTGCGCGGCGTAATTCAACCTGGCCGCCGCTGAATCTCGCCTTACTGGCCGCGATTGCCGAGCAGCACGGTCACGAGGTGACGATCATGGACGGGGAGGCCGAGCAGATTAATCTGGACGCCATGGTCCAGCGTGCCGTGGCGCTGAAGCCGGATGTGATCGGATTCACCGCAACGAGCCCGTTCTTCCATATCAGCAAAGCAGTGGCCGAAGGCATCAAACGCATTGCGCCTCAGATTCCTATCGTCGTCGGCGGGCCGCATATCACCATCATGAAGGAAGCAGCATTGCTCCCGGCGTTCGATTACGCCTTCGTCGGCGAAGCCGAAGAATCCTGGCCGCAGTTTCTGAACCAGCTTGGGCAGGGGAGGGATGTCTCGAACGTCGCCGGGATCATTTTCAGGCGAAACGGTGAACTGGTGTCGACCGGTCAACCGGCAGACATCACAGACCTGGATGCATTGCCGGCGCCGGCCAGGCATCGGCTGGACATGTCACGCTATAAACTAGGCACCTTGCGGGGACGCTTGCCGTTCACCTCTATCCAAACCATGCGCGGTTGTCCGTGGAAATGCATTTTCTGCGCATCGGAAGCCTTGAAAACAACCGAGATGCGA
>JACOEJ010000002.1:40998-58827 GCA_024998645.1 Nitrospira sp.
GTCGATCCGGAAATCCGCAGGACGATGAAGAAGCAGGTCCCGCTCGAACATTACGTCAAAGCGAATGGCATCTGCAATAAGTACGGAGTCGAAGCGCTGAACTCCGTCATGATCGGACTCCCGGGTGAAACGAGGGACACCGTTATGGCGACGTTAACCTTCTTGCGGAACGCGCGGGAAGTCAAACAAGCCAACTTTGCGATTGCCGTTCCCTATCCGGGCACCGAATTTCATGACCTTGCCGTGAAGGGTGACAAGGGCGTGAAGCTCATGACGAAAGATTTCTCGGAGTATCGCCGCTACGGGTCAGCCGTCACAACGGTCGGAGATCTCTCGCCCCGCGATCTGATTGATCTGCAGAACGAAGGGTTTGTGAGTATTTATTCGGCCCCGTGGCGCTGGATTCCCATGCTGCAGAAGCATGGGGTCATTGGCGGGACACTCATGCTGATTCGCGTCGCGCGGCTGCTTTCCCAAAAGCTGTTCAAGCGATCGGGGAAACAGGTCGGGGAGCAGTTGGTCAGCCTCGGCGACGGCGGATTCAGCATCGTGGAGGGCCCGGAACTCACGACAGCCGCCGGATTCTCAGGTTCGACCGGATCAGGAGTCCAAGGAACGGCTGCAATGCCCTTGTTGCAGATTGCCTCACGATCAAGATCGACTCCGGCCCCGGCCGGGCACTACGGCACACCCGGCAGTCCGAATGGCTAGCAGTAACTGAATATTTTGACGGAATAGACACCGTGACACGATCACAACCACACATCCTCCTGATTCAACTCGAATTCCCCAACTGGGCACAGGCTCGTGCCTGGACGTACCCGGCCTGTTTCGGAGTCGCTGAAGGCTTGCGCGCCAACGGCGCCACCTGCACGACGATTCCACTCATGGCCAACGCCTCGTTCTCGACAGAGTCCTGGCTGACCCATGCAAAACAAGCCGTCGCCGGCCGGCAATTCGATCAAGTGTGGGTGTGGCTCGTCCATTCGCCGCTCGATCCCACTGTCCTTGAATGGATCACCGGCTTGGCACCCATTCGCGTGGGCATTGTCATGGAATCGCTCGTCTATGAAGAGGAGGACTATGCATGGGCCGGCCATCTCCGAACCAGGCAGGGTCTTGTAGACAAACAGCTGGGGGCATTTACGCACGCGCTGCTTCCTGACGAACGAGACGTCGACAGTCTCGCCTCGCGCATGCCTATTCAGACGCTATGGTGGCCCACCATGGTACCGGCACGGTTCATCTCATCCCCTGAACGTCCTCCTTCACACCGGCGCGGTGTGTTTCACGGACAGCCCTATGGGCCTCGCAAGCAATGGGTGACTCATGCCACCCTCCGGAATCACTTGAGCTTTATCAGTCCGGCGTCGCCCCAGACCCGTCCGCAGCAACAGTTCGATCAGTTGCAAAAGACGATGTCCGAAAGGCTGTCCAGTCATCACCTCATCACGCGGGGACAGATGTCGGAATATGCCGACACGTTGAAGCTTATCCGCGAAACAGAGTTCACTCAGTGGATGGCCCAGCTCCCACAGTGGGCGGCCATCGTCAATTTACCGAGTCTGGCAAAGTTCTTCGGTGGTCGTGTCTATGAAGGGATGGCAGCAGGACGTCCTGTGCTGTCTTACGCTGTCCCGCACCACCCGCTGAATAACGCCCTGTTTACCGAAGGAGAAGAAATTCTATTCTTTTCTCCTGATAGTCCGGATTCCCTCAGAGACCTGCTGGACCGGGTTATCCACGACGATACATTCGCAGGCGCCATTGCACGGAAGGCCCAACGGAAGCTCCGGGCATACCACACCAGTGAGCACCGGATGGCTCAGACTCTACGCTGGATTGAGACGGGGCAACATCCGGACTATGGCATCGAATACTCATCCGGGACGGGCGCCGCCCGTTTTACAAATGCCACCACCGGTGAATCTCTCTCCCAGTCAGATATGCCCTCCGAGCCACTCAGCAAAGAGTCTTGCGCTTCTTCTCCCGCACCATCAACAACGGTATTCGTACTGACCGTAGACGATCCGGCCTTTCAATCATGCATGAAAGCACTCGACAAACAGGAAGGCCATCCATTCAAGTTGGAGATTATCCGCAATGTGAGTCCCTTCAGCGCCGCCGCCCAGGAAATGATGACGCGCTGCACGACTCCATACTTCATCCAGGTTGATGAAGACATGGTTCTGCATCCCGATGCTGTCAGCCGAATGGAACGCCAGATCGTCCAAGCGCCACCTGAAGTCGGCATGATCTGTTTCCATCTGTTTGACGAGGATCGGGAGTGCCCGATCCAAGGCATCAAGATCTACCGGACCGAGTTATTGAGGCGGGTGTCTTTCCAGGATCTCAAGGCCAGTGAAATGAACCTGCTGGACCAAATGGGAGAGCAGGGGATTCGCTGGGTCCTGCATCCCGACATAATTGGACGTCACGGCACCACGTACACGCCCGAAAGCATCTACCGCCGCTACAAAACGATGTACGAAAAGGATATTCGGCAGTGGAATCTATTGACCTCGGATATTCACCGAAAAGCCAGCAAGTTTCGCGAAACCGGCGACATGCTGCAATTATTCGCTCTCCTTGGAGCTGCGCACGGAATCATCGATGCGCCGAGGGTGCCAGACCGGGAGAAAGACGCACGCGCGTACAATTTGAAAGAGCTGGAGATCTTCGGGCGACTCTTTAAAAATACCCCGCCGGCGAGCCAAACCTATGATCTCTCCCAGGTGGCCACGCCACTGCGGAATCCGCCGATTCCCTTTGATCAAGTGCAGTGGAACAGTGAACCAGTTTCTACGCGCGTAGCTGCCTCCCGACCAGGCGCCGTACAGCCGCCCCTCATTTCCGTGTCACCATCAGAGGGGAGAAGCCGGAGGCCGCGCAACATTCTCATCGTGACTCCATATTTCTGGCCATCGGTCGGTGGCGTCGAAACGGTGGCGGAGGATCTGGGGGCCGGCCTCATTGCCGCAGACATGACCGTTCACGTGGCATGCTACGGGCATCAGGATCGGAAGGAGCTGACCCATCGTGGCATCGGGATTATTGAAGTTGCCACGCCGGAAAACATGACAAATGGCATTCCTACGGCCGCCGTTCAAGTGAAGCAACTGATGGCGTCAAACAGCTACGACGCATACATCCTGCTCGGTTCACCGATGAACGCGTTCTTTTACGCCATACTCGAACTTCATGACTTGAAGGATCGCCGGATTATCTTCCAGCCTACGATTAATCAGGAGGGATATGACTTTATCCAAGCCAAACCGGAGGTCCATTCTCTGTTGAAGCAATTGGCCGGACAGACCTCTGCCGTTGTCGCACTCGGACAGGACACGCTCGATGCCCGTTTCTGCAGAGAGACAGGTATCCCAACCACGCTTATTCCGAATGGAACGACCATACTCAGCCCCGCACTCAACTTTAGAGAGAAGTACAAGATCGCAGAAGATCGTTTTCTCATCGTTCACGTAGCCAATCTGTATCGGGTCAAGAATCACCTGGGCTTACTCGCTGCGCTGCAGAACTTACCGCCACGGGCCATGCTGGCCATGGTCGGCCATCCGACTCATGAAACCGAGTATGTCGCTGAAGTCCAACGCGCCCTCGTGGCTCGACCCGACGTACTCTATATTCCGGGACTCGATCGAGAGGGAGTCGCCGCAGCGATTCAAGCCGCGAATCTCGTCGTGCTCTCCTCTGAGGCCGAAGTGTCGCCGCTTTGCATTTTAGAGTCTATGAGTATGCAGCGGCCATGGATGGCGACGCCCGGTTGTGGAACGGCCAACGAACAGGCCGGCGGTCTTATCCTTCCCCTGAGCGAATTCCGGTCGGCAGTCGAACGATTGATGGCACACCCGGAGTTTTGTACTGAGCTGGCCCATTCAGGTTATGAACATTGGAAAAGCTGTTTTCAATGGGAGCGCATCCTCGCGGGATGGGTCTCACTAGTTCGCGACGGTCACCTTTCACAATCCTTTGATACTCCGGAAGCAATTGGTCGCACGCGCGACCAGCTGCGCACACGGTTCCACGCACTCAGCACGGTTTCCTCAACGCGCCATCAACCAGCTTTTGACCCAAGGGCGACAGTAACACGCACGCAAATTCCCACGACGGTTTCAGCTGCCCCATATAGGCCAGAGCATCCCCCTGTCACACCATCACGCGAGGGCTCAATGGACCAAGATCAGTTTTACGTCAACATGTTTGTGAAGAGTCCTGGCTGGTCAACGCCGGAACCGAATGATGATGAAGCCGCACGCTGGTCAAAAATCGCCGGTTTCCTGGAACATATCCTCAGGAGAGTGAAGGTCAACAACCCTAATGCCACGCTCCGCATCCTTGAAGTCGGAAGCGGCCGTGGATGGCTGAGTAACTTGGCTTCCCAATACGGGACGGTAGAAGGCGTGGAGCCGGTCGCTGGCGTCGTAGCCCACGCCCGCAAGATGTTTCCGCACATTCGGTTCGAAGCCGGAACGGGAGAAGCAGTACTGAGACGACCGGATTTCGCCCCCTATGATGTGGTGCTGTGCTCAGAAGTCATTGAGCACGTACCGGATCCTCAGAAACCGGCGTTCCTAGAGGAGCTCCGGCAGCTACTGACGTCTGATGGATACCTCATCCTGACCACGCCGCGTGGAGAAATGTGGGAACAGTGGCAACGCATCGCGCCGCCTTGCCAACCAATCGAAGATTGGATCACCGAAGAACGGCTCGCTCAGCACATGACCGCTCAGGGCCTCACCCCCTTGGGCCTAGAGCGGATCTACGTCGAGATTCCTACCCTCCGGTATATTCCTGCGCCCACTCCGCATAACGTAAAGACCATGAATCTGCTTCCCATCTATCAGGTATGGGTGGCACAGAGGGCAGCGACGGCCGCAGTTCAACCACGTGCGATGATCAACAAGACACCGACGGTCAGTGTCATTATCCCCACATACAATCGTCCAGATCGCCTCCGCACAGCCATCACGAGCGTACTCAATCAAGACTTTCAAGATTTTCAGATCGTCGTGGTCAATGACGGAACAACCCCCGTCGAAGAAGTTATAGCCGACCTGAATTGCGATGGGCGGATCACCCTCATCACCCATGATCGAAACCGAGGCCTGGCCGCCTCCCGCAACACCGGATTGCGACAGGCTTCGGGGAAATATGTGTGCTATTTGGATGACGATGACCGGTTTCTTCCGCACCATCTGCGGACACTGGTCACCCACCTGGAAGACTCAGGCTGCAAGGTGGCTTACACCGACGCCTGGCGGGTACATGAGCGCCTGTCCGACAACACGGTCACGGAGATCAAGCGTGACCAGCCCTACGCCGAGGAATTCAATCCCCACCAACTACTGATTGGAAATTACATTCCGGTGTTATGTCTCATGCATGAACGCGCGGTCCTTGATGAGGTGGGAGGCTTCGACGAAAGCCTCTTCGTCCACGAAGACTGGGATCTCTGGATCAGAATGGCTACTCGTTATCCGTTTACGCATCTTCCCGCTACGACGGCTGAATTTACGTGGCGTACGGATGGTTCGTCGATGTCGAGTCAGAGAAAAGACATATTCCTGAGAACCATGGAAATTATCTATCGTAAGTACGCGCCCTACGCGGCCATGTATGCGGGTGTGCGGGAGAACCAGCAGCAGAACCTCGCCAATCTCCGAAAAGAGCAATCCCGTAGACAGTTTGTCTGCTCCATAATTATTCCGGTCTGGAACAAGGTTGAGCTCACCCGTCAATGTCTCGTCGCACTCGGTCCGGCCACCGAAGACGTGTCATTCGAACTGATCGTCGTAGATAACCATTCGACGGACGGCACGCCTGAATTCCTTGCGTCACTGGGTGGCGATGTCCGGATCATCACCAACGACGAGAACCTGGGATTTGCCAAGGCCTGCAACCAGGGAGCGGCCGTCGCCACGGGCGAGTATCTCGTGTTTCTGAACAACGATACGATTCCGCTCAAAGGATGGCTGAGTGCATTGGTCGATGAAGTCCGAACACAGCCTGACGTCACCGTCGTCGGCAGCAAACTGCTGTACGAAGACGGCACTGTCCAACATGCGGGCGTGGCCATCGACCGGAACAATCTGACTCCGTACCATATCTATAACGGGTTTGCCGGCGATCATCCGGCCGTCAACAAGCGGCGGGAATTGAATGCCGTGACCGGCGCCTGTCTCCTCATCCGTCGCTCCGTGTTTGCTGAAATAGGCGGGTTCGATGAAGGATTTATCAACGGGTTTGAGGATGTCGATCTGTGTTTGAAAGTACGCGACAAGCAGGGTCGCATCGTCTATCAACCGCACAG
Organism: Nitrospira sp.; assembly: GCA_024998645.1. Lineage (GTDB taxonomy): Bacteria > Nitrospirota > Nitrospiria > Nitrospirales > Nitrospiraceae > Nitrospira_D. Next base: position 47,327 of record JACOEJ010000002.1, read on the forward strand.
CGTCTTGTATCACCTGGAAAGCCAAACGCCGGGCCGCAAACAGCACGACCAGTCGAATGCGAATCGCTTGCACCAGCGTTGGGGGCACTGTTGGTGGCTGGTCGATGACGACAGCATCTACGCAGGGGACGGCTACAAAGCCGTTGGGGAGGATCAGAATGGAATCACTTCGTATAAGCTCCATCTGATCGACAACACTCAAGAGCGACAGGCCTGGGATCTCGTCGCGGCCATGCAACAGGCTGCGCATGATCATGACTTGGCAACGGTAGAAGCTGTTTTGCGGCGGCATGCAGAGTGGCCGGCCGACTCGTCCATTCTGCAATGGGCGGCATCTGTGGCGAAGGCCATGAAACTACCAGCCATTGCCGAGGAGTATCGACGCCGAGTGGAAAGCCTCAATGATCCCGCATTTCGCGAGCTGGAGGAGATTCGGGCCGCCCTGGCCGGCGGTCAACTCTCCATGGCTTCAAGCCGTGTTGATGCGTTGCTCAAACAATATCCCACCCATGCTGAAGCGCTGCTTCTTCGGGCCATCCTCCATATGCAGCGGGAGCAGTACCGCGAAGCTGAAATCGCCTTTACCACGGCACTCAATCAGGGAGCCAATCGCAAGAAATGCCTCATGGGAATCGGCATGGCGTCGATGGGACGTGCCTATCCGCAGGGGGCGTGGCAAACCTTCCTGCGGGTCCTCGCGGAAAACCCCGATGACGCCGATGTGATTCATTGGCTGCTGCGGGCAGGAACCGCCCAGAACCGCTGGCGTGAGTTGAGCGTTCAGCTTCAGAACTATCTCGCGCGGAACCCCAGTGATCTGTCCGTCCGATTCGCTTACGCCGGAGTCTTACTGCGGGCCGATCAGGTGGACACGTCGCGTCAGGAATATGACCAGCTACGCGCGTTAGCTCCCACGTATGAGGGATTGGTTGAACTGGGGCAGGCCATAGCCGCCAAAGAAAGCGTGTTGGCGATGAATGTGTCCAACGCCTAGGAGAGTATGTCCAGAACGCTTGTCATTCAACTGGCGCGACTCGGCGATCTCGTGCAAACGATGCCGATGATCACCGCGTTGCGAAAGCAATATCCTCGCGACACCATCGACCTCCTCTGCCCTGAGCCGCTTCGGGACCTCGGGACCCTGATTCCAGGGCTCGATCGAGTGATCGGATGGGATGGGGCCAGATGGCATCGCTGGGCGGAGCGTGCCATACAGGGGATTCAGCCGGACCAGCGGAAGGAAATTGAACAAGAGCTCGCCGCCCTCTGTCCTCACATCTACGATAGGGCGTTTGTTCTCAATCAGCACACCCGGGCCATCGTCGCGGGTACATTGCTGGCAAAAGAGTGTGTCGGACCACTCGCCCAGGGACCACTGAGTGAGCAGCTGACACCCTGGGCCGCTTATGTCCGGGAGATTGCGCGGACCCGCCGTTCTAACCGCATTCACTTGTCGGATGCGTTTTGCGGCATGTGCGGCCTCCTCCCTCCGGGAACGCCTCCGCGCTGTTTGACGCCGCTCATCTCCCCCTCACGCAATCTGGAGCAAATCGGGCGAGGTGGCGGGCCATGGATCGGGATCATTGTCGGAGCAGGGGATCCGGCCCGTCTGGTCCCGGTTGACGTCTGGCGTGCATGGATTGTGCGGTTTCTGGCGGTCCTTCCAAGAGGACGTGTCGTCTTGATCGGCCACGGAGCGGAATGTGAGCGCGCGCGGGACATCCAGCAGCCGCTGCCACCATCAATTCTAGGGCGGATCTGGGACATCACCGGACAGACGACCATTCATGAGCTCGCACAAACGCTCACCCGTTGTCAGCACGTCATTGGCTCAGATACAGGGCCCTTGCACCTGGCCGCCGCGGTCGGCACGCCGACCCTTGGGTGGTATTTCGCACGAGCCCGTGTCCACGAGACCGGCCCGTATGGCTCAGGTCACCGTATTTGGCAAGCCCAGAGTGAAGATGGTGGCCCCGTAGTTCCAGCCACGTGGCCCATCGAGCCCTCTCTGGATGTGTTGCTAAGCGAGTCCCCTCGAACACAACCCCAATGGTCACAATGGACCAGTCAGACCGATGAGTGGGGCACCTACTACAGCGAAGCCGGGCAATCCTCGGCACCGCCACGGGAACGTGAAGCCCTGTGGCATGAGCTGTCACACGCCATGCCGGTATGAGGAGCGCATGAATCTTCTACAGACACATCTCGACGGCATTCGGAAGACCTTCCCGGACCTGGTTTCTGCAGTGACAGAAAGCGCTGGAGGGGTACTCACCATCGCACAGTCCCGAGAGGGCAGCCCGTCTGCCACGCAAGAGGGACAATGGATTCACAGTGCCTACGACCCGAGAAAAGAAGCCCAGTCATGGGCCACGCTGCAAGCCAAGGAATGGCACGCCGGAGAACTGGGCGTGGTGCTTGGCGTAGGACTGCTCTATCACGTCGAGGCTTTAGTCGCATCGAAGCCTCTTGGTGCTCGACTGGCCGTCGTGATCTCTGACATTGCAGCTTTCAAGGATGCCCTGGCCGTGCGTCCTTTGGGCCCCTGGTTTAACGCGATTGAATGGATTTGGGGAAATTCCGATGAAATGGCGACGCAACTCGCGTCCAAATCGGCCCCGCTCCGTTTCTTCACCTATGCACCGGCGGCGCGCCCCTATGCGGCACAGCACCAGGCCCTCGATGTTGAATTGCGCCGGCTCCTGGCGACACGCCAGCATGGACGTCTGCATGTGGCCGTCGTAGGGCCAATCTATGGCGGCTCATTGCCGATCACGAAGTACGTCGTACGGGCCCTTGAATCCCTTGGTCATCGGGTGAGTTGGGTCGACCATAGTATCCATCATGCCAGCTATGAGCGGTTCAATACATTCCGCGATCCCCGGCATCGTCTCTCGATGCAAAGCCGGTTTGCCGATGTGCTCAGCATGGGGACGCTGACGGAGCTCTCGGAGGATCCTCCGGATCTCGTCCTGGCCATGGCCCAAGCTCCCATGTCACTCGGCGCGCTGGAGCATCTGCGCCGGAAGAAATTCATGACGGCCATGTGGTTCGTCGAAAACTACCGGCATTTGACGTACTGGCAGCAACTCGCTCCCGGATACGATTATTGGTTCACCATCCAACAGAAAGACTGTCACGATGCCCTTCGGCGGGCCGGCGCGCCTCATGTCAGCTACCTGCCCATGGCCGCAGATCCGTCCGTGCATCGCCCTCTCACCTTGGCGACGAACGAACAACTGGAATTCGGATCGGATCTGTCATTTGTCGGCGCCGGATACGCCAATCGCCGAGCTGTGCTCCCCCGTTGGATCAGCAAGGACTGGACATTCAAGGTGTGGGGGAATGAATGGGAGGGCGCCGATGCAGTGGCGCCTATCCTACAGCGAAATGGTGCGCGGATCGACACCGATACGTGTCTCAAAGTATTCAACGCTACTGCAATCAATTTGAATCTCCACTCGAATACCGGTGAGGGTCTGGACCCGGCGGCAGATTTTGTGAATCCCCGTACATTTGAGCTGGCCGCGGCAGGCGCTTTTCAACTCGTCGACCAACGGGCACTCCTTCCCGAATGTTTTACCGAAGACGAGATCGTCAGCTTTGAAGCAACGGACGAAGTGCCATCCCTGATCAGGACCTGGCTTCGTGATCCGGTTGGTCGCCGGACCATCGCCGACACGGCCCGCCAGCGGGTCTTGCGGCAGCATACCTACGAACATCGGATGAAGGACCTTCTGGCCGAATTGGGCATGCGAGAACCGGATCGGTTGGGTTCGATCTTGCGAGGGGAGCGGACTGCGGAAGTCCTCGCCGCACAGACGACCACGCCGTCTGAACTGACGCCGATGTTGCGGCAATTCGCGCCCGATCAGCGGGTCGAGCTGAAGGATCTGGCGGCACAGATTCGCGCCCGCGGGCCCCGCACAGAACTCAGCCGCGAAGATCTGCTCATTCTCATGCTGGAAAGTTATCGGACTGAAACCAGGGACTTGGTATGAACCGCCAGGTGCTGATCCTCAATATAACGCGGATGGGCGACCTGGTCCAAATGGGGACCCTGCTGTCCCGGCTGCAAGAAGAATGGCCGGGCGTGGCGGTCGATGTGATTGTGGATCGCCGCTTTGCCGCCGTCGCATCTTTGCTGCCCGGGCTCCGGGACATTATCACCTACGACTTCCATGCCCTGATTGATGATAGTCGCGCGGCCGTCAAGAGTGTCACCACGCTCTATGCTGACCTCGCTACCTGGGCTCGTCCATTGGCGGACAGACGCTACAATCGCATCATCAACCTCACCTTCAATCGGCCGAGCGCGTTATTGGCTTCGTACATCGGCGCACCGGATATCCGCGGCGCCCGATGCGCCTGGGACGGGGAGAGCATGATCGAGAATCCCTGGATGGCGTATTTCACCGACATGCATCATTTCCGCGCCATGAATCGATTCAATCTGGTCGATGTCTATGCGTTGGGCGGAAGCGGGCCAGGAACCTACGCACCATTGTCGGTGAGAGTGACGGCTGCCGCGCACGAATGGGCACAACGCTTTCTCGCCGCCGCGCCGGAAACGTCCCAAGAATGGATTGCGGTGCAAGCCGGAGCGAGTGACGTCATGAAAGCCTGGCGGCCCGAGCATTTCGGGCGTACGCTGGCGCACCTGAGCGCACGCTGGAAGGGCGGAATCGTCCTCATTGGAACACCGGCCGAACAAGAGACGATCACACAGGTCGTACGGGTCTATCGGGAGGCCGGAGGACGCAATCCCATCCTTAATGCGGCAGGACACACGACACTGGAGCAGTTGGTGGGTCTGCTCGCAGAGTGCCGTCTCCTTTTAACGAACGACACCGGTCCCATGCATCTGGCCGTTGGTGTTCAAGTGCCTGTGGTTGACCTCTCCGTCGGTCACGTGGATTTCCGAGAGACCGGTCCCTATGGAGCAGGGCATTGGGTTGTGCAGCCGGAGCTTGAATGTGCCCCTTGCGGATTCGATCAGGTGTGCGCCCATCAGACCTGCAAGGATCGCCTCCCGACAACCATGGTGGCGGATTTGCTCTTGCATGTGCTGGCCAAGGGAGAGTGCCCTCCGGCAGCGCCCGGATACCGGATCTATCGCTCGTCCGTCGACGAAGATCAGCTGGGAATCTATTGCGCGGTAGGAACGGAAGAGTCCTCGGACCTCGACTGGTACAGCCGGTATTGGAGACGCTATTGGTATGAAACCCTGACCCACACCGTGAGCCGTATCCCGGTAGACTCGACAATGCCTCAGAATGCCGCCGCTGCGGCACAACACCTGGCCGGCATGATGCCGGACGTGGAGCGCCTTTGCCGTCAAGCGGATGCCATTGTGCAGGCAGCCACACAGGTCACTCAATCTCCCGGCACTTTGCAGGCGCTACAACGGGAGCAAACCGTGCTGCGTGAACGCGTGGTACATCTGGGAATGGCCCATATCGCCAGTTCTCCAGTGACGGCCTCGTTCGTGCGCCTCATTCACCATGATCATGTCAGGGGACTCGATCGTATGGCCCGGCATCATGCCTCGGCCTACCGACAATGGAGACGCCATCTCACAGAAATCTATCGATACCTGACTCAGAGTCCCTCGAAGTCCACATTGCGACGAGTCGCCATGTTCACTGATTCCTCAGTCGCACATTCAGGATAGCGGCGGGATAACTCCAGTTATCCCGCGTAGTCAAGAAGGAGATCTGTTATGCATGTCAGGCTCGATCAAGACCAGTGGGAAGTCGTCAATGCACTCAACCTTGGCGACGTATTGGCCGATATCAGCGAGAAGGCGCACGCCCGATCACGCCTGATCACCTCCTTGACCGTAGATCAGCGCACGATTACAGATCGTGATTTTGATACGGCATTCTTAGGTGAGCCGATTGCCCGCTTTACTCTCCTCCAAGCCATTTCTCAAAGCATGGATGAGGTGATGCGGGGCGCCTCTTCTACGATCCAGCATTACGCCGATCTCCTCCGCAATGAAGCACAGGAACTCGCCGCGCATATCCGCATGGGAGACCAACGGCTCACGGCGTTGGATGCATGGCTTGGAAAGCTGGCCGACTATCTTGAGCTGGTGGAATCCAAGCAAGCGAAGATGCACCCCGATCGCGCCATGACTCCCTGGGTGCAGGCCTTACTAGATGCGCGTGCTCAACGGGACCTGATTCACGTGGCCGATCTCCTTGAATATGAACTCGCGCCCAGGCTGGAGTCCTAGGATGACCGATGTGTTCATTTCGTTCGGTTTCTGTCGGCCTATGCTGTTAACCGCAGATGCGTCCGGCCTCTCAAGTCTTGGGGGTATCCTCCGATAAGGGATGCAACGGCTCTACATGAGTAGAGAGAACAGATGCTTCTGCACGGACGCGGAAGCAAGGTGCACACAGTACTAGTGTCGGCAAGGAGGAAGCATCCATGGCATTAATTATTAACAACAACCCGGCGTCAATTGCGGCTCAGAGGAATCTGTCAGTTAACACCGGGGGTTTGCAGCGGTCGGTCGAACGGCTCTCATCCGGTCTCCGGATCACCCGTGCCGCAGACGATGCCGCCGGTCTCGGATTATCCGAATCCTTGCGGGCGCAGATCCGTAGTATCAATCAGGCGACACGCAACTCCTCCGACGGCATCAGCTTGACGCAGATTGCCGACGGCGCGGCCTCCACTATTGGGAATTTGCTGTCCCGTCTCCGCGAGCTGTCTTCACAGTCCGCCAGCGGTACGGTCGGCAACACCGAGCGGTCGTACATCGATCAGGAGTTCGTGGCGTTGCGGTCGGAAATCGACCGGATTGCGACGACTACGGAATTCAACGGTCAGGCCCTGACGAGCGGCAGCTCGATCAGCTTCTCCATCCAGGTCGGATTCCGGAGCGGAACGGGCAATACCCTTGCTTTAGCTTTGGCCGATATCACCACAAGCTCGCTGGGATTGTCCTCAGTGAACGTATCGACCTCGGCCAATGCATCCAGCGCGTTGGGCAACATTGATAGCGCGATCAGCGCGATCGCCACCGCTCGCTCGAACTACGGTTCAATTCAGAACCGGTTCGAAGCGACGATTGCGAACCTGCAGATTACGAGTGAAAACCTCACCTCAGCCGAGTCGCGTATCCGCGACGCGGACGTGGCTGCAGAAACGGCCCAATTTACCAAGAACCAAATCCTGGTGCAGACCGGTATTTCGGTTCTCGCGCAAGCCAATAACCTGCCGAAGCAGGCACTGGCCTTGCTGCAAGGTTAGTAAGTAGGTAACAGGGACGGCCGCTCGGTATGGGCGGCCGTCCCAATCTAAGGTTCACACGGAGGCTGCCATGATTACATCGGTAACCGGCAAAGCAGATCTCCTGACCACACCCGCTCATGGGGGTGAACCGGATCATGCAGCGGCCAAACAGCCGACTGTCGCACGGACGCAATCTGATACCGAGAAGAAGCCAACCGATCCGATCGAACGGGCGCAACTCGAGCAGGCGGTGGCAAAGGTCAGTGAAGACGTGCAAGCACACGACACCAACTTGAAGTTTGAGATTGATGATTCCACAGAGCGAGTGATCGTAAAAGTTATTGCCAAAGACTCGGGGAAAGTGATTCGTGAGTTACCGCCAAAAGAAGTGCTTGAGTTGGAAAAGTTTTATGATAAATCGAGGGGCATACTCCTCGAACAAAAGGCCTGACAGTGTGAAGGTGAGGGGATATGTCGACCATCAGCTTTACCGGACTTGGGAATGGAATAGACTTCGGTTCCGTGGTCGATCAATTGGTGAAGGTCGCACATCTGCCAATTGACAGCCTCACCGCTAAAAAAGGTGACCTTAGTTCGAAGTCGACGGATTATGCGACGCTCAGCACCAAATTGGTTTTTCTGCAGGGTGCTGCAGATCAGTTACGCCTCTCAACGTCGTTTGACCGAACAAGCACGAGTGTGTCCGATGACAGTTTATTGAGTGCGACGAGCTCATCAACTGCAACATCGGGCACCTACTCGATTAAGATCACACAACTGGCTCAAGCCCAACAAATCACCAACAAAGCAGCAAAAGCCGTTGCAACGACAACCACCGACATTGTCCCCGGCGCTTCCGGCACTTTCACCTTCCGTGTCGGAGCTGGTTCCGATCAGACCATTACCCTGGGCGACACAGCCACACTTGAAGATCTCAAAACCGCGATTAACGACCTAGGCGCCGGAGCCACAGCTTCGATCATCAATACAGGATCTGACACCACTCCCGCCTACCGGCTTGTGCTGAACTCGTCAAGCACCGGAGCCTCTAACAGCATCACCATCGTGGCAGACACAACCTCGTTGGATCTGGCCAATAGTAGCGGAACCGGAGGCGTTGATACGCTCCAGGCAGCGCAAGATGCGGTCGTGACCATCGGAGACCCGACGAAAAACCCCATTACCCTGCAACGCAGCACGAATACCGTCTCAGACGCCATTCCTGGCGTCACCGTCACATTACTGAATACCACAGGCACCTCCACAGCCCAGGTCAACGTGAGTCGTGACGTAAGTGCGGTCAAAACAAATATCAAAGCACTGACCACAGCCTATAATGACGTCGTCAAATTTATTAACGAGCGGACTACTTATGACGTCGCAACCAAAAAAGGTGGCCTGTTTTTTAATGAGCCGACCGTGCGTAGTGTGCTCTCACAGATTCGCACTGCGCTGTCCTCGAATATTGCAGGCGCTCCGACCGTAAGTACGACTGGCGCACTTGGATTTAAGACGGAACGCGACGGAACCATTACTGTGGATGACTCGAAAGTTGACGCTGCGTTGAGCACGCACTATTCGGACGTGCGAAACCTTTTTATCAATCAGACAGGAAGCGCCGGAATTGCACAACTGCTGAGCAGTGCCGTGGACAAGCTCGATGATGTCGGTTCCGGTTCATTGACGTTGAGAAAGAATAATATCACCAAGCAGATCACAGATCTTTCTGCTGAAATATCCAGAAAAGAAGAGGCGATTGCGCAGTATCAAGATCGCCTGAAAGCACAGTACGCGGCGCTTGACGGATTGCTAAGCCAGATGAAGAGCCAAGTTAGCTCACTTCCCACGACTACCACAACTGGCAACTGATGAACCTGTTTCACAGTAAAGGGAACCTATTCCTATGGTCACACAATACGCTCAACAGTATCAGCAAACTCAAATCCTGACATCTTCCCGGGTTCAGCTGGTGGTCTTACTCTATGATGCCGCCATCCAATCTATCGAATTGACGCGGAGAGCCATTGAAACCAATAATTTTCCGGACAAAGCGCGGTTCATAGGCCGGGCCATATCCATTGTTGGGGAACTCGATAGTGTATTGGATTATGAGCAGGGGGGAGAGATCGCAAAATCGCTTCATCGCCTCTACGACTACATGCTGAGCGAGCTTGTTGAAGCGAACACTAAACATATGAGCACAAGGCTTGATGGGCCAGTTCGCTGCCTCATGACCCTGCGGGAAGCCTGGAGAGAGGTCGCAGCACAACAGCAGGCCCCATTGGCGTTGGCCCGGTAATCATATGGAACGAGTCTCCGACAAGGATCTACATACCATCATAGCTGTCACCGAGGCAGCAGGGATGGCTGCAGCCCAAGGAGAATGGAATAGGGTAGATCACTACCTTCGATTACGAGAGAACCTCCTCTCTCAAGAAGCCCTCTCCCTCGAGCATAGGACATATATGGTGAGAGTCGATCGCACGATAGCAGAACGGATCAAGGTAGCCCAGGCAGGCTTGGCCTCACTGCTTGATGAAGCCGCCAAGACTCGCCAACGCTTACAAGGATTGCGCCGATGGAATGGCGCCTTTTCCTCGGACTCAGGGACGATTGAGCGACACATCTAACCAATCGCGCCCGGGAGACTCACATGGGGATCGCAGTCCATCAGATACATAACCTGGTCCGCACCTATCAACGTGCGCTCCAGCCGACACAGCCTGAGAAATCACCCGAACCGACGAGAGGTCAGGCCGACCGCGTCTCCGTGTCACCGGAAGCTCGTGAACGGCATGATCAAGTCACCGCATTGCCAGAACATGACCGCGACAACACAAAGAGGTCCAGGTGAGCACACAACCGCACGATGGTCTTTCGCGCATTCTCCTCGTCGGAGCCCCGTTGTTCCATCGGGATATGCGCTGGATTCAACTCGCACGGGATGGCTTTGCATTTGTGCCCGTCACAAAACAACACTGCACACTCGACACCGACAGCACCGCAGACGTCCAGGCTATCGTGTATCAAGTAGGCGCACACGCGACAGACACCCTGGATTTTCTCGAAGCCGTGGCAGCCCGACAGAGTGACCTCTGCATCATTCTCGCCGGACGTAACCAGAAACCCGACATGGTCGCGCAGTTTCTCCGCAACGGCGCCTTCGACTATGTGAATTGGCCCTGTTCCTTATCGCGGCTGACCGACTCTCTGATCAGCGGGCTACGCAACCGCCAAACCTTCTTGGAGGTCCGCAACCTTTCCGGAGAACTGGCCACCGCCAATCGGTCCCTGGCCCAGGAGCGTGATACCCTCAAGCAATTCAATCAACGCTTGGCCGGACTCAATCAGCTGACACAGGCACTGGCCGGATCCCTGAAGCCTGAGGAAGTCGTTCAGGCCCTCTTTACCGGAGTTCCCGCACTCACCGGAGCCGAACTCATTGGTTTGGTCCGAACAAATCCAGAGCATGTCTGGACATGGTCGAAAGGCGGCAACCAGGAACGGGAACAGACCCTCAAAACACAACTCCTCGGACGACTCGGGCGGTCACCGCAGCGGGTGACATCAGGAGCGACCACACTGCGCCTGGTCGACTCGCGTCCCATGCCGCTAATGAGAAGCGAAGGCGTCATCCTCGCTCACCCGCAGCCAGAGGCGCATGCCGTGCACGATACTCCGCTGGCGATCGGACCTCACGCTATTGGGGTGCTACACGTTCAACGAGAGGGGTCTCAGCCCTTCACAGAAGACGAACAGCAGTTGCTAGCAACCATCGGCACGTCGCTTTCCCTCACGTTACGGAATGCCGATGCCCACCAGGATCTCCAGGACATGGCATTGAGGGACCCTCTGACGGGCGTCTTCAACCGCCGCGCCCTCGATGAACCACTCATGCGTGAATTGAAGGCTGGACTTCGCTACGGGGCACCCGCCTGCCTGATGATCTTGGACCTCGACTATTTTAAAACCGTGAACGACTGCTTGGGACACACAGCCGGCGATCTCGTCTTGAGAGAACTGGCCTCGTTGATGACGGACACCGTGCGCGACGTCGATACGGTCGGACGGTATGGGGGAGAAGAGTTTGCCATCATCCTGCCGCATACCTCAATCGAGCAGGCCCAACCCTTAGCCGAACGCCTACGCAATCTCATTGAAACCCATGCGTTTGACGTCGAGGATGGCACCGTTCGACTGACGGCCAGCATCGGGATTGCCGAAGTGTGCAATCCGGCCATTGCCTCGGTTGA
>JACOEJ010000002.1:58927-61380 GCA_024998645.1 Nitrospira sp.
TGGCGCATATTCAGCCCGATAGTATCGCCATCGCGCGACTGACCGAGGTGAATATCAGCGGGGGAGGGATCAGTTTCGTCTCACCAAGGCTGTTCCAAACATCGGACTTGTTGACGCTGAAACTGATTCTTCCGCCCTTCACTCCCGTCAACACGACCGCCAAGGTCATTCGTACCTCGCCGCTGACCGGGGCCCCAGGCTATCTCATCGCCACGCAATACGTCGACCTGTCTCCGGATCATCAAGAAGACATCATCCGCCACATCATTCAGACACAAGCCGAACGGCTTCGGGCCAGACGGAATACCTGAAGCTAAACGAAGACCATCCGCCGACCGTCATTCCTGCCTCACCCGCAGCATTCCCACAAAAGAGAAGCATCGCCAACTACGGATTAAGCCGCTTTCGCTGGGGAACCAGCAATACGTTGCAGGAGAGTGTCGGCAATGTGCCCGAGCGCCAGCGCGGCCGGAGCCGACGGCTCCAGCTCGGTTACCGGCAGATAACTGCGCACAGCCCGTTCCATGGCGGGGTCGTCTGGAATTTCCCCCAGAAGAGTCAGATCACCGCCGACATATTCCTTCAAGAGCTTCCGAAGCTGCAACACATTGACACGCGAGCGGCCGGCGACCCGATTGAGAATCAGGGCCGGTTGAAACGTGCGCAGCGACGTCTCGGCGATCCCTCGTCCCGCTTCATCCGTCTTTCCTGCCACATCCAACACTTCTTCGACGCTACTGAAGTCGCGATCCGACAACGCCTCAGCCATCGCGTCACGGGCAAGGAATGAGGACAACACACGGCGGATTGCCGCCAGTTTGATGAAACGATAGAGATCCAAGACCGAGGTGGGGTCAGGCGTGGCCACGGCGACATGGTGATCAGCCATAAGGAAAAAATCGAGAGCATGGTAGCTGGTCCCGGCGCCGATATCCGCGATAATGATGTCGGTATCCATCTCCTGGAAGTTCCGGATAAGCCGCTTTTTCTTCGAATAGGGCATGTTAGCCGTGGCCAACGTATCACCGGTGCCAGGAATAATGCGCAGATTCTTGTGCACGGATAACGACTGCGCAATCTCCGCCAGCGTCGCCACGCGGCGATTGAGAAAGTCGGTCAACGTCAGCGGAGGATTCAATAGGCCGAAGAGAATATGACTATCTGCTCCCCCCACATCAAGATCGGCCAACACCACGCGTTGTCCGTGCTTGGCCAATAAGAGGGCAAGGTTTGCCGACACGACGCTCTTACCGACTCCTCCCTTTCCCGACGCGATCGAGATGATCGTGGCCATTGCGCAAAGTTCCTGATGGTTAGCGGTGGATATCGAGTACTTCATCGGCTGAAGGACCTCCAAACCTAAGCCCCAGTCGCTCCCGCATTACGCGACATACTCCAATCGATAACACCGAGATACCCGCTGTGCTATTCGATGCGAGTACCCCCTCAAGTTTTCTATCGAGCACACCGATAACCCACTCACTATGAATAATCCTATGACCGCATCGATCATGACACAGGCAAACACAACGGATGGCGAGATCTTGACGGTCCAGGAAGTGGCACGATTTCTTCGCGTGCCCAAGTCCACCGTCTATAAACTCGCACGTGTCGGCGAATTGCCGGCCTCGAAGATCGGGAAGCACTGGCGCTTCCTGCGACGCGACATCCATGACTGGATGCATAGCCGATCACAAGCCGCGTAACGCAGTTCGCGGCGAAGACCGGCTGAGAACAACCTCCGACGGTCGAGGTGCGCCCCATAGCAGGGAATGCCACGACCAACGTGCAACACCCGTACGCGGGTAAGGGAGTCTCATGGGCAGTCCTGTCACAAAAGCAGAAGCAGAACAGAGCAAACGAGGCATGGATGCCGAGACATTCAAGCTGCTGCGTGAATTCATCTACGAGCAGACGGGGATCACCTTTCAGGAGAATCAGAAATATCTCCTGGAAAGCCGCCTCGCCTCGCGTCTCAAAGAACACAAACTCGCGACCTATGCCGACTACGTCAACTACCTCCGCTTCGATACCTATCGCGACCGGGAGCTTGTCTCGCTCTATGGCCTGATCACGACGAACGAGACCTACTTCTATCGGGATCAACCACAGCTCGACTCCTTCATCAAGACCGTCATCCCGGCCGTCATGGAGGCGAACAAAGCGTCCCGCCAGATCCGGATCTGGAGCGCCGCCTGTTCATCGGGAGATGAGCCCTACACCCTGGCCCTCATGTTGTCGGATTACGCGCCGCTGGTGAACTGGAACATTGAAATCCTGGCCACAGACATCAGTGAACCGATCCTGAAGCTGGCCAAGGCGGGCGTCTACACCGCACATGCTTTGCGCCATGTTCCACCCCACCTCAAGACCAGACATTTCAATGCTCAAGGCGAGAACTTTGCCATTTCGTCGACGATCAAAAGCCGGGTGAAGTTCATGAATCTGAACCT
>JACOEJ010000002.1:61480-62615 GCA_024998645.1 Nitrospira sp.
CAGAAAGAGAATCTCATCGAAGCCATCCAGGCGGGAGTCAACAATTACGTCGTCAAGCCGTTCACCGCTGAAACGATGCAAGAGAAGATCAATAAGATCTTCAACAAATAGGAAGGACGGTTCCCATGATCATTCGCGATCAGGTGAAACTCGGCGAATCCAAACAAGATGACGACGAGCAGGGTCCGTCCGACACACAGCTCTACGATAAACTCGGCGAGCTCACCCGGTTTATCGATAAGACCATTAAGACCATTTCGCAATTTGCCGACCCTATGAGCGCGACATCCGAGCAATTGCCGGCGGCCACGACACACTTGCGGGATCTGCGCAAACTCACCGAAGACAGCTCACACAAGGTGATGCAGCTTGTCGAAACCATCGAAGCCAATCGCAAAATGGTCAATCTGCAGTTCGATGCCCTTATAAATGGCCTGGCCAGCTCCAGTCCCGACGCCACGGCGGCAAAGCTCGCCGCAATTCGCAAATCACTCGACAAGGATGGTCCGGCGCTGGTGGACATCATTACCGCGATGTCCTTCCAAGATCTTGTGGCTCAGCGGGTCAATAAACTCGTCACGATCATGGATGAAGTGGAGCACAAGCTGCTTGAACTGGTCGTCATTTTCGGCCCCTTCACCAAGGGTGCAGGCAAGTCAGAAGCCAGCAAAGCGTCAGAGATGCTGAAGCAATTGGAAGCCTCGAAAAATACATCCATGAATCAGGATGTCGCAGACGAGATATTGAAGCAGTTTGGATTTAACTGATTGAGTAGTGGGTAGACGGTGATGGGTGATGAGTCGAGATCCGGTTCCAGGAAGATTGAATCTTGCGGAACACTGATCTCTGATCACGCGTCACGGTAGTTCATATCGGAGGGTGCTATGGACGATGAAACACAGGAAATACTCAACGACTTTCTGACCGAAACGACCGAAATGATCGACGGCCTCGATCAGAAGTTCGTCGAGCTGGAAACTCAACCGGACAACAAGGACTTGTTGAATGAGATCTTCCGAGCCATGCATAGCATGAAAGGCTCGGCCGGTTTCCTGGGTTTCACCCATCTCGTCGATATCACCCATCGCGCTGAAAGCATTCTGAATAAGCTTCGCCAAGGAGAAATGGCGGTCGT
>JACOEJ010000002.1:62715-65113 GCA_024998645.1 Nitrospira sp.
GATTTGCAGCTGGCCGTGATGAAGACCCGCATGTTGCCCATCAAGAAAGTGATGGCCAAGTTGCCGCGCATGGTCCGGGATCTGTCCCAGAAACTCGGCAAACAAGTGCGCCTCGAAACCCACGGAGAAGAAACCGAACTCGATAAGTCCGTGGCCGATGAAATCGGCGATCCGCTGGTTCACCTCGTGCGGAATGCCATCGATCACGGCATCGAAATGCCGACCGAACGCCATGCCGCCAGAAAACCCAGTGAGGGAGTCCTACGCATCGCCGCAAGCCAGGAAGGCAACAGCATCGTGATCCGCATCCAGGACGACGGGAAAGGGATCGCGCTCAGCAAGATTAAAGCCAAAGCATTATCCAAAGGACTTATCAGCGAGGCCGAGCTGGCGACCATGGAGCCGCGGGAAGTCGTCAACTTGGTTTTCCTGCCTGGATTCAGCACGGCGGAGAAAGTGACGGATGTCTCCGGTCGCGGCGTCGGCATGGATGTCGTCCGAACCAACATCCGCAAGATGAACGGGACAGTCGAAATCGAGTCCGAAGAAGGTAAGGGGAGCCTCATCACGATCAAGCTGCCTCTGACCATCGCCATTATTCAAGCCCTCATGGTGGAAGTCGAACGGGCAACGTTTGCCATTCCCCTCAGCTCTGTCATTGAAGCCGTCCGGATTTCCAAAGACGAGATCAAGACCATCAACGGCCGGGAAGTCTTACATTTGCGGGATCGCGTGCTGCCGCTGCTCCGGCTGGCCAAAGAATTCGAAATTCCCACCGACCGCGAACGCGACCGTTTCTATGTGGTCGTCGCCGCACTCGGCGACCGGCGCATCGGTGTGGTCGTCGATGAATTACGATCGCAGGAAGAAGTCGTCATCAAGTCCATTTGGGAATATCTGGACAGCATCAAAGGCATTTCCGGCGCCACGATCACCGGCGAAGGAAAGGTGGTACTCATCCTGGATATTTCAGAGCTTGTGGAGAACGCCCAAGCCTGGCATGCCTCCGCCATGGTGGCCTAGGACAACGGGTAGGGGTCGTAAAGGAGTTCGCTGATGTCTACGCTGATTAATGAAATCGATGCGCGCACGAGACTGGCGGGGGCCAATCAGATGGAACTGCTCTTGTTCCATCTGGGTACCGGAGAAGTCTTCGGGATCAACGTGTTCAAAGTCCGCGAGGTCATGAAATTGCCGCCCCTGACCAGAGTGCCGGAAGCTGACGGCCGCGTGCTGGGCATGGCCAATATCCGGGGCACGATGGTGCCGGTGATCGCACTGAGACGCACACTTGGACTCGGTGAGCAAGACGTCGATCTTACGAAGCCCGAATGTAAAGAAAACGGCATCCTGATCATCACCGAATACAACGCTAGCTTGCAGGCCTTTCACGTCGCGGCGGTCGATCGTATTATCCGGACCTCCTGGTCCAAGATCAAAACGCCGCCGGCCCTGGTCCGTGAAAACAACAAGGGCGCCGTCACCGCCGTTACGATGCTCGATGACGCGCGTATGGTCCTGATCCTCGACGTCGAGAAATTGCTCAGTGACATCTGTCCACGTCCCGACGACGAAGTTTTTGCAGGCATACACGAAATGCCGGAGCTGAAGAGCAAATGTGTCCTCTTTGCCGACGACTCCTCGGTCGCCAGATCTCAAATCAAAAAAGCGCTCGACAAGCTTGGTATGAGCTATATCCAGACAACCACCGGGAAAGAGGCCTGGGACTATCTCGTGTCACTGGCCGACGATGCCGTGAAGCAGGGATTGCCGCAGGTCAATCGGATTCAACTCATCCTCAGCGATATCGAAATGCCGGACATGGACGGCTTTACCTTAACCAAGCAGATCCGGTCTGACCCCAGACTGGCACATCTTCCGGTCATTCTTCACTCGTCGCTGACGGGAAGTTGCAACCAGGAAAAAGGCGCGCAAGTCGGCGCAACGGATTATGTCACCAAGTTCGATCCGAAGGAATTCGCCAGCAAGCTGACGCGATACATCATCTAAGTAAGCGGGCCGCGGGAGACCCCGCGCAGGTATCACACAGGGGCGATAGAGCCATGCCAAAGACCATCCAAGTACTTGTCGTCGATGATTCGACCTTTATGAGGAAGAGTCTCTCGACGATGCTGACCAGCGATCCCCGCATCGCGGTCGCCGGCATGGCGAGAAACGGGGAGGAAGCCCTTCAACAGGTGAAAGCGTTGAAGCCGGATGTCGTGACAATGGATGTCGAAATGCCGGGTATGAATGGCATCGAAGCAGTCCGGCGCATCATGGCTGAATATCCGGTGCCGATCGTCATGGTGAGTTCGCTCACCACTGAAGGAGCCAGCGATACGCTTCAAGCCTTGGAATTCGGCGCAGTCGATTATGTCCCCAAACAGCTCGACGG
>JACOEJ010000002.1:65213-68382 GCA_024998645.1 Nitrospira sp.
ATGCCCAAGACCTTTACCAAACCGTTTGCCGATCGTATGAATCAAATTTGCCCGCTGGAAGTCAAAGAGGCGGTAGATGGCGAGGAAGTACGGGCCGGAGTCGTGCTGATCGCACCGGGCGGCCAACAGTTCCGGGTCAAGAAGAAGAACATTACCACCAATATTGTCTCGCTCAGTCCGAACTACGAGAAACATCTCCACGCACCGGCCGCCGACATCATGCTGCAATCGGTGGCAGCCCTGTACGGAGAGCGCGGCATCGGCATCATTCTCACCGGCATGGGCCATGACGGGCTCGAAGGGATGAAGGCTATCAAGGCATCGAAAGGCCGAACGATCGCGCAGGATGAAAAGACCTGCATTGTCTATGGCATGCCGAAAGCGGTCGTGGAAGCAGGCTGTGCGGATAAAGTCGTGCCATTGCCGCACATCGTCGGCGAAGTGTTGAACATGGTCTAAATGAGAGAGGACCCATCGAGCCCTGCCGACCAGGCCTGGTTCGATCCCTCCCTCCGGCGAGGTGTTGACTATGGCCTAGCAGTACAGGATCACGCGAAGGATGCCGATAAGGTAGTGACCACTCCTACCTCGCCGGCGAGGTGTTGAACATGCGGTAGGGCATGAGACGGGCAAGAAGGTATTGACAGGGCACGCACTCACTTCATTCACACGCAGCAGGTAGGAGGACCTATGAAGACGCTGATGAAGAATATGAATATCGGGCCGAAATTTGTGGTGGCCATCGTGGGAGTTGCCACGATCATCACGTTGATCGGTTTGTTCATGATTCAGGAACAAGAAAACGACAAGCTGGATACGATGCTCGAAGGACGCGGAAGGATCGTGGAGAGTTATGCACAGATCACCCGCGCCTACATCGCCCAGAATTATGTGGCCAAGGTCAAGAAGTCCAAAGGCGGATCAGACATCGTCGTGGCCAAGGATCATGTCGGCAATCCCGACGCCATTCCCTTCCCGGCCACCGCGATGCGGGAGTTGGGAGAAGAGGCCAATAAAAGCGGCCTCTTCAATACCCGGCTGATCAGTCAGAGTCCGCTGAATCCGGCCAATACCCCCAAAGACGCGTTCGAAAACGAGGCCATGAAGGCCATTCAGGCCGGGGCTGAAAGCTTTTCAAGGAAAGAAGACATCAACGGGGTCCCGACCTTTCGTCGGGCCACACCCGATAAAGCGGTGAATGCGGCCTGCATCAGCTGTCATACCGATAAGCAAGTGGGTGACACCCTGGGTGTCCTTACCGTCAATATGGTGATGACGAAGGCCCAGCAACTGTCCAGGGAATCCATGATAAAGACGGCCAGCGTGATGGTCACGATCGTCTTGGCCATTGTTGTACTGACCTATTTCCTCTTGCGCAGCATGATCCTGAAGCCAATCCAGGAAATGATGACGATCACCAAGGATATCGCCCAGGGAGAGGGCGACTTGACCAAGCGCGTGCCGGTCCACGGGACAGACGAAATTGCGTCATTGGGCGGCTACTTCAATATGTTCATCGAGAAGCTGCAAAAGATGATCGGTAAAGTAGCCCACGTGACCGATAAAGTCGCCTCCGCGTCGGTCGAGTTGTCTGCGACTGCCGAAGAAATCTCCAAGGGCACCGATACGCTGACGTCACGCGCCTCACAGACCGCCGCGGCGGTCGAAGAGATGAATGCGACGGTCAGCCAGGTCGCCCAGAACTCCGGCAAGGCCGCAACCCTCGCCCAGGAGACGGTCAAGACTGCCAAAGACGGCGGCTCAGTAGTCTCCGACACCATCTCGGGGATGCAACAACTCTCCGATGCCGTGTCCAGCTCGGCCACGATTATTTCGGAGCTCGGGAAGTCATCCGATCAGATCGGCGAAATCGTCCGGGTCATCGAAGACATCGCGGACCAGACCAACCTGCTGGCCTTGAACGCCGCCATCGAAGCGGCCCGCGCCGGTGAGCAGGGACGGGGATTCGCGGTCGTCGCCGACGAAGTCAGAAAGCTGGCCGAACGGACGACCAAAGCCACGAAGGAAATCGGCGACATGATCCGGCAGATCCAACAGGATACCCGTGGCGCCGTCGAGTCGATGCAGCAGGGGACCGTCAAGGTCACCAGCGGCGTGGACCTCGTGAACCGGACCGGCGAAGCGCTCTCTCGCATCGTCGAGATGGTCTCCGAGAGTGCGGACATGATCCGGCAGATCGCCGTGGCCTCCGAAGAACAATCGGTCGCGACGCAACAGATCGCGAACGATATCGAAAACGTCGCGAAGGTCACGAAGGAATCGGCCTCCGGCGCCAATGAGTCGGCGAAAGCCAGCCACGACCTGAGCCAGCTGGCGACCGAACTGCAGGGCATTGTCGGATCCTTCAAGCTCTAGGCGTGAGCCAGGAAAGGGGACACCGATGATTGTCGAGGAGAAAATACCGGGCCTGGTTCAACAAGGAGCCGGGCCCAGCGGGACAGGCAAGGGCGGGGATGACCTGGTGCAGTTCGTGACGTGCCGGATTGCCCAGGAAGAATTCGCGCTCGATGTGCTCAGTGTGCAGGAAATCAACCGCATGGTCGAAGTCACGCGCGTCCCCAAGGCGCCGTACTTCGTCGAAGGGGTCATCAACCTCCGCGGGCGGATCATCCCGGTGCTGGATCTCCGCCGGCGGTTCGGTCTCTCGGCCGTTGAACGGACGGATAACTCTCGCATCATGGTGGTGCTGGTCCGCCAACGGATGGTCGGCCTCATCGTCGATGAAGTGGTGGAAGTCCTGCGGCTGCCCAAAGTGATGATCGAACCGCCCCCCTCCGTCGGCAATTCAGCCGGTGCAGAGTTCACCCAGGGGGTCGGGCGGATCGAGGATCGGCTGCTGATCGTGCTGGACCTGAACCGGCTGCTGCTGCCGAGCGAGCAGGCGGCCATGGAGGCGTCCACGCGCTAGGGTTATGCGAGGGGACCGTTCTGAGGATTCTCCGGAGGGCGCTGGCGATGCGTTTCAAGCACCCGTTCGAGCAAGGTCAGGGAATCCGTCAACAGATCCGACGCGCAATGCATCGTGGTCTGGAACTGTTGCATCGCTTCCGCCCACTTGCCTTCCTTCTGGAGGGCCTGAAACCGGCGATGCTGTTCCTCCAGAATGGCTTGCTTGGCATCGAGCATCAAACTATCCGACGAATCCATG